>CAXQPB010000142.1:0-3625 GCA_964225545.1 Candidatus Nitrosopumilus sp. | reverse complement strand
AAGCCCGAAGGTCATCTCATCGTCTTCCGGCTTGTAATCAGCCCAGGTGATGATCTTCTCATCATTCATCACCATGTTTTTCGCCACCGGCAAAATCCCGTACGCGCCCTTGTCGTTGCCGTAGTCGACATCGAGCCCGAGCACGCTCGCATTGTCGGAGAACGAGTGGCAGTTGCCGCAGACAGGAAGGTTTTCGAGAACGACCGGAGGGCCGTCTTCCATGTCGATCGTCCCGAAACGCCAACGGATCCGGGCCGGATCCTGTACGGCCTCGAGGAAGGGCAGCGGCACTTCCCTGTAGAAAAGAGCGTCGCCGACCTCGTCACGAGAGGTTCGGATACGGATTCGATCTGCGGAGAGAAGCTTCTCCGGCGCAGCCGGATCGACCCCGGCAACGATCACATCAGCGTCACGTTCGAGCGACTTCTGCTTGATCCGCTCCCAGTCCGACTCGGAGGGGCGCCAGGAAGGCTCGTCGGAATCGAAGCCCATCGACTCCCCGTCATCGAACCGAACGAGCACATGCCAACGTGATGCACCTTCGGACCGGTCCGTCCAGCGGAAGGTCGGCGCAACGATGTCCGGCGGGAACAGCGTCTCGCTTTGCGGATAAAGAATCTCGAGCGCTGACTGCGCTTCGAGCCTCTCAGCCGCGAGAACCAGCGTGGCCGGAGCAAGCTGCGCCGGAGCGGGCTGCGCCTGAGCGGCGTAGCCGGGCGAGCCCCAGAGAAGAAACAGATTCGCAGAGGCGAAGACTGCAACCAGACCTCGCAAGCGCGCTGCCGACCCGCACCGCTCAGGAGTCCCCACACGCGCCCCCTGCCAATGCGACCAGCTCCGTCTCGCACACAAGATCAGGGCGGCAGAGCTTCGCCTCGACCATCACGGAGGGGAACCCGGAGAAGCCGCGATCGTCGAAAATGGCTCTCACGCGAGAGGCATCGGCCGGATCGTCGAGGTAGGTAATCGCCGATACGATATCATTCGAGCAGGCGCTCTCACTGACCAGAAGTGACTCGATGTTGGTCAGCATTCGATCAACCTGTGGCTCCAGAGCCCCCGGCGCGACGGTTTCACCAGCCTCGCCGATGCTCGCCGTTCCGGAGATCTGCAAGGTCGTGCTTCCCGGTTTCACGATCCTCAGGCCACGCGAGAAATCAGCCCCGTACGACCACGCCTCGTTCAGAGTGTCACCCGAAATTGCGGAGACTTCCAAATCTGCGCCAGATCCGCTGACAGCCTCGAATGTGAGAGCAAGGTTGTGCTTCGGCGAGCAGGGAGCCCCCTGAACTCCGGTGCTGGCCGGTTTCAGATCTACTCCGTGCTCCTCGAAGTACCTGCGTCGCGCCCTGTTCAAAGCGTCATAGTCTCGACCGATGTCGCGAACATGGATCCATGTTCGGACCACATCCCGAAACCCCATCCCTGCCGATTCGAGCAACTGCCCTGCGACGCAGAACATGTTGTAGGCTTCTTGGAGCGGATCCGATCCGTGCCCGACGATGTTCGCCGCGTAGAGCTCTCTGACCGCCCCTGTACTCAGCTCGCGCGCCCTGGCGCCCGACGCGCAGGCGGAGCAATCGCAGATGAGCTCGGCGCAGTGCTCGGCCGACGTCACGCAACTCGAGGAGGGAGGAATCAGGATCCGCGCAGACAGTTCGAGGCGAGATGCGGAATCGACCGGCGCCTGACCGATGACCATCAGGCTCGCGGCGGATCCGGTTGGATGCTCGGTGCCGAGGGCCGAGCTGCGAGCCGCCAGGAGGCCCCGGAAATCCTGGTCCGGCCGGGCAAGAAACACTTTCTCGTCGAGAATGATCGCACCGGTGTCTGCCGGCAGCGCCAGAGCGTCCAGCATCGCGCTGTAAACCGCCTCGACCTGTTCTGCCGTCGTTGCGACGCCGGACGCCGGTCGGGCGTGAAGAAAGACTTCGGTCGCAGGCACAGCGGGCGTGCCGGACACCCGTACAAGGCTGACGCATGCCGCGTCCGAGCGCAGTTCTTCAAGCGGCCGCTGCCCGCGCGCGCTGTCTTTTTTCGAACCTGGAGTCACGGGGTGATCCGTAATTGAACCCCGATTTTGTGCGCCTTTGAGAGCGAATGTCTACCGAGACCAAAAAGAAACCCCCGGAAAGCCAGCCGAGCCGAGTTTCCGGGGGTCTGTAGAACCGCAGAGGCGTCCCTGAATTCAGGGGCAGGGATTGTCGCCGGCGAGGTTGTTGGTCACGCCCCCGCCGAAAATTGACGACGTGGAGTAAACATTCGGATCGATGCAGTTGTTCGCTCCCGCAACGCCCGTGAGCGAGATGATGTCCGAGGCGAAAGCCTCCAGCGGGTGACTCGTCGGATTTGTCCCGTTGTTGATGAACGTATTTTTCTTAACCGTCACGTTCCTCACCCACTGATCAGCAACCGCCGGATTGTCGTTGCAGTTGTTCGGCGTGCCGGCCACCGCGGTGCACCAGTCAACGAGGGCGACCCCGTAGTAGTCGTTGTTTTCGACGAGGTTGCCATCAACCATGACGGTGTCGACTCCCAGCACCAGGATCCCGCCGCCAGTCGGCAACGCGCCGACCAGCGAGTCAGGGTCGGCAGGGTTCGGCAAGTTATTGTCGTAAACGTGATTCTTGGAGATCTTCCAGTTCACACCAACCGGGTCGGGCGGAAGAGAAGCTCCGTTGGGGTGGTACATGCCGATCCCGACGACGTTGTTGTACACCTCGTTCCCCTTGGCGACGACGTTGTCGGAAATCGTGATCTCGAGTCCTGTCGGGTTGTTGTAAAGGATATTCTTCTGAACTTTTACGTCGTAGGCTGCCTCTACCCACAGACCGGCGTCGAGCGTTCCGTACGCGATGTTCTTGATTACCTTCCCCTTTGTCGAAAGGGTCGGGAAAATGCCGTTCTCGAGGTTGTTGGCCGACTCGTTTTTGAGAATCTTGAAGTTGTTGACGTAGCGCAGATGGATTCCGTGTCGCGGAAAACCCTCGATCAGGAATCCCTTGATCATCAGCCCGTCAATCGGGGCACCGACCTGGCCCTCAGCGAGGATACCGTCCTCCTGACCGGCCTCGGCCACGATCTTCGGCGGCAGGCCTCCCGATTTCTTGCCGACAAGCTTCAGGGGCTTGGTGATAACGAGCCCGTGAGCACCGGTTGCCTCCGAGTACGGAGTGGCGCTTCCGATCACGAGCACCGTGTCTCCGGCCGCGGCCGAGTCGATCGCGGCCTGAATGGATTCGCCCGGTTGGACGGTGACCTTCCCCGCCTTCGCCTGAGCGGGAAACAACACAAACGCTGCCGAAGCAGCGGTGAGAAGCGCGGTTGAGAGAAACCTGTAGGCAGTCATTTTCAAATCCTTCTGGGTCTGTCAGATCAGTGGCAGATTGAAACGTGTTTCAGAAGTTTTACACTTCGCCCCAGCCGGCACAACAGAAAAATTCCTGCGGCTCAGGGTTTGAGCACAAGAGGGTCCGGTCAGGATCAGTTAACGTCCGGGCCCGACAACTCCGCCCGGTCGCGCAGGTCCTGCGCAGCGATCGAGCCACTGGAGAATTCCTCCAGGACGGAGCCGCTGAGACGCATGGTAAGCTTTTTTGAGGCTTCAGGGACCACCCGATCGGGG
>CAXQPB010000141.1:0-19757 GCA_964225545.1 Candidatus Nitrosopumilus sp. | reverse complement strand
GCCGTGATCACGGCCGCCAACGATGCAGCAGGCGCGAGCTGCCAGGGCGCGCTCGTCAAGGCTCTCGACAAGTGCTGGAACACGTACGTCAAAAGCTACGGCTCTTGCGCGAAGAAAGGCATCGCCTCGACCATCACCGACGCAGCGGGGCTGGGCGCCTGTCGCGGAGCCGATCCGAAAGGCAAGATCGCCAAGACCTGTGTTACGAAGTTCCAGGCAGCCTTCGACAAGGCCTGCGCGGGACAGGACTCCGATCTGATGCTCCCCGGCTGCCCCTGCCAGGGCGCGCAGCCGTGTTCCGCCGCCGCCACCGGTAACGCCGCCAACACGGCGCTGGAGGCGGTCGCGAACCTGACGCCCGAGCTCGTAACCCCGCAGATCCGGGTTGCGCAGGCAGATACAGGCGAGACCTGGATACGACCGGCAACCGGTGAGCCGTATGCAGCCACATGGGTCCGCGGCCGGTACGAAGACTCGCCGCTGGAGTGCTATCTCGGGGCGATGAACATCCAGACCGTCATCGATGAGCAAGCGGACAACGATTACAATTCAGGCCTCCTGCCCCTGCTCTTCGAGCAGGGCGTTCGGCTCCTGTTTCGCGTCATTAACGGAACCACCCTGACACCCTCGGCCCCGCCGAACCTGCTCCAGCCCCAGCACCTGATGCCGCTTTACAACGGGGCGAGAGACTTCCTGAACCTGGCGACCCGGGCCGAAGTCCAGCCGCTGGCACCTTTGAAATACGCCGGGGTCGGCGGCACCGTAAACTTCGCCTTCCAGCAGTGCCTGCACAACTGCGTCGAAATCGGAGCTCGGCCTTTCCCGGGTCTTTTCGGCGGCAACAAACTGCTCATTCACTCCGGCGCCACGCGCAGCCAGCTCGAGGACAGCGTGGCCGGGCTCGCCAGCGAGGCGGCGGCGACCACCGGCGTGACTCTGGACTGGGTCGGGCTCAACGTCGCCGACCCCGCGTACGAGCTCGAAGACGGCACAGTCGGGAACCTCTTCACGCCGATATCGACCATCGGCACCGTGATCTACACCCTCGAACCCGGCGTCGACCCGGCAACCCAGGTACTGACCCTGCCCAACCTCTCTGCGCTGGTCACACAAGGGGACCCGGACAACGTGATCATCGAGCTGCTGCCGAACTGAAACCTCCGCGGAGGGGGCCGAAAACGACACCACGGCTCCGGTGGGTAGAAAGTAACTGCTGCGCAAGCCAAGCTGGTGGGGATGCGAAACCTACTGAGAGCACCTGCCCTTCATTTCACCGTGATCGGCGGGCTGCTGTTCGCCGCGTGGCCTGCGCCGCAGGCCTCGCTCAACCGCCACGGTGTCGAGCGCGAGCCGATCGTCATCTCGCAGGCTCGCCGCGTTCAGATTCGCGAGGCTCATGAACGCGAGCAGGGCGCCACGCCCACCCCGCAGCAGGAACGCGCCCTGATCGATGAGGCGATTCGCGAGGAGATTCTCTATCGCGAGGCACTCGACCATCGCCTCGACCTGAACGACCGCAGCATTCAGTGGCGGCTGATCGGGAAGATGCAGTTCCTTGCGTCCGGCGGGGACACTTCCGCGCGGCCGCAGGCGCTATCGCCCGAGATGAATGCCTTCGCCGCCCTCAATGCAGCCGGCCCGACCGAGCCGCCGCCGGTCGAAGAGACAGCATCGGAGGCCGAACCCGAGGGCGACTCCGACAGCCACGCCGCAGCCGACCCCGCCGCGCTTTACCGTCAGGCGCTCGAGCTCGGTCTCGATCGCGACGATATCATCGTCAAGCGAATCCTCACGCAGAAGATGCGGCTGCTTATACGCCTGCAGGCTACCGATGACTCTCCCGATGATGCAACCCTGCGCGAATTCTTCGAGAGCAACATCAACGACTACCTCCAGCCCCCGCGCGTGACCTTCACGCATGTCTTCGCCAGCCGCGACCGCCGCGGCGACGCCGCGCAGGCAGAGATGGAGAAGATTCTCGGCGATCTGCGCAATCGCAGAGTCGAGCCTGCGGGAGCGGCGCGGATGGGCGACCCTTTCCCTCTCGGTCACACCTTCCGAGCGCGTTCACGCAACGGCATCGTAAAGGTCCTCGGTGACGACATGGCGGACTCCGTTCTTTCCACTCCGGAAACGCAATGGGCCGGTCCCTACCGTTCCGCGTTCGGCTGGCATGCGGTGTGGGTCGAGGAGCGCATGGACGAGCAGCCGGCGCCATTCGAGATGGTCCGCTCGCAGGTCCGCCTGCGCTACACCAACGACCGGCGCGACAAGCATCTCGAGAATGTCCTGGCTGAGCTGCGCGACGAGTACCCGATTGTCATCGAGGGAGATCCTTTGCCCTCGGTTGCTGACGGAGCGTCGTCGTGAGAGCCGTCATGCGAATTCTTTCAGCGGCCTTCGCGGTGTGGATCGCGGCAGCCTCCGCATCCGCCCACCCGCTCGCCCCGGCGCTGCTCGAGCTCGACGAGAAGGTCGACGGCACGGTCGATGTCGTCTGGAAGACCTCGGCGCTCAAGGTTCCGGGTTCCGAGGTCAAGCCGGTTCTGCCGGCCGAATGCCCGCTGGTCGGGACCCCGCGCCTTGACGAAGGCGGCGACAGCGTCACCGGATACTGGACAGTCGATTGCGCACCCGCCGGGCTGGTCGGCCGCAGCGTATTCGTCGAAGACCTCGACGTTACGAAAACAGACGTTCTGTTGAGGCTGTCGCTTGCCGACGGCCGCTCGATGAACTTCGTGCTTCGTGCCACGGAGCCTTCGATCGTCATTCCCGAGAAAGCCAGCCCGATGGATGTGGCGATCGACTACGCGCGTCTCGGAGTGGAGCACATCCTCGGCGGCCCCGATCATCTGCTCTTCGTATTCGGCCTCGTTCTGCTGGTTCCCCACCTGCGAACGCTCATCAAAACCGTGACGGCCTTCACCGTCGGGCACAGTGTCACTCTGACACTCGCCGTGCTCGGATTCGTGACCTATCCGACCGGGCTGATCGAGCTTCTCATCGCGATCAGTGTTTTCCTTCTAGCGGTCGAGCTCGCCCGCGACGAGTCATCGCCGCCCGGCCTGATGCGACGATTTCCGTGGATGGTGGCGGGCCTTTTCGGCCTGCTTCACGGGCTCGGCTTCGCTGGGGCGCTGAGCGAGGTCGGCCTGCCCTCCGACGAGATTCCGCTGGCGCTGTTCACGTTCAACGTCGGAATCGAGCTCGGTCAGCTCGCATTCGTTGTAGTGGTCGTTGCAGCCCGATCCATGCTGCGCAATGCCGCAGAAGCAGCGCCCGCCTGGGTCCGGCAGGCTCCACTGTACGTCATGGGTTCGTTGGCAGCATTCTGGTGCTTTGAACGGGCGGCGAGTCTTTTCTGAATGCTGTAGCGAGCGTTATTTTCCGACGGCTTTGCCGGAGGGGTTGCCGAGCGTTTCGGAGCGTCGGAGTCTGAAACTGGATCAGGCTTTGGCAGTCTGACGCGATCGACCTTGGCTCGCGAGCTTTGCGACCTGGCGCTTCAGCCGCACGCCCTCGGGCGTCAACTCGGTCTCCGGCGTCTTCATGAGATAGGCGTCGATTCCGCCGTGCTTCGTGATCGTACGAATGGTCCTCGTCGAGAGCCGCATCCGGATGACGCGCCCGAGCACGTCAGAGCGAAGCGTGCAGGGCTTGAGATTGGCGAGGAAGCGCCGACGGGTCTTGTTGTTCGCGTGAGAGACGCGGTTGCCGGTGGCCGGGCCACGGCCTGTAAGGTCACACTTGCGGGACATCGGAGAGCTCCTCGAGTCGAGATCAGCGCAGTATAAGGCCACGTTCCACGCCGGGAAGCAAGCCCGGAGACCTGCGGGGCTGGCTTCGCCACGCCGACAAGGGCATCCTGAGGCATTCGCCGGTGACGCCGGCCGGGCGCGGGACAGACTTCCGAGCCGCCCGCGCCGCCGATCCCCGGCCCTGCCTTCGAGGCGGGACCAACGCATTACGGAGACCGATTCGATGGCCAAGGCAATCCGAGAGAAGATCAAGCTCGTCTCGAGCGCAGGCACCGGGTACTTCTACACGACCACCAAGAACCGGCGGTTGCAGCCTGAGAAGCTCACCATCAGGAAGTACGACCCGAAAGCCCGCAAGCACGTCGAGTTCACAGAGTCGAAGATGAAGTAAGAAGGCCTTGGCCAAGCCTTCCAAACTTCTGGTCTGGCTCGACATGGAAATGACCGGTCTTGACCCGGTCGCCTGCGTTCCTATCGAAGTCGCGCTGATTGTCACCACCGCCGACCTGGCCGAGATCGAGACCTTCCACGAGGTCATCCACCAACCCGAATCGGCCTTTGACTCGATGTCGGATTTCGTTCGCGACATGCACACGAAAAACGGGCTGCTCGACCGTGTCACAGCCTCGGACCGAACGCTGGAGGCCGTCGATGTCGAGCTCGCGGAGATTGCAGGCAGGCATACTCCGGACGGCGCCGGAGTGCTCGCCGGCAATTCGATCCATCAGGACCGCAGGTTCATCTCCCGCTATTTCCCCGAACTCGAGAAACGACTGCATTACCGGATGGTCGATGTCTCGACGATGAAGGAACTGGTTCGGCGCTGGTATGGCGAAAGCGCTCTGTACGCCAAACCGGAGAGCGATCACACTGCGCTCGCCGACGTTCGTCAATCCATCGCCGAGCTCGCCTTCTACCGTGAGCGCTACTTCAGCGTGGCCCCGAAGACAGACTGAGCTTCACGACTCGCCGCCGAGGCCCGCCAACGGCGTGGCGATCATACGTTCGACGGTGAAGCGGTTGCGAGCATGGTTTCCGAGCGCGTCGACCAACAGAGCCTGGACGTTGAAGAGCGTACGCTGCGCATCGAGGACATCGAGGTAGGTGAACCGGCCACTCGCGTAGCCCTCCGAGATCGCGGCAAAGGCCCGACGGGCCGAGGGCAACGAGTCCCGTTCAAGAGAGCGAACGGTTTCGGCGGACGCCAGTGCGAGTGCATGGGCAGCAGCCAGCGCTGCACGTTGAGCGGTCGATGCCCGCCTGCGGTCCGCATGGGCACGCGCAACCAGCGATCGCGCTGAATCGACAGCGCCCTGGTTGCGATTGATGACGGGCAAGGGAAACGAGCTCGCGAACACCAGCGCACCATCGCCGGTCGCCTCGAAGCGCCTGAAGCCTGCCGAAAGTTGCAGATCCGGAATCGCCGCTGCCTCGGCGACGCGCAGTGCCGCCCCGCGGGCCGGGATCTCCGTCTCCCAACGAGCAATCTCGGGAGCGTTGTCGAGGTGTTCCGCAAGTACCGACAATGATGGCAGCGGGTTCACGTCTGGAAGTTCGCCATGCACCTCGAACGACGAGGGGCCTGCACCTCCCAACATCTCAGCCAGACGCGCCGTCGCCCTCGTCAACGCCGCAGCCGCCTGCGCCTGATCGATGTGCGCCGAGACACGTGCGACCTCGGCCTTGCCGAGGTCGGCTGAAGAGGACTGTCCGCTTTCGATCCGCTTTGCGACCGAGTCCTCGACCTCCACGGCCAGCGCGCGCGTCGCCTCGGCGAGAGCCAGTCGCTCTCGTGCGGCAAGGACATCGATGTAACGCTGTCGGGTCTGCGTCAGTACGTCGAGACGGGCTGTCTCGAAGTCCCAGCCCGCGAGTTCCACCTGCAACGCCGCAAGATCCGTTCGCTTACGACGCTTGCCGCCGAGCTGGACAGCCTGACTGAACCAGACCGTCGCCTCAGTCTGGTCGAAGCCGTTTACCTGGCCCGAACCACCGAAGTTCTCGAGTTCGAACAGAATACCGGGGTTGGGAAGCAAACCGGCCTGCAATCGGGTGCCCTCGCGTGCGCGCACCTGCCAGGCGAACGAGGCCAGCGATGGGTGGTGGATGAGCGCGAGCGCGACGGATTTTTCGAGCGTCATCACTGCCGACTCACGCTCGTCGGAGATTTTTTGCCTCGCGTCGGAGTTCGCTTCGTCGACTGCACTGACACTTTCGCCTGGCCGTGAAGGCCTCACGCCCGGAGGCGGAACGGCTCGAGCCCGGGTGTTACCAGGGGAATCGTCCGAGTCTTGAAATGCGCCCGATTGGTAGACGGCAACATCGCCGCCGAGCGCGCGCGGCGGCGGCATCTGCGGAGCTCGGAGCCGCGTGCAGCCGCTCGACAGAGACGAGCCCAGAACGAGCATCGGCAACCAAAGCACCGGGATGAAAACCCTGCCACGCCCCGGCCGGCTTTTTGTTCGGTTCAACCAGCTCACTCTGCTGCATGCAGCGCACCGATTCCTCTCCACCAGCGGAACTTCGTCCGCTGACGGGAAGCGCGGTGAGCCACTCAAAACCCTGTTTTGAGCGTATCATTCCCGCCTTCATCGTCGTCGATGGAAAAGGAACGCGGCAGCAAGGAGCATGCGGGACGTCATGGCGGACGCCCGTGTCGGCGCAGCCCCGCGGCTTCGGGAGTCAGAGATTCGCGCGCGGCATCTTCATATTGATACCGTTCAGCCCGCCGGCGACTGCGACGATCTGCCCGGTGACGTACGACGCGGCGGGCGACGCAAGCCACAGCGCGCAGGCCGCGATGTCTTCCACTCTGGCGATGCGTCCCATGGGGGTCATCTCTTCCATGGTCCGGCGAATGTCATCGGTCAGGATGGTCGCCAGCGCATCGGTTTCTACCGAACCGCAGGCGATGGCGTTGACGCGGACCTTCGGGGCAAAATCTTCGGCCATTTCCCGCGTGAGAAAATTCATCGCCGCCTTCGCCGTCCCGTACGCCGCGAAGCAGGGGGCCGGACTGATTCCGGCGACCGAGGAGATGTTGATCACCGAGCCGCTTCCGGCGGTCTCGACCATTTTCGGTGCAGCCTCGCGGGTGAGCGAGAAGGCATGAGTGACATTGAAGCGGAAAGCGCTCTCAAAGTGGGAGTCGGTGGTATCGAGAGCCGGCGTCGGCGGCCAGCCGCCGACATTGTTGACCAGGATGTCCAGTCGCCCGAAACGTTCGACAGCGCCCGAAGGCAGCCCCGCGCGGCGCTCGTCATCGAGGACATCGCACTCGATCGCCGCGCCGACGCCTCCTGCGGCCTCGATCTCTGAAACCGTGCGCTCGACATCGGCGAGTTTGCGCGATGTACAGACGACCTTGGCGCCTGCCTCGGCGAGCGCGAGCGCGATTGCCCGGCCGATGCCCCGGCTCGCGCCCGTGATCAACGCGACCTGCCCATCCAGTTTGAAGAGATCCATGATCATGTTTGCTGCTCCCTGCCCGGAGGATCCGGGCGGCCGTTATTTTCCAGCAGGACCGGGCTCACACCAGTGAGCCTGCGGCGTCTGCGTCGCTCAGCCTGCCGGATTGTTCGCGAGATGATCGAAGCGACCGGCAGGCCGCCGATTGCGATACTCATGGACGATCGGCTCGAGCTCCGCCGGACTCGCGCCGTGCAGAATCACACCGTCGCAACCGAGATCGAACTGCTCGAGGATCTTCTCGACGCATCGCTCAGGGCTGCCGTTGGCCGCCGGTGCGAGCCAGGAATCCGGAAGCAGTGTCGCGATGTGCTCGAGCTGCTCGGTTGTCGCGGCCGCGTCGATGGCACCGGGAATCGACTTGACCACCTCGTCTTCGCGAAACTTTGCCAGCACGGCCGCATCCCAGCGGTTGGTCTTCACCATAAGATCTCCATAGCCCTGCAGGTAGGTCGCCATGCGCCCGACCGTCTTCTTCAGCCGTATCGGTTCCGGCAGGTGATCACCGATCGTCGCGAAGCAGGACCACACACGAACCTTTGACGGGTCACGGCCTGCCTCCTCCGCCGCACGCTTGACCGCCGCCGCGCAGCGCGCAGTGGTCTCCTCGGTGAAGAAGGTATGCAGGACGACCGCGTCGAAGGTGCGGCCGCCCAGCGCGAGAGACTGCGGCGCGAACGCGGTGAGCGTCATCGGAATCGTCGAAGCGTAGTCCGGCCCCATCGCCAGCAGGGGATACTTTCCGGCCGCACCGTCATGACCGAAAACCACCTCGCCACTCCAGATCTTGCGCATCAGCCCGGCGAAGTCTTCCATCTCCGCGGTGGTGATCTTCGGAATTCCGAACGCATCGAAGATCGGCGCGATCCCGCGCCCGATTCCGAGCGAGAATCGTCCACCGGTCATCTTGTGCATGGTCATCGCAAAAGCCGCTGTGACCATGGGGTGACGGGTGTTGTCGTTGGTGGCGGCAGTCGCGATCCCGATCCTCTCGCTCACCGCAGCGGCAGCCCCGCAAAGCGTCGCGGCCTCCTTGATGTTGAAACGCTCCGAGATGAACACCGACCCGAAACCGAGACTCTCTCCCAGTCGAACCTCGTCGATCAACTCCCGCGGCGATTCGGGCGCGCCCGCCAGACCGTAAAACGCGATCTCATTCATTCTTGTCGTCGTCATAGCCTCGCTCGCCATGTGCAGTCTGCCGCCTCGGAGTCCTGATCAGGGCCCGGGATCCGAGCGCATCGCCCCTCGCATCTACCAGACACCCCACGTTGCAGGAACAACCGCGGATCCTTTTGCCTGCCCGCCGCGGCCGCGAAAAACGCGCTGTTGAGTTTCACGGTCGTCATCGGTAGGCGACGACGGTCTTGACGGACCCGATCGTCCTGTCGACGCCGTTACCATGAAATCCGCAACCCTGCTCTCACGTATTTTCCCCGTCGTCGTCTCACTCACCGTCTTTTTTCTGTTCCTCGAGGTCACCTTGCGGATCTTGCCGGTCGCGATCCCGCTGTCGCTCCTCGAGCAGTTCGAGCCCGAGATGCGGTCGCACATCGCGGACCGACGAAAGCTCACGACGCGCAAAGATACAGTGCTTCTCGAGCGACGCGACGGCGGGCCGCCGGATCGGATGTGGGTCTACGCTCCCGCAACGGAGGTCCATCAGGAATTCGATGAGCCTCATATCGTCAAAACGGTCACCGTCGACGATGAGGGATTCTGCAATACGCCATCGGACCTCTATCAGACCAATGCGTTCGACATCGTTACGATCGGCGACTCGTTCACCTTCTGCTGGACGGTTGCCCCGGACGAATCCTGGTCGGCGTACCTGGCTCGGTTCACCGGCTCGAGCGTCTACAACCTCGGTCTTCCCGGCAGAGGTCTGTACGAATATCTCGAACTGCTTCGGCACTACGGCCTGTCGAAAGCGCCCCGAATTGTCGTCATGAACGTCTATGCGGGCAACGATTTTCGCGACGCCTACCTTTATTTTGAAAGCAAAGCGCGGGGCGCCGACTCGGTCGCCCGTCATGCCTGTCCGTTCGGATCGGAGGCCACCTGCCGCACGTTTGTACGGTTGCGGCACGGATCACTCGGCCGAAACAGCTACGCATACAATTTTCTTGCCGCTGCGATCTGGACGATCACGGCCTCGGCGAACAAGAGCGAGATCCGCTTCCAGTACGATGTCCGCCTGGCTGACGGCAGCACGTTGAAGATGAACTCGCGCAACGGAGACCGCGACGAAGTCGAGTTCGCGCAACGACTGGTCGACGGACGGCTGTCTACGGAGATGTTCGATGCGGCTCTGGAAGAATTCGCGCGACTCGCCGATCAGCACGATTTCTTCCCCGTTGTCTCCTACACACCGTCGGCCTACACAGCCTACGATTCGATGGCGACCTTCGATGACGAGGGAATCGCCGACACGATGAGCTCGTACTCCGATCTTCTCCGTGCGTACTTCGCGCGCAAGACGAGCGCGCTCGATCTCGCGTTCGTCGATCTCACGCCGGTCCTCGCCGAGGAGGCCGCGACATCGGTCGATGACTCGCTGCTGTATTTCAGGACCAACGTCCACTTCACTCCGCGAGGCCACCGCGTCGCGGCGCGAGAAATTCAGGCACTGCTGAACGATCGTGGACTGCTGGCTGAAACGACCGGCGGATATTCGCCGCAGTGAACCGCTCGGATCAGCCCGCCTCCTGATTTGACGCAGTGGATCCTGCGGTGTATCCGCTCCCGCCCGGCGGCACCCCGGGCGCCTCACGCGAGGCAAACCCGACCGACGCATTGCCCGCAGGGCGAGGCTGCACCGACCTCCTCCATGGAGATTTCCTCTGCGCCAACAGTGCCAGAAGGCAGCACGGGACTGAGCCGGGACGATGGAGTAAGTACAGGGAGTCGCGAGGGCGCGGCTTCTTCCACCTGGACGGTATGAGCAACGACGACACCCCACAACGACGAGTGCTCCTGCGCGCCTCGGCATTGAGCGCCGGCTATGCCAGCCGCACGATCCTGCGTGGAGTCGACATGGAGCTCGCGCAGGGCGAGTTCTGGTTCCTTGTCGGGTCGAACGGCAGCGGCAAGACGACACTCGTGCGAACCGTCCTCGGGCTGCTCGAACCTCTGGGCGGCAGCCTCACGATTGACCCCTCTCTGTCTCGCAGCGGGCGCATCGGGTTCGTACCGCAGCGCTCGGAGATCCCGCCGTCGGTACCGATGACCGTCCACGAGTTCGTCCGGCTGGGGCTTGTCGGCATTCGGACAACACGCGCCCAGCGGCTCGATCGAGTCGAGACCGCGCTCGGGCTCGTCGGTCTCGCCGAGCTCGGACATCGCGGCTTCGCTCGACTCTCGGGCGGCCTGCGCCAGCGCGCGGTCCTCGCACGTGCGCTGGTTCGAGAACCTGAACTGCTCGTACTCGACGAGCCGACCAATCATCTCGACCCCGCAACCGAGGACGCATTTCTCGATCTGCTGCTGCGGCTGAAAGACGACCTCGGGACCGCCGTGATGTTCGTCACCCACGACCTCGAAATCGTCACACGGATGGCAACCCATGTAGCACTCTTCACACGCGGCACAGTCGTGGCCGGCAGAGCTGCCGAGGTATTCCAGGAAGCCGAACTCGCGCCGATGCGCGATCGACTCGCCGCGAGTCAAGGCACGGGAAGCCTCGGATGATCCCGGAGTTCCTCGACACGTGGTCCCTGTTCCGCGACGCCTACCTCAGCGGGCTGCTGATCGCCGCAGTCCTCGGACTGGTAGGTGCAGCCGTCGTTGCGCGTGACCAGATCTTTCTCGGAGCAGCCGTCTCGCAGGCATCGATGTTCGGCATCGCGCTGGGCATCCGGCTCAGTGACCTGTACGTCGAACGCCTGTCCGAGCGCGCTCTCGACGTGATCCATTCGCTCACAGGCGGTCTGTTCGCCGTGCTCGGTTCCCTACTGACGTCACGAGCCGCCGGCACCGACACGCGCGAATCGCTTACCGGATGGGTGTTCCTCGTCGGTGCGAGCCTCTCGGTTCTTGTCGTCGCACACAGTCCGCATGGGCTTGCCGAGGTCAACCGCCTCGCGACCAGCACGATCCTCGGCGCTCACGAAACCGATGTCCGAATCTTCGCGGCGATGCTGGCAATCAGCGTGGCCGTCGTGGCGCTGCATCGCGACGCGCTGATGCTGATGGTCCTCGACCCGGAAATGGCGAGAGCGGTCGGAATTCCGGTGGCACGTTGGGACCGGCGACTGGGGATCTGGCTCGGAGTCACTGTCGCCTTTTCGATGCATGTCTCCGGGCTTCTCTACACGTTCGGATGTCTGGTTCTGCCCGGACTCGTGGCACGAAACGTATGTCGCAACGCATCGCGTGTCCTCATCGCTGCCCCGTTGATCGGCAGCCTCGCCTCGTTGCTCTCTTTCGTGCTCGCGAACTCTCTGGATTATCCGCCGGGCCAGCTCGCGGTCGCCGTGATGGGAGTGCTGCTGGCTGCGAGCTGGTTCCAGCGTGTCGCGAGACGGGACAGCGCCGCCGCTTCGGGCCGGGATTGAGGCAGCGCTTCCTCGGGCGCTTCCTCGGGCGCTTTCAACAGCTCAGCTCGAATGCACGCCGGACTGGGTGGCCGGTCCGAGCGGGATCGTCTCGATGCCGCAACCGTAGGCATGCGGCGTGAGCTTGATGACCGTGTGCAGCGGCATATCGCTGTACGGGGAGCGGTCGGGCGGAACGCTCGTGAAGTAGGCGAACAGCGCCCGCAGCACGGCCTGATGCGCAATGACCAGGACCGGAGTTCGCTGACGCTCGATCTCCAGAACCACCGGGTCGATCCGATGGATCACGTCCTGGTAGGACTCACCACGCGGGTAGCGATAATTCAGCTTGTCCTGAGCGCGCGCGAAATACTCTTCGGGCTTGCCGGTCTCGATCTCGCCATAGGTCATGCCGTCGCACTCACCCGCGTCGATCTCGTCCAGCGCGCGCCACGAGGTGAACGGAAGCCCGAGAACCTCCGCGGTTCGGATCGTACGACGAAGCGAACTCGTCCAGACCACCAGCCCGTCTTCTTCCCGGAAATGCGAATGCACCCACGCAGCGAGCGAACGTGCGTATCGCTCCCCCCTCGGCGCGAGCCCGAGATCCTCGCCGATCCGCCCCGAGATATTGGAGATGCTCTCGCCGTGCCGCGTGAGAAGAATCGGGCGAATCGTCAGGTGGATGTTCATCAGGAAGTAGACGAGCCGGGAGGGCAGGTAGCCGTCGACCTGGCTCGCGACGATCTGGCGGCCCGCGTCGACGATCCGCAGATAGCTCCCTTCCTCGTCGCCGACCTGTTCGTAGGCCGCCTCGTAGTGCGAGATGCGAGCACGGAAATCCGTGGTCGCCTGCTCGGGGTCGACCCCCTGATAATCCGGCGAACCTACCTTCGTCGCCCGGATGTTGGCCTCCACCAGTGACGGGTCGTCGCAGACCAGTTCGATGAAGAGCATACGGATACCGATGCGGTCACAACACATCCGCAGCAGCTCGCGCCGCGCGCGCGTACTGTTGGTCGCGTCGTAGATCGCGATCTGTCCGCCATCCCGGAACCATTCGACCATATCGGCGAGCGCCTCGAGCGCGAGCTCGCGACGGGCGGCGAGCCCTTCGGAGTTGTCCGGATCGAAGAACTCGTGCGTCTGCTGCGCGCCGACCCGCTCACGTCGGTACTCACCGACGTTGAAAACCTTGGTCCGGTAGCCGAGCCATTTGAGGTAACGCGAGATCTTACGACCGGTGTAGCTCTTCCCCCGCGCGGGCAGGCCGACGAGGGCGATGACGAGCGGGTCCTGATCGATGATGCCGTGCATCTCCCGACAGTGTAGCGATGAACCGCTGCAGTGCCACGAAAGTTCGCCGCGGCGGAAACCGCTCGCCCGCGCGGCTTCCTCTCGTTCTGTCGATCGTTTAATGCTTGGCCGTCACGATGGAACGGGTCCTGACCTACGATATGCGCGCGCCGGCGTTCGGCGCACCCGCCGCCGAGCTCTGGGCTGCTGCTGTGGACCAGGCCGCGTGGGCGGATGGGCTCGGATTCGATGTCATCGGGCTCGGCGAGCACCACGCCAGCGAGGACGGCTACAACCCCTCCCCGATCGTGCTCGCGACCGCCATGGCGGCGCGTACCCGCCGGATTCGGCTGCGGCCGTCGGTCGTCCTCGCGCCGTTCTATCAACCGATCAAGCTGGCCGAGGATGCCGCGGTTCTGCAAATTCTTTCCAACGGACGACTCGAGCTCGGAATCGGCGGCGGCTACCGACGCGAGGAGTTCGAGATGTTCGGCCGCGACCTGTCGGAGCGCTGGCGCAGCGTCGGGGATCTGTGCCGACTGCTCCGACTGGCGTGGTCGGGCGAGCCGTTCGAGTGGCAGGGGCGGCGTTGCCATGTGACACCGAAGCCGGACACTCCGCCTGCAATTCTGCTCGGCGGCGCGACCGCCAACAGCGCACGACGAGCGGCTCGCATCGCCGATGGCTGGCTGCCCCCGCTCGACCCGCGGCTGTGGAAACCCTATCGCGAGGCCTGCCTCGAGCTCGGTAAACCTGACCCCGGCGCCTACCCGCGTCAGGGACCGATCTTTTTGTGGATCAGCGATGACCCGGACCGCGCATGGGTTCGCCTGATGCCGCATGTGCTCCATCAGATCCGTATGTACGCGCGATGGACGGCGGAGGCCTGGGGAAAGGTCGCGGGACCGTATGCCGGAGAGGCCGATGAAGCGGCCGCGCGCAACAACCCCGCCTATCGCGTGGTGAGCCCGGAGCAGGCGCTCGAACTGGCCGATGCCCTCGGTCCCGACGGCGTTCTTTACCTCAGCCCGCTGCTCGCCGGCATCGACCCGCGCGAGTCTGACCGCATGCTGGCGCTCTACGAGCGCTCGGTCGACCCGTACCTTCCGGGACGCGCGACCGACAAGACCGGCGACCGCGGCACGGGCAGAGGCTCGGACAGCGACGAGGAATAAAATGACCGTGAAAGAAACGAAGAACCCCGGCAACGGCCGCGTGGCGCTGGTAACGGGCGGCGGCCGCGGCATCGGCCGCGGAATCGCGACCGCGCTGGCGCAGAGCGGCGCGGCCGTAGCGGTCAACGATATCGACCGAGCCCGCGCCGAGGAGATCGCCGCTGAGCTGTGCGCGCAGGGCTCGAAGGCGCTCGCCGTGCCTGCCGACGTCGGCGACCTGGACAGCGTGAACGCGATGATCCGTGAGATCGAGAGTTCGCTCGGTCCGGTCGACATCCTGGTCAACAACGCGGGCGTGCCGCAGACGTTCGTCCCGAAACCGTTTCGCGAAACCGCACCCGCAGAATGGGAGCCGTTCCTTCGGGTCAATCTGCACGGCGTACTGAACTGCGTACATGGCGTGGTCGGCGCGATGTGCGACCGGGGATGGGGGCGAATCGTGACGATCTCCTCGGAGGCCTGGCGGGCCGGGACGCCGCTCGGCATCTCGCTTTATGCCGCCGGCAAGGCCGGAGCGATCGGCTTCACCCGCCAGCTGTCTGCAGAGGTCGGACGCGACGGCGTTACAGCCAACTGCATTGCGCTCGGCGAGATGGACAACATCCCACTGCCGCCCGAGCACTGGAAACGGTACCCGGTGCCGCGGCCGGGCACCGCCGCCGACGTCGCCGGACTGGTCCTGTACCTGGTCTCACCCGAGGCATCGTGGGTGACAGGCCAGGTGATCGCATTGAACGGCGGACTGGTTACCGCGTGAGTGGCCGCTCCGCGGACCCCGGGCTGATTCGGCGCTTCGGTGCCTACCGCTATCGAAACGCGCCCGAAGGCAGGGAGCTTGTTCTCGACACGGACCTCACGAGTCTCGTCAATGCTGCGGTCGGTGCGGCGCTCGTGCTCGGTTCAGCCGCAGCCGCGGGATTCGGTGCGCTGCCCTGGCTTCCCGGGCTCGTCGGCGCACTGATCGGCGCTCTCGTCCTTATCACCGCGATCGGAGTCGCGACCGATCGTAGCCGCACGCTGTTCACCGGGCAGAGCGTGGCCTTCGGTGAGCCGCGTGCGCACCCGGATCTTCAAGGGCCCTGCGTGGAGATCGAGGCGATCGAGTTGCACCGTCCCCGACTCGACCCTGCGTCGCGAATACGACGAACTCGAAGACGCCGCGCGGCGTGGCGCATCCGACTTCGCAACACGAGAGGGGAACGCTTTCCGCCGGTCTTTCGTCTTGCGAGCGAGACCGATGCACGCGAGCTCGCAGCAGAGATCGCGGCACAGACCGGCGTCGCGATCGAACTCGTCGGAGATCGATGAACCGCGACTACCCGCCCAGCCAGGCGTAACCGTCCATCAGAGCCTCGCGACCGCCGCTCTCACACACACTGCCGTGGGTGACGACGACCCGTCCGAACGGCCAGTCGAGTACACGCTCGAGCGATGCACGAAACGCATCGCGGTCGCGCACCAGCAAACGCTCGAAAGCGGTCGGAGCGAGGCGACCGTAGGAGCCGGCCATACGAAACGCCGCTCGTGTCATCCTCGGGCTCGAGTCGCCAATGTTGAACGCCAGGTCCGTGAGCATCAACGTCGCGCTCGGGCGGTGGAAAAAGACCACCTCGCGGGTCAGCGGAATACCCTGCACGACCACCTGATCGACGGTTTCCGCCCATCCCGGATTCGGGACATCGGTCAGGATTCCAGTGACCTCGAGATCCGAGCGCTTGCGCTCCAACGTCGGCGCCACATGAATCTCCGCGTCCGGACAGGCGTCTTTCCAGAGCTGGACATACAGGTGGTGGAAACGGTTCGGCGCGATCAGCCACGCCACCTCACCGAGCGCGTCGAGCTCGCGTACGAGCCGCGGCGACGGCTCGACCGGTGAGTGCAGCAGGAGCTTCGATCCAGGCAGCCGGATCACCGTCATTCTCGCTCCGAGCTCCATCCCCATCACGCGCATCGGCGTATCGGCGATCCAGATATCGTTGTCGAGCTGTTTCACGGGTCTGAGGACGGACTGGCCAGCTGCATCATGGCAGCCCTGCCTGCGGCAGAGCCCTGAGTTTCCTATCAAGAATACCGCCCGGCGACCATGACCGGGCGCACGCACGGGAGGGGCTTCCCCCTGTGCGTCCATGCTGTCGGAAACCACGACGGGCACCTGTATAATCCGCGCGGACTACCACCGGAGGAAAGCGCGCCGGGACTCGGCGACGTCAGGCGAGAAGGAGAGACGGGTGGCGAAGGTGAAGAAACGGACCAAGCGGGCAGAGCCGGGCCGCACGCACGCCAAGAAAGCGGGGAATGCGTCCACGGATCGAGCGCCGGCCGAGGCCAGACCGAAGAAACGACGCGCAACGGCGGAGTCGATGGCCGCCGCCCAGCGCGACATTTCGGTCAGCGAGTTCTTCGCCAAGAACCGTCACCTGCTCGGCTTCGACAACCCGCGCAAGGCGCTCCTTACCACCGTGAAAGAGGCGGTCGACAACTCGCTCGACGCCTGCGAGGAGGCCGGGATCATTCCGGAGATCTGGGTCCACATCGAGCAGACAGCCGCCAATCGATACAAGGTCGGGATTCAGGACAACGGCCCCGGGATCGTCAAGAAACAGATCCCTCTCATCTTCGGCAAGCTGCTCTACGGCTCGAAGTTTCACCGACTGCGCATGAGCCGCGGCCAGCAGGGGATCGGTATCAGCGCGGCCGGAATGTACGGCAAGCTGTCGACCGGAAAGCCGGTGAAGATCATCTCGAAGGTTTCCGTGCGTAAGCCGGCGCATTACTACGAGATCGAAATCGATACGAAGAAGAACGTGCCCGAGATCCACAACGGGCGCGGCGAAGGCGTCGACATTCCGCCCGGGGAGAAGGGCCTGAAGTACATGACCCAGAACGGTATCGAGTGGGTCACCCATCTCGACGCCGGGAACGAGGGCGAGACCGGGGCGGAGATCAAGAGCGGAACGCGCGTCACGATCGAGCTCGAGGCTCGCTACCAGCGCGGTCGCGGAAGCGTGGACGAGTACCTGGAGCAGACGGCCATCGCCAACCCGCACGTGACCATTCATTACGTCGACCCGGAGGGTTCCGAGGCGACGTATTCACGATCCACGCGCATGCTCCCCGAGGAGCCGAAGGAGATAAAACCCCACCCGTACGGCGTCGAGCTCGGTCGGCTCATCACCATGATGAAAGACACCAAGGCGCCGACGCTTACGCAGTTTCTGACGGCGTCGTTCTCGCGCGTCAGCCCTTCGGTTGCACGGAAGGTCTGCAAGACTGCCAAGCTGAGCACCCGCGCCTCGACCAAGCGCATCGGCCGCAACGAAGCGGACGCGCTCTACGATTCACTCCAGACCACGAAGATCGCGGCACCTTCGACGGACTGCATCTGCCCGATCGGCGAGGATCTCCTGCTCAAGGGTCTGCACCACGTCGTGCCGGGCGAGTTCTATGTCGCGGCGACACGGCCCCCCGCGGTCTACCGCGGCAACCCGTTCCAGATCGAGGTCGCGCTCGCGTACGGCGGCGGCAGCAACGTCGAGCGCGTCACGTACGAGATGCTCACCGAGCTGCTGGCGGAGAGCGATGCGCGTACGCTGCGCCAGTTCCTCATCAACACGTTCGACGGTCTGGGTTCGGAGGCGGCCGAAAAGATCCTGAAGAGCGGTAAATTCGGCAGCCGGCAATCGCCGACGAAGCTGAAGAAGCCCGAGATCGAAACGCTGCTGGGGTCGATGCAGAACGTCAATGTCTCCGAAGGTCAGAGCATGCAGGTGCTTCGCTACGCCAACCGCGTCCCGCTCCAGTTCCAGCAGGGCGCGTGCGCGATCACGCAGGCGGTGACGAAAACCAACTGGCGGTCGTACGGCCTGAGCCAATCGCGCGGCAACCTGCCGTCCGGGCCGGTGACGGTCATGATCCACATGGCGAGCGTGTGGGTCCCGTTCACGAGTGAGTCCAAAGAGGCGATCGCTTCGTATCCCGAGATTGAGCGGGAACTGCGGCTCGGGCTTCAGGCCGCGGGCCGAAAACTGGCGATGTATCTGCGACGACGCAAGCGCGTCAAACAGGAAGGCGAGCGACGTGGAATCTTCCTTCGCTACCTCGGCGAGGTCGCGACGGCCGTCAGCACCATCAACGGTGCCGACCGCGACGAGCTGTTCGACCAGCTCACGAAGGTCGCGCGGAAGAAGACCGCCGAAGCGGACGTCAAACTCGACAGCAGCGGCAAACCGATCGACGAGCCGGAGGACGTCGACTACGGCGACAACGTCCTGATCGTCGATCGCGAGTCGGATTCAGCCGGCGCGGACCCGGAAACCGAGAACGAGTAGAGGGAACGGATGGCAACTGGACGACGCAAGAAAAAAGCCACCACGAAAGCAGACGGAGCGCGCGCAGCGACAAAACTTACAGTCGCCGACAAGCGAACGATGGGCGCTCTCGTCGGGTTCGCCGACGGCGTGACGACCGCGGCAAAGCGCAGCCGAACCCCGCACGTCGATATTCCTTCACGCTCGTTGTCGAACGTGAAGTACAACACTCGCAAGCGCTTCATCGAAATGGGCGCGGGCACCAACCGCCGAGAGCTGTTCAATCTGTCGCAGGCCAAGAGCTACATGCAGACCGTGCTTGTGGGCTCGGGCTGCAAGCAGCTGATCGATCAGGGCAAAAGCACCAGCATTCGAGGACTCTACTATCTCCTCAAGCACACGATCCCCGGCACGAAGGAAGAAACCTTCAACGAGCAGGGCGAGTGCGATCCGATCATCGAGGACGTCGAGGTCAGCCTGAACACGCTGCGAGAGGAGCTGCACCTGTACGCCCAGAAAAAGGGCGACATGGTCGGGAACATCCAGCTGATCGACCGGGGCGACGAGATCGACTGCGCACGCATGGGGTCAGGCGGTTACGGGATTCCCTCGATCGTCGAACCGGACGTGATTCAGTTCAAAAAGTGCGACGCCAACTTCGTGCTCCACGTCGAGAAAGACACGGTCTGGCAGCGCTTCAACGAGGACAAGTTCTGGAAGAAGCACAAGTGCATTCTCACCCATGGCGGCGGACAGCCGCCGCGCGGTGTGCGCCGGATGCTGCACCGGCTTCACCGCGAACTCGGCCTGCCGATCTACTGCCTGCTCGATAACGACCCGTGGGGATACTACATCTACAGCGTCATCAAACAGGGCTCGATCAACCTTGCCTACGAGTCGCAGCGCATGGCGATCCCCGAGGCACGCTTCCTCGGCATTCGCAGCAAGGACTACGTGCGCTGCGAGCTCACGCCCAGCGTGACGATCGATCTGAGTGACACGGACATCAAACGTGCGAAGCAGATCGCGAACTACCCCTGGTTCGAGAAGAAGAAGCCGTGGCAGAAGGAGATCGAGATGATGCTCAAGAACGGCTTCAAACTCGAGGTCGAGGCGCTGATCAGCAAGGACATCAGCTACGTCACCGAAGAGTACGTACCCTCCCGGCTCAAAGACGGAGACTTCCTCGACTGAGCAGCGGGGGGGGGGGGGGGGGGC
>CAXQPB010000140.1:0-10319 GCA_964225545.1 Candidatus Nitrosopumilus sp. | reverse complement strand
CGGTTCCGGGTCTGCGGCAACGCATCGGACGCTTCCCGGGGAACCGTTTCAGTTATCGATGGATGGTCCTTGTGCTTCTGAGCGGAGTTTGATGCTTCTTTGTCAGGCGCACATCAGAACACGATGTCGGTCGGCACAGGCCCTTGGAAGGAGTCTTCGTTGTCTGTACGGATGACCGTGGTGAACGTCTTCGCCGTGAAGTGACAGACCTCCAGCCGTGCGTGATGGAAGAGGTCGAGAGCGGCTCCCCGCTCAGAATTACGCAAACCGCTGCAGCGTATTATCGGATCAATCAAGGTCGGCAGACTGCTCCCAAAGCAGCCTGATGAAATGCTCGGCCTGCTCGCGCTTGGTCAGCGTACCCCCGCAGTCAGCATCACCATAAAGTTTATCCAACTCGGTGCGATCGGCAGCACGGCGGGCCATACGGCCCGCTCCGCGAATGGCCTCCGCCAGCAGCCACAAGTAGCCGCTTTCCCCGCCCCCTATGCGATTCTTCGCATGAAGTCGCATCCCAAGCTCTTCGAGCATATCCGCCAACTCCTCGGGTGAGTGAAACGCAAGATCTTTGTCCTTCAAAGCACATCTCCCTGCTCGATCTCTCGATATTCAGCGTGTCGATTGATACCGCGGTGCAAACGTCAGAGGTTCACCTTGTAGCTTAACTTCACCTCATCACCGGCGAAGCCCCGAAATCCCCAATTCTCTGGCGGGGACTCCAAGAGACAGATCTCAAGATCGGACCTGGCGATGCCAGCTTCGACCTCGAGGCGCTCAAAAAGAGCTTGAATGAGTCGCTTCTTCGTCTCCTTAGTCCGCCCGCTCATCATCTGAACCTCGAGGATCGTGTAGTTCTCAGTGCGATCCGCCGGGCGTACGAAGTCCTCGGCTTCGAGCGGGATAAACCGATGAAACTTCTTTTCGGCGGGAAGTCCCAAAACTTCAGTCACGCACGAGTGAATCACGGAAGAGAGCGGTTCGCGTCGTCCTTCCAAACTCGAACGTAGGGCGTAGATCTTCACCTGGGCCATACGGGACTCTCTAAGACACCAGTGCGGCGTGCCATGATACGCGACGAGAAGGATCTGCCCGCGCAGGATCCTCTGATCCTCGGGGAAATGGTGGAGCAGAGGGGATTCGAACCCCCGACCCCCACGTTGCGAACGTGGTGCTCTCCCAGCTGAGCTACTGCCCCATTCCCGGGTGGTGTCCGGACCGGTCGTCCGGAGACGGTCTGTGTTTCGCCGATTGCGGCGGCTGTCAAGCCGACCGCCGGGCGGGCGGCCTCGGCTTCGTGCCCGCCGCGCTCAGGCGGAGTGATTCGGCTGGCGCTCCTTGCGTTCCTGGTCGGACTTGCACTGGATACACAGAGTGGTGACCGGGCGGGCTTTGAGGCGTCCGACGGAGATCATCTCTCCACACTCATCGCATTCCCCGAAGCTGCCGTCGGCGATGCGCGCAAGGGCTTCGTCGATCTTCTCGACCAGTTTGCGCTCCCGGTCCCGGATGCGCAGGTCGCGGTTGGCCTCGCTTTCCCAGCTCGCCCGATCCGACGGGTCGGCAAACGACTCGTCGTGATCGTTCATTTCGGTCACGGTCTTCTCGGCGTCCTGCAGCAGTTCCTTGCGCTGCGCGTTCAGAAGCCGCTTGAACATTCCAAGGTGTTCTTCGCTGTATGCTCTCACGCTCGGCCTTTCCGTTAACGGCGCCCCTCGAAATCTCAGGGTATTCACAGCAGCAACCATACGGGCGCGATCGGGCTTCCTATATGGGGCTCTTCTGGGTTCGCCGAAACGCGGATGCTACCATCCGGCCAAAAGGGAGTAAAGAAAGTTTCCTGCCCCGTCCGGGGTCGATCCGGAACAACTTTGCTATGAAAATCGCATACTTCGACGCGGGATCCGGGATCAGCGGCGACATGTCGGTGGGCGCTCTGCTCGATGCCGGTCGCGGTCGCGGGCTGAGCGTCGAGCGCCTCAGCGCAGCGCTCGAGACACTCCAGGTCGCCGGCTACCGGTTGGTCAACGAACCCGTCGAAGTCGACGGAATCCGTGCTTCCTCGTTCGACGTTCTGATCTCGAAGGGCAAGGACGTCCATCACCCGCACCGGGACTGGGCGACGATTCGCGGCCTGATCGAGGCGGCTGCCGGCCGCGGGCTGCCGGAGGGCGCGGCCGAGCGCAGCCTGCGAATCTTCGCAGTACTCGCCGAGGCCGAGGCGCGGGTTCACGGTGTCGAGCCGGAGCGCGTGCACTTTCATGAGGTTGGCGCGGTCGACTCGATTGTCGATATCGTCGGGATCGGTTGGTGCCTCGATCAGCTCGCGATCGAGCAGTGCTTTGTCGGCCCGCTGCCGTCGGGAAGTGGTTTCGTCGACTGCGAGCACGGTCGCCTCCCGGTGCCGACTCCTGCCACTGCGCTTCTGCTCGAGGGCCTCGAGGTCGTCGCGGGCGACGGCGAGGGCGAGCTGGTCACGCCGACCGGCGCGGCGTTCCTCAAAGCGCTGGCGCGGCCGCTGCGACCCGCGATGCATCTGGAGAGTTCAGGAGCCGGTGCAGGCACGAAGCGATTTTCGGACCGGCCGAATATTCTTCGGGTCTTCCTCGGCGAAGCTTCGACCGGTGACGCTGCCGTCGCCGAAGTCGCCGATGTCGCCGATGTCGCCGATGTCGCCGCGCCCGGAACGCAGGTCGTCATCATCGAGGCCGACGTCGACGATATGGCCCCCAACGCACTGGCGCACGCCTGCGATGAGCTGCTGCGGCTCGGTGCGCGCGATGTCAGCACTGCCGCATCTCACATGAAGAAGGGCAGGGTGGGCGTTCGCCTGACCGTGATCGCCGATCTCGATCGACTCGACCTGCTGGCCGGTGAGGTTCTCAGGCAGACGTCGACGATCGGCCTCCGCTATCGTGTCGCCGACCGGATCGTTCTGCCGCGCAGGATCGAACTGGTCGAGACCCGCTACGGCACGATCGCCGTCAAGGTCGTGCGCCGGCCCGATGGTTCCGAAAGCGCCCAGCCCGAGTCGGCTGACGTGATCCGCGCCGCGCGCGGCGCCGACGTCGCATTCACCGAGGTCAACGACGCCGCACTGGCGGCGTGGAAGGGGCTGCGCTGAGCCATCGAACCGGCGGCCGGCTGTGGCGCCGGCTAGACAAAGACATCCAGGTCGAGGTGTTTCTCCGCCAGCCCCGCGAGCGTTTCGTGATCGATACCGTCACCGCCGGCGACATGCGGAAACAGCCCGATATCGTTCTCGTCGGTGAAGCGTGAGATCGTCTTTCGATTCGACTCCGGAGTGATGGGGTCATCGACGGCGACCGGTTCGAGGCTGTTGATGACGTAGCCTCGCATGCGCAGGCCGGCCTGGCGGATCGCGGCGAAGGTCAGCAGTGCGTGGTTGATGCAGCCGAGCCGCGAGCCGACCACAACAACGATATCGAGCTCGAGCTGCCGGGCCAGGTCGAGATAGGTGAAACGCTCGGCGATCGGCACGAACAGGCCTCCCGCTCCCTCGACAATGACAGGATCGAAGCGGGCCCGCAGCGCCTGGTAATCCTGACCGATCTTCAGAGGTTCGAGCTTCTCGCCGACGGCCTCGGCCGCGACCAGCGGCGCCGCAGGCATTGCGAACAGGTAGCTCGCCACCTCCGCCGGAGTCTGCTTTGCGCCGGCGGCTGCTGCGAGCAGCGTGCAGTCGCTGCCGACGAACTCTCCATTGATGCGCTCGCAACCGGTCTCGGCTGGTTTGTACACACCGACGCTGAGGCCGCGCCGGCCAAGCGCCGCCGCCACCGCACGGGAGATCATGGTCTTTCCGATGCCGGTGTCGGTGCCGGTAATCAGCGTTCCTCGGGTGCTTTGTCTCATTCTCTGTTTCGTCTTTGCGCGGTCCGAAGTGCTGCGAAGTGCTGCGAAGTGCTGTATGGAGACCGCGAACCCGCATACGATCCTCGTCTGACTTCCGGTTCAACCGGCGGTCGCTGAATCGATCGCCTTCGCCGTCGTCGCCACCAGCCGTTCGAGCAGATCGGGCGGCATCGACAGCGGCGGCATCAGTACCATCGTGTCACCGAGTCCGCGCACAATGACGCCCTGCTCGCGTGCGGCGAGCACCGCACGATGGCAGCGCCGCTCCGCCGCAGGATAGCGGCGGCCGCTCGCGGCATCGGCGTACACGTCGAAGCCGACCATCGTCCCGACGCGGCGCACCGGTCCCGTGTGTTCGAGCGGCTCGATGTGCCGGTCGAGCGCACCGCCGAGCGCCTCGGCGTGGTCGCGTGCCCGCGCGACGGTGTCTTCTTCGGCAAACACATCGAGGTTGGCGATCGCCGTCGCGCAGGCGAGCGGGTTGCCGCCGTAGGTGTGGCCGTGGAACAGCGTCTTGTACTCGTCGTACGCGCCCGCGAATGCGGCGTAGACCGCGTCGGTCGCCAGCGTTGCAGCGAGCGCCACGTAGCCGGCAGTCAGGCCCTTTGCCAGGCACAGAATGTCGGGGCAGATCCCGGCCTGCTCGACGGCGAACATCGTGCCCGTGCGACCGAAGCCGGTGGCGACCTCGTCGCAAACCATCAGCACGTCGTGACGGTCGCACAGCTCGCGCACGCCACGCAGGAAAGAAGGCGGCTGCGGCCAGATTCCTGCGGCTCCCTGAACGAGCGGCTCGAGGAAGATCGCGGCGATCTCGTCGCCGTGCTCCTGGAGAATCCCTGCCAGCTCATCGAGGCTCGCGGCGCTCGCCGCCTGCAACGAATCGTCATCGACCGGACCGAGACCGGCGACCGGCTCATGCAGGAACGGCGGCCGCAGCTTGAAGACCTCGAACGTGATCGGCTCGTATCCGATATGGAACGGCTCGCTGCGGCCGAGGCTCACCGAACCGAGCGTATCCCCGTGATAGCCGTCGACCAGCGAGATGAATCGGGTTTTGTGAGGCCGGCCGGTCTGCCGCATGAACTGGAACGCCATGCGGATCGCGACCTCGACCGAGGTCGACCCCGAGTCGGTGTAGAACACGCGGGTGAGCGGTTGCGGTGTCATCTCGACCAGCCGGCGAGCGAGCTCAATGCCGGGCTCATGGGTCAGGCCGAGCATCGTCGAGTGGCAAAGCCGCTCGGCCTGCTGCTTCATCGCCTCGACGATACGCGGGTGACCGTGGCCGTGCACGTTGCACCAGATCGACGACACGCCGTCGAGGTAGGGCGTGCCGTTCTCGTCGATCAGGAAGAAGCCGTCGCCGCGCTCGATGACGAGCGGGTCGTACGAGTTCCACTCCTCGGTCGCGGTGAACGGATGCCAGATGTAACGGTGGTCGTCCTCGGTCGCTCGGCTCAATTCATGCTCTCCGTGCAGTGTCGGCGGCAGCGAGGCGCTCGCCGGAAGTGACGGCCGCGATTGATTCGATGATCGCGTCGGCCGCGGCGTCGATCTGATCCGCGGTGTGGGTGGCCATCAGGCTCACGCGCAGCCGCGAGGTTCCTGCCGGTACCGTCGGCGGGCGGATGGCGGCGACGTAGATCCCGCGTTCGAGCAGGTCTCGCATCACCGCGACCGCTTTGCCGGCGTCGCCCACCACGATCGGCAGGATCTGACTCTCGGCACACGGTACCGACAGGCCGGCCGCGCGAAGTCGCGTCGCCAGGCCCGCAGCGCGCTCGAGCAGTCCTGACGCGCGTTCGGGTTCACGCTCGATAACATCGATCGCGGCACGCGCCGCGGCTGCCGCCGACGGCGGCAGGCCGGTTGTGAAGATGAACGAACGAGCGCGGTTGATGAGCAGATCAACCAGCGCTGAAGAGCCGGCGACATAGGCGCCGAAACTTCCGAGCGCCTTGCCGAGCGTGCCGACATGAACGTCGATCGCGTCGGTCAGTCCCAGCTCGGCCGCGACGCCAGCCCCGCGCGGGCCGAACACGCCGGCCCCGTGCGCCTCGTCGACCATCAGCCAGCCACCGTGCTCTCGTGCGGCCGCGCTGATGTCCGCGAGCGGCGCGATGTCGCCGTCCATCGAGAACACCGACTCGGTCACGACGAGCTTTCGGCGCGCGCTGCCATGTCCGTTGAGCACGCTGCGCAGGTGTTCGACGTCGTTGTGCCGGTAGACGGCGACCTGGGCCCGCGACAGCCGGCAGCCGTCGATCAGGCTGGCGTGGTTGAGTTCGTCGCTGACCACGACATCGCCGCGGCCGACCAGCGTGGTGATCGCGCCGATGTTGGCCTGGTAGCCGGTCGAGAAACACAGTGCGCGTTGCGTCCCCTTCCAGTCGGCGACTCGCTCTTCGAGATGGCGGTGTGCCGACATGTGGCCGGAGATCAGTCGTGAAGACACCGCGCTGGCACCGGAACTCCCGATGGCCTCGCGAGCAGCCGCGGTGACTTCTGGATGGGAGGCCAGGCCGAGGTAGTTGTTCGAGCAAAGCAGTACGAACTCGCGGCCGTCGATGACAACGGTCGGCTCCTGACAGGATTCGACCTCGCGCAAAGAACGCGACAGACCGGCATCACGGATGGCTGCCAGCTCGGCGGCTGCGGCCTCGTCGAGCGAGGGCGTCGCCGCTGCGTTTGCGGCTGACCGCCCGGCTGCCGCTGCGGTTTCCGACCGCGCAGGCGGAATCCGTCGCGCCGATGCTTCGGATTTCGATTCGGATTTCGATGAGGCTTGCGACATTGCCCGCGTGGCTCGACGGACCTAAGTAGGAGTCTGCCGGAGGGTAGTCAACCTGACCCCCGCCGGTCAGGTTGACAAGCAGGCACGGAGGATCCGCAGCCGATGGCGTCGAAGAAGACTTTTTACTCCTGCCAGCAATGCGGGCAGCGAAGCGCCAAGTGGCTCGGCCGCTGCACGGCCTGCGGCGAGTGGAACAGTTTCGTCGAGGAGCGCGAGGCCGACCCCGATGCGCGCGCCTCGCTCTCGGGGGCAGCGGCCGGCGGCCCGGCGGCAGAGCGCGCGGTGGCGCTGGTCGAGGTTGACGCCGAGCGCGACGCGGCCCGGCTTGCCACCGGCTCGGGCGAGCTCGATCGAGTGCTCGGCGGCGGCATGGTCGGCGGCAGCGCGGTACTGCTCGGCGGCGATCCCGGCATCGGCAAATCGACGCTCTCGTTGCAGCTCGCCGGCGGCGCGGCGGCTGCGGGTCCGGTTCTTTACGTTGCCGGTGAGGAGGCGCCCGCGCAGGTTCGGCTGCGCGCCCAGCGGCTGGGAATCGACTCGCCCTCGATCCTTGTTCTCGCTGCGACGCGCACCGATGCCATCCTCGCGGCCATGCGTGAGCACAAGCCGGTCCTGTCGATCGTCGATTCGATCCAGACCGTTCACACCCAGCGGGTCGATTCGGCGCCCGGCTCAGTCACCCAGGTCCGCGAAGCCGGCGCCGAACTGGTTTCGGCGGCGCGTGAGCTCGGCATGGGGCTGGTGCTGATCGGCCACGTCACCAAAGAAGGCTTCATCGCGGGCCCGCGGGTCCTCGAGCACATGGTCGACACGGTTCTTTATTTCGAAGGCGACAAGAACCACGTCTTCCGTATTCTGCGAGCGGTCAAGAACCGCTTCGGTCCGGGCGGGGAGATCGGCGTGTTCGAGATGGCCGCCGACGGACTGCGCGAGGTTCACAATCCCTCCGAGGCTTTTGCCGGCGCCGCCCGCAAGGAGGCGCCGGGGTCGGTGGTCACCGCCTGCGTCGAAGGCAGTCGGCCGCTGCTGGTCGAGGTGCAGGCGCTGGTCGCGCCGAGTAACCCGGGGTGCGCGCGGCGTACCACACTCGGCGTCGACCACGGCCGCGTCGCGATGCTCGCGGCGGTCATGGAGAAGCGCCTCGGCCTGGCGCTGGCCAGCCACGACATCTTCGTCAACACCGTCGGCGGCGTTCGCATTGACGACCCCGGCGTTGATCTGGCGGTAATCGCCGCGCTGGCCTCGAGTTTCGTGGACCGGGCGCAGCCGGTCGATCTCGCGGTTCTGGGCGAAGTGGGTCTGACGGGCGAGGTACGGGCTGTCAGTCAGGCCCGCGCGCGCGTTCGCGAGGCCGCGCGCCTCGGCTTCCAGCGCATCGTGCTCCCCACGGCCAGCCTCACGCAGGCCGCCGAAAGCGGCGACGAGATCGAAGTGATCGGTGTGGAATCGGTCGAAGACGCCTGGGAAGTGCTCGGCCGATAAACCGCGAACGGATCAGCGGCGACCGAGGTAGGCGTCGATCAGCTCGTTGTTGTAGCGGACCTCGGCCTTCTCTTTCAGCTCGCGGACGAAAGCCTCGACAGCCGAGGACTCTTTCCGTGACAGGATCGCTGCCATGCGGTCGTCCTTCACCGTCTCGAAATCGTCGACGTTGGCCGCCTCACGGCTCTTGAGAACGAACACGAAGGAGTCGCCGCGGTTGCTGAACGACCTCGGCACCACGTCGCCCTCGGGCAATCCACCGAAGACCAGCTGCTTGACGCCCGGCAGGTTGCCGACTCCGGGAATGAACGCGCCGCGGCGGTTGAACTCGCGGGTCTCCTCGACTTTCAGCCCGGCCGCCTCGGCGGCATCCGCGAGGCTCTTTCCATCCTGAATCTGCCCGAGGATCTCGTCGGCGCGCTCGCGTGCGATGTCGGTAGCCAGCTCGCTACGGTACGCCGCTTCGACCTTCTCGCGGACATCGGCCAGCTCGGGGATGAAGCTGTCGATGCGCTCCTCGACGCTCGCTACGTAATACGCGTCGCCGATCCGGACCGGATCGGTCACATCGGTCGACCCGCTGAGCGCCAGTACCGCTTCGATCAGCGGCCCGCCTGCGCCCACACCCGGAATGACACCGCCGCGGGAGACCGGTGACGTGGTCTGGATCTCGATGTCACGCTCTGTGGCGATGGTGTCCAAGGACGTACCTTCGCGGATGGTGAGCGCGTCGCCCGCCGCGGCATCGAAGGCCTGATCGCGAGCGTCGTCGTTCGCCAGTCTGGTGGCGATCTCCGTGCGGGCTTCGTCGAGCGTGCGTGTGCCCGCCTCCTCGCGGTCGTAAACCAGGATCACATGGTAGCCGAACGGCGACTCAACAATCTCGCTGCGCTCGCCGGGTTGAAGGGCGAATGCGGCGTCCTCGAAGGGTTTGACCATCCGCCCGCGCGTGAACTTTCCAAGATCGCCACCGCGCGCGCCGCTGCCTTTGTCCTCCGACTCTTCTTTGGCGACGGTCTCGAAGTCCTCACCGGCGTCGAGTCGCTCGATGACCTTCTCGATCGCTGCGCGCGCTTGTTTCTTTTTCTCGTCGTCGGCATCGGGCGCAACCGACTTCAGGACGTGGCGTGCGCTGATCGTCTCCTGAACGGTGAACTCGCTGTCCTGGTTGAGGACGTAGTACTCCTCGATCTGCTCGTCGCTGATCGCCGACGGGTCGGCGAAGTGATCGCTGGTGTAGACGAGGTAGCGGATGCGAACCGCATCCGGCTCGCGATAGCTCTCCGCGTTCTGGTCGAAGTACTCGCCCAGCCCGTCCTCGGCGACTTCGACTTCTTCGGTGAGTCCCGAGCGTGCGACCTTCACGTATTCGAGGACGGCCTTCTCGTTGTCACGCTCGTACTCAGCCAGCGCCTCGGACTCGGTGACATGCGCGCCGCGAAGCACGATGTCGACGAGCTGCTCGACCAGCAGCGAGTTCCGCAGAGACTGTTCGTACTGAGTCGTTGACAGCCCCGCACGGTTCATCACCGCTCGGTAGGTGTCCGGCGAGAACTGACCGTCGCGCTGGAATGTCGGATCTTCGCGAATCTCGGACGCGACCGACTCGTCCGGAACGCGCAGACCCATGCGCGAGGCTTCGCCCCGGAGCACGGCCTGGTCGACGAGCTGGTTCAGGCTGATCGACGGGATGTCGAGCGCCGCGAGCAGCTCGGGCGTCAAACGGTCGCCGTACTGCTCGTTGTAGATCTGCCGGTTGCGGCGTTCGGCCCGCTCCCAGTCGATCGGCGAGATCTTGATGTCGCCGACCGTAGCCACGGTGTTCTGGCCGGAGCCGATCGTACCGCCTCCGCCCATGAAGAAGATGAATACGAGAGCGATGATGCCGAGCAGGACCTGTACGACCCACGAACCGGCATTCTTTCTCAATATATCAAGGATCAGCACGAGCGACTCTCCGGGCCGGCCGTTATCGTTGTCGGCCGGCTCGGAAAGTTAGTGCACCCGGTTGAGGAACGCAACGCGGTTGGGCAATCCCCGTGGTCAGACGACGACCGAGTCGAGCGCTTCGGTGAGCTTGGTCTTCGCGACCGCGCCCTGGATCTGCTGCGCTACCTGTCCGTCTTTGAACACGATGAGGTTCGGGATGCCGCGAACGCCGTACTTC
>CAXQPB010000139.1:0-7483 GCA_964225545.1 Candidatus Nitrosopumilus sp. | reverse complement strand
CGGGACTGGAGATCGTCTCGCTTCCGCCCTCGCGAGGGCGGCGTCCGGCCCGCGAGGTCGATCCGCGGATGGAGGCGTGCCTGGCCACACACGACGACCCGGTCCTGGCGCCGCTGCGAGTCGCCTGGCTGCCCGACGCCAACGGCACCTGGAGCCCGCTGCGGATGTTCGGCCGTATCCTGTTCGGCGACCCGTATGACCCCGGACGGCTGCGACGCTGGTGGACACGCCGGCGCTATCCGGAACGTTGCTGCGTGATCGACGGCGAGCCCGCGCGCCTGTCCGAGCTCCGTACCCGGTGGCGCGCTGCGAGCGGAACCGACGTCGCCGACACCACGAGCCTGTCCGGCTTTGTTGCACGTCAGGCTGCGCTCGCATTGGAACGTGCGGAGCGCCGAACGCGCGGGATGCGCTACAAAGTCCCGCGTTTCGTCCATGAGTCGATTGTCGAGCGGCCTGCGTTCCAGGGCACCGTTGCTCAGCTTGCGTGGGAGATGGGCTCGAACACGGCGGAGATCGGACATCGGGCAGCTTCGGATCTGCGAGAGATCGCGGCTACCCACAGCCCCTACATGATCGACCTTGCGGCGCAGTTCTGCCGGACTCTCTACACACAGGGCTACGCAAAGAAGCTCGACTACGACCGGCGCACGCTGGAGCGAATCTACACCGTCGGCCAGCGGCATCCGGTGGTCTTTCTGCCCAGCCACCGCTCCAACCTCGACCACCTTGTCCTCCAGTACGCTCTGTATGAGAACGGTCATCCGCCCAACCATACTGCCGGCGGAGACAACATGAACTTCTTCCCGGTCGGCCCGTTGCTGCGTCGCAGCGGTCTGTTCTTCATCCGTCGCACGTTCAAGAACGACGCGGTCTACAAGAAGGTCCTCGGGCACTACGTCGACTACCTTCTCGAGAAGCGCTTTCCGCTCGAGTGGTACATCGAGGGCGGACGCTCCCGGTCCGGAAAGCTGCTCCCGCCGCGATTCGGCATGCTGGCCTATGTCGTCGACGCGTACCGTCGCGGCAAGAGCGATGACGTCTGTATCGTGCCGGTCTCGATCGTCTACGATCAGATTCAGGATGTCGGTTCCTACGCAGCCGAGCAGCGCGGCCGCCGCAAGGAACGCGAGGGCCTGCGCTGGTTCATCAAAGTCCTGCGCTCACTGCGGCGCCATTACGGAGGCGTTCACATCCGCTTCGGTGACCCGATCATGCTTCGCGAGATGATGGGAGAGCCGGAGCCGGACAGCGAACCGAACGCGGACGAGCGCGGGATCGAGCTGCAGAAAGTCGCGTTCGAGATTGCGTTACGGATCAACCGCGCCACACCCATCACGCCGACGTCGCTGGTGACGCTCGCGCTGCTTGGCGCTCTGGATCGAGCGCTTACAGTCGACGAGACGATGGCGGCGCTCGAGCGGCTCCTCGCGTATGTCCACAAACGCCAGCTGCCGCTGACCGAGAAGCTGGACTGCTCGCGGCCCGATGATGTGGTGCGAACGCTGAACGAACTTGTGGAGAACGGAGTCGTACGGCGCTACGCGGGGGGCCCGGACGCAGTGTATGCGATCGACTCCGACCAACATCTTGCCGCCGCCTACTACCGCAACTCCGTGATCCACTTCTTCATCACCAGCGCGATCTGTGAGCTCGCCCTGGTCGCTGCCGCCGGCGACGACGTCGCAGATCGTGCCGCACGCTTTCACGAGGAAACGCTCGCGCTGCGCGACCTGCTCAAGTTCGAGTTCTTCTTCGCCGACAAGGACGAGTACCGCAAGGAGGTCCGCCGCGAGCTGGCGCTGCACGACAGCCGCTGGGAGGAGGCACTCGCGGGCGATGCGGACTCGGTCAGGAGGCTTTTGCTGAAGTTCGAGCCTTACCAGGCCCACCTGGTACTGCGACCGTTCCTCGAAGCGTACTCCGTGGTTGCGGAAGTGCTCGCAGCCCACGCCGATGACGCGGACCCGGTCGACGACAAGGCCCTCCTCGCTCAGTGCCTCGGGCTCGGCGAGCAGTACCTGCTGCAGAAGAAGGTCCGCAGCGCGGAGTCCGTCTCGAACGTGCTGTTCGCCTCCGGGCTCAAACTGGCCCGCAACCGTGGCGTCCTGCTCGAGTCCGGCCCCGGCACCGACCACAGCGTCTCGCAAGCGACAGTCCGCGGGGGTGAGACGCAGAACGCGCAGATTCAGCCGGAGACCGGGCTTGGCGGAGTGCTTGCCGCGGAGATTCGGGAAGCGATCAGTCGTATTGATACGATCGAGGCGCTGGCGTCCTCGCGCAGGCCAATCAGTTCGGAAGAATGATCGAAGCCGCGCTGCGCACCTGCGCGACGGCTTTCGCCTGATCATGAACCCCGCCGCTCCAGCCGACCAGTGACGCGAACCAGACCTGTGTGAGCAGAAAGCTGCGCTCGCGCAGGCTCTCGTTCATCGGGGCGCTGCCGGCGCTGCCTGCAGATGAAGGGCCCTGGATAGCCTGGGCGATCATTGCGTTCATTCTGCCGTGAAACGAGGCCACCTTCTCGGTCAGCTCCGGGAGTCCGGAGGTCGTGGCCCGCAACATGGCTCTCGCGAGCATCGGCCGCCGGCACAGCCCGTTGGTCGCGGTCGCGAAGAATGACGACACTCGTTCCGCCGGCGTCTCGCCGGAAGCGGGCTGCTCCTCCATGCGCCTCTCGAGCAGTCCTATCTGCTCGGTCAGCGCGGCTACGAGCAGGTCTTCCTTGCTGCTGAAGTGGCGGTAAAGCGTGCCGAGTGCCACGCCTGCGGTAGCCGCCACATCGCGCAGCCGAACGGCCTCGAAGCCGCCCTTCTCGGCAAGCTCTACGGCGGTGGCGACGATGCGTCGCGCGCGCTCGTCCAGCCGAGCGAGGTCGCCCGAAGAGGCTGTGTCCGCGCCGCCGTTCTCAGGCGCGTTCGCGCCGGAATCTTTGGGTCCGCCCAGTGCTGCCATAATCGTCGCGGCCAGCCGCTTAGAGACGAAAGGAAACACGTTTCACGCGGTAAATCCAGAACGGTCGGCAGCGGCTGCTTCGCCGTAGCCGCCTCGATGCGCGCGCGCGCGCCGGCAGCCGGGCCACGCGCCGGTCACCGCTTTGACCGGTCGTTTCGGTGCCCGTAGTCTCCCGCGGCGTCATGGCCGAATCCCCGCGACAGATGCCGTTCTCGCATCCGCCGTGCCTGCGCGCGGGCCCGGTCGTACTGTTTCTGTTGACCGTGCTGAGCGCTACAGCGCTGCCGGTCGTGCCGACTCTGACCGGCTCCGCGCAGGGGCCGGGTGCTTGCGCTCCGTCGTTCAACGCGGCCTACGCGGCCGGGGGGGCGAACCCGTCCAACCCGGGCTCTGCCACCCACGCGGCCTCTGCAACACTCGGCTCGAATCAGACATCTCGAGAGGTCGCGAACATGCCGCTATCGGAGACATCGGAGAGTGCCGCAACTGCCGTTCGGCCTGCCCATCATGTCGAAGGTGGTGGTTTCACGAACCCCGGTTACGGGGCCCACACCAACCCGAGTGCAGGCGTCGCGCTTCCATTTTTCGCCCGCCGCATCGCGGGCACTTTCTCGCTGCCTGTGGGCCTGGCCCCGCCACGCATCGGCGATTCGCGGCGCATCCTCGACGCGCGGCTGAGCGCGGGCGCCGACACCGTGACATGGATCGGACACTCGACGCTGCTGGTCCGGCTGGGTGATGTCACCTTCCTGACCGACCCTGTCTGGGCCGATGCGGCGGGGCCGATCGGACTCGGACCGAAGCGACTGGTCGAGCCCGGACTCTCCCTCGAGGAGCTGCCTCACGTCGATTTCGCTGTCATCTCCCACAACCACTACGATCACATGGACCTTGAAACTCTCGATCGACTCGGTGCTGCGGGGGTCCGGATTTTCGTGCCGCTTGCCAACCGCTCGATTCTTCCGCGCAAGGCTCGCGCGGTCACTACCGAACTGGACTGGTGGCAGTCGGAGCGGGTCGGCGACGCGACGATTCACTGCGTACCCGCCAGGCACTGGAGCCGCAGAGGACTTTTTGATCTCAACGACGCACTCTGGAGCGGCTGGGTGATCGAAAGCGGAGACAAGCGCTTCTACTTCGCCGGCGACACCGGGATGTTCGATGGCTTCGCGACGATCGCCGAGCGCCTCGGCCCGCCGCAACTGGCAGCGATTCCGATCGGTGCCTACCTGCCGCGTGAGATGATGGCACCTGCGCACCTGGACCCCGATGAAGCGATGATGGCCGTTGAACACATGGCGGCGACCCGCAGCCTCGCGGTCCATCACGGCACGTTCGTTCTGAGCGATGAACCCGTCGATGAGCCGGCCAGACGCTATATCGACGCATCGAAGAGGTCCGGGCGCGGAGAAGAGCTGGACTGGGTACTGGCCATTGGGGAGACGCGCGAGTGGTGAGGCTCGCCGGCTTCGCATTTGAACGAGCAGGCCGGGATCTGTACGAACCGCCGTCATGGTGATCGGATCGGAAAACATGAGCGGACGGCGGCAGCTGGAGATCGGCGAGAGCGCTTTTCGCGGTTGCTTCGGTTGTGGCGACGAGAACGATCGCAGCCTCGCGCTGGCGTTCGCCCTGGAGGAAGACTGCGTTGTCAGCCACACCGAAATCAGCCCCGACTATGCAGGCTATCCGGACTTCGTCCATGGCGGCGTCGTCGCTACCGTTCTCGACGAGGCCATGGGCTGGGCGATGCTGCATCTGGCGCGACGGCACGGAGTCACCAGAGGTCTGAACATTCGTTACCGCCGCCCGGTTCCCATCGGCCGCAGGCTGACCATTCGAGGTCGCGTTGTCGAGATCGCGGACCGAGCAGTGACGCTCTACGCCTCGATCGAGGACGAGCGCGGCCGACTCCTTGCAAGTGCGGAGGGAGACTGGGTCGTCGTTCGCGGCGAGCGCGCGAGCCGTCCGGCCGTGCGTGACTGATGGCAACCAGGCGAACGAAGAAGCCTGAGAAGCCGAGAGCATCGCTGCCTGTACACCTGTTCCTCGGCAATTCGCTACTCACTTATCCAGCAGCGCGTCGCTGCATCGCGCAAATTCTTCCCGAGGATCGACGCGAGACCGATCTCGAAGTCGTACGAATTCCTGAACAGAGTCTTATCAGCGTTATTGACGCCGTATCCCAGGTCGGCATGTTCGGAGGCGGACGCTGCATCTGGATCCAGGGACTCGGCGGGGAAAGCGCAGAGGAAGCGGAGAGCTTTCGCCAGGAGCTCGAAAAGAGCGGCCTGCCCGACGGCTACGCGATCGTCGCGACCTCGGCCAGCCTCGATCTGCGCAGCAAGCTCCCGAAGTGGTTCCGCGACTGCGGCACGCTCACCGATCTGCGAATCGAGACCGACCGGAAGGGGAACCTCGACGAGAACAGCGTGCGACGAATCGCCACGCAACGACTGGAGGAGGCCGGCCTGCAGCGGCCCGATGCTGCGGCGGTAGAGGCCATCGTCCGACGAGCAGGCAGCGACGCGGGGCAGTTCATGGCAGAAGTCGACAAGCTTGCCCTGGCCGGGCTCGCGGTTGGCCGCCTGACTCCCGAACTTGTTGCAGAAAATATGCGTGACCTTGGAACCGCCTGGGTTTTCGACCTGACGGATGCAATCGGGCGCAAGAGCTTCAACGAAGCCCGCGTGTTGCTCGACGGACTGCTCGCGTCCGGCGCCGAGCCTCTGATGATCCTCGGCGCGCTTGCAGAGAACGTCGGCTCGATGATCGCCGCCCGGCCGGTGGTCGACCGGCTCGCTCCGGGAGCGCTGCGCAACGGACGGCAGTTCGTCAACAAAACCTTCCCCAAGCTGCCCGAGGCGACCCGAGCAGGGTTCCGCAATAACGGCTGGAAGGCCTATTTTTCGCTGGTCGCGGCTTCGGCCTTCGAGGCGAGGGAGCTGCGCAGGCTGCATGGGGCGCTCGCCGAGGCCGATCTGCGGATCAAGAGCACCAGCGCCGCACCCGCCAACCTGCTTTTCTCATTCCTCGTTGAAGCCTGCCGGAACCGGCGGAGGAACAACGCACAAGTTCCTTGAAACCCGGCCTTGCTGTGGTAGCGTTCGATCCCGGTGGGGGGAGAAGGCCGGAGGCGAGTCGGCGGCATGCGCAGCTACAGCAGGCTGAGCAGGCTGGGCATGCTGAGCACGCAGCGGAGCACGTGCGAGATGCGGAGTCGGGGACTGCCGCTGCTCGGCGGGCGAAGCCGTTGCCGGGGAAGCTGGTGCGGGGGAACCTCGTGATGGACCCTTCTTTTTTCGGGCTCTCGGAAGACCCTTTCAAGCAGGCCGCTGAGCCGGACGGCGCAGCGCTTCTGGATGTTCACGATACGCTGGTAACCGAACTTCGCGCGGGCTTGCGCGCTCCGCACGGGATCACCCTTGTCATTGGCGACAGCGGTGCCGACAAGTCCGCATTGATGACCGCGTTCGCAGCACAGCTCTCCGGTGCCTGCGCGGTCGCACTGCTGCCCGGCAGCGGGCCGGGACTCCGGCACTTGCTCAGCGAGGCGATCGATCAGCTGGGAAGACCTGCGCCGGGGTCCGACGACGAAGCCGCACTGCTCGGTGCTCTCAGAGAGGCCGCCCGGGTAGGCACCGAACGCGGTCGCTCAACCGTCGTCATCGTCGACGACGCCCACAACCTGCCCGCCAAGACAATCGAGCGCCTCGGACGACTGTTCGGCGACGATGCCGCTGAGCCATCGGGACTGCATGTGATCCTGGTCGGCAGACCGGAACTGCTCGATCGGATGAACGCCGCCAACGACCGCTCGATACTGAAACACCTCGTTCAGGTCTGCCGGATGGACGCGATCGGCGCCGAAGATGCGCTGAGATACATCTCGGACCGGCTCGAACGCTTCGGCGGTGTCATGGACCGCGTGTTCACGCATGACGCCGCGCGACTCATCGTCAACAAGGCTGGCGGCAACCGGCAGCGCATCGATGAGCTGTGCTCGGCGGCCATGAACCAGGCAGGCATGGGAGCCGGCCTGCCGCTCGGACCGGATGTGGTAGACCTCGCATGTGGAAACCAGCACGGTCCGGAACCGACTTCTGTGCCCGGCGTCCAGTCATCCGCTGCGCAACGTGCTCTCAATCGCGATGGGCGCGAGTCGGGTTCGGCACCCCAATCAGGTTCGGGAAAACGTTCGGGACGACGAAAGCGAGGGCGTCGCCACAACGGCCGTCGCCCGAAGGCTGAAGCCGAACAGTCACATTCCTATGAGTCCTACGAGTCGGCACTGACTGAAGAGTCCCACAACCCGCACGATTCGAGCGGACTCCACGAAACGACCGCCACGGGGAGTTACTCGTTTGATGAAGAACAGGATCGTCTCAACGTCGAACATCAGCCCGAGGCCGGGCGCAAGCGAAACCGCAACCGACCGCGGCGCGCACAGAAGAGATCGCCAGCGGGCGGCCTGCTTTCCAGAGTGACCGGTTCACGGAGGTCGCTCGCCATTTCCGCAGTCTCCCTG
>CAXQPB010000138.1:0-3787 GCA_964225545.1 Candidatus Nitrosopumilus sp. | reverse complement strand
TCTGACTGGCGGATCGACTCCAGCAAAGGACCCGGCGTTGCCGTCCATTGCGTCCGGACACTCCCGGCATCTCCAAGACTCCGAAGATTTCCACGAAGCTCCGAGGTCGAGTCCGACCTTCAAGCGTCGGCGATCCGCTTCGAGAATGAGTCGCTCGAGACGACCCCGACAGGCGTTGTCGTGGGCCCTGAAAATGACTACCGGGATGCGCTGGCCTTCCAACCGATCGAACAGCGCCTTGAACTCGTGGAGTTCGAGCGGGGGGCTGCGGAGCGGCTCCCCTTCGAGGGTTCGATCCGACAGATCGATCGTGACGGTGTATGGACGGTCGCTTCGTACGATTGAACGTGAATGTCTTCCGTACCCGTCTCGCTTCATGGCCACTCAGTGCAGCCGCAAGTCGCCCACCCATCGCAACTCGCCGGCCGCATCCGCCTCATGGCGTGAGAGTAGGAAAACAATTGCGACCCGCGCAACACCTTTCGTTCAACGGGGCGCAATAACCCCTAGCAGGAAACAACAGGGGCCCCCTCGGATATCCGCGAGCGAATCCCGGTTCGAATCCGAAACCGGTTTCGAAATTGCGGGCGTCAGGCGGGTCGGTACGCGCTCAGCAGGAGCCAACTCGCCCAGCCCATCAAGCCGCCGCGAATGCTCCATGCGACCGTGCGAATCCAGTTGGTTGATACGAGTTGCGCATGGGCTTCGGCATCGAAGCCGGCCGCGAGTCTGGCATGCACGGGGACCTGCACGAATGCGGTCGAGCACCAGATGATCACCACGAGGAACAGACCGATCCATGCAATCCATGCGGGAGTCTCAAGGGGACGCGACATCACCAGAGCCACCGAGCCCGCCAGCTCCACGAACATCATCGGAGCGACAACCAGAGTGATCAGACGCGAATGCGCGGCCTCGTAAGACACGAAGCGGTCCGCGCCGACGGCACCGAACAACGGGTAGTGAACCACCTGAATTGTCCAGATCAGGCCCACGAGAAACCAGGTACTGAAGACTTGAGTCAGGAATATCGTCAACGGGTCCACGACTGCGGTGCCTCCCCGTGGCTCACCTCAGCGATGCGTGGATCGCTGCGGGCCCACCGTGGACCGATAGTAGAGCGGACCTGGCTCGCGTGCACACACTCCCCCGCCCGGCCCGGCTGGCCTGATTCCCGGCACAACCGAGGTTGGCACGGCAACGCACGCGACGTATCCAGTAGCCATGACGAACGTACTCCTCAATCCCGCCAATCTGACACGGCCCTACCCCGACCAGCGCTCCAGTGAGTTGATGAAAGACACGGTGGCCTTCTTTCAGAACAAGGGAAAAGATCGGCTGCTCAAGGACTACTACAGCCACGTCTGGTACGGCGACTTCCTCGAGCATGTAAAAGAGCACAGGCTGTTCGCCACCATGTGTACGCCTGCAGGCGAAGGCGCCGAGGATGCGCGATGGGACACGTGGCGCACCTGCGAGTTTGCGGAGATCCTCGGATTCTACGGCCTCCAGTACTGGTACACCTGGCAGGTCTCCGTTCTCGGTCTCGGCCCCATTTGGATGAGCGAGAACCAGGATGTGCGACGGGAGACAGCGGCGGCACTCGAGGACGGTGGCATCTTCGCGTTCGGTCCGTCGGAGCGTTCACACGGGGCCGACATATACTCGACCGACATGGTGCTCTCGCAGAACGGCCAGGGCTGGCGCGCGAACGGACGGAAGTACTACATCGGCAACGGAAACGAGGCATCCATCGTATCGACGTTCGGCCGCTTTGCCGACCGCGACGAGTACGTGTTCTTCGCCGCTCGTCCTCGCCACGACAACTACAACCTGATCCAGAACGTGGTCGCCAGCCAGAACTACGTGTCGGAGTTTGAACTCAGCAACTACCCCGTAGCCGAAGGTGACATCCTTCACCGGGGACGCGCAGCCTGGAACGCGGCGCTGAACACGGTGAACATCGGCAAGTACAACCTCGGCTGGGCGTCGATAGGAATCTGCACGCACGCCTTCTACGAGGCCATTCACCACGCCAACAACCGCGTACTGTACGGGATGAAGGTCACCGACCTCTCACACGTTCGTCGTATGTTCGTTGACGCGTATTGTCGCCTGACCGCGATGAAACTGTTCGCGCTGCGTGCCGCCGACTACATGCGCACCGCCTCGAGAGAGGATCGCCGCTACCTGCTCTACAACCCGATGGTGAAGATGAAGGTGACGACGCAGGGCGAGAAAGTGATCAACCTCATGTGGGACGCGATCGCAGCCAAGGGCTTCGAGAAAGACATGTACTTCTCGCAAGCCGCGATCGACATCCGAGCACTGCCCAAGCTCGAGGGTACGGTTCACGTCAACATCGCGCTGATCGTCAAGTTCATGGCCAACTACTTCTTCAATCCGGGCGACTTCCCCGATATCGGCACGCAGGACCAGGCTGTGAACGACGACTTCCTGTTCGATCAGGGCGATGCTCGCGGACTCGGCGAGACACAGTTCAACGACTACCACCGGGCATTCGAGGGCTTCGATCTGCCCAACGTCCAGTTGTTCCTCGAACAGGCAGACGCATTCCGCGAACTCCTCGCTGCGGACCCTCCCGGACCGAAGCAGATGAAAGACGTAGACTTCCTGCTGGCCGGCGGTGAGATCTTCGCCTTGGTCGTGTATGCGCAGCTGCTGCTCGAGAACGCGCGCTTGTACCAACTCGACAATGACCTGCTCGACGAGATCTTCGATTTCATGGTCAGGGATATGTCCCGTTACGCGATGGACCTGCACAGCAAGCCGATGACCTCGGCTCGCCAGATGGAGCATTGCCTGAAAATCGTCAGACGACCCCAGCCGAACGCAGAGCGATACACGCGGGTCTGGCAGTCGCATGTCGAGCCGATGTCCGGCGCGTACGAGATGCCTCGCTGAGCTCGGACGCGCGACGAATCGGCGCCGCCGCCAGGACGGGCGAACGGACGCGAACGCTCACGCAGAACGGCGATCGTATTCAGAGCCACATCCGCGCCTGTGTGCACACGCGCATCCTGCTCCCACCCCCGTTCGGGGCCCCCTCCCAACTGCCCGGGCGACCGCGCCGGTTGGTCTGCCCACGGCCTCCACCGTAACGCACACCTCGTGACAGACGCCGCATCGTCCTCGCAGCCAGCTACGCAATCGCCGCAGCAGACGCGTTATTCAGGCGCTCACGCTGCTGAGCGCTGAGCGTTAGCCCGCCCGGCGACGCCCGCCACGTGATTCAATGGATCAACCCGAGTGCGAGGACTGCCTGTTGCAGCACTTTGTTTTCTTGATTGTTCCGAGGCGCCGGACGTATCATCCCACGGAGTTTGCGACCTTCGCTGTCGCCTCTTTTCTATGACTGGAACGATGCCCATGCCCCACAGGCAGTGGATTGCGATGACGCTCTGCGGCATCGCGTTGGCGGGATGGTACGTGGCCCGACAGGCAGCGCCCTCGCAGCAGCCGCTAAACGAAACATCTCCGGTCGTCGCAGCGGTTACCGACCGCACCCCCGTCGCCGCGAAGAAGGCTGCTCCCGCCAGCGGTTCCCGGCAAAAAGCACGCCGCGCGTTGGAAGCGACACCGGCTTACTCCGAACCGCCCGTCGCGAACGTGGATCTGGAGAAGCTTGGCATGAGCCGACTCGAGCTCGCCCGCGATTTCGTCGCGGCCGGCGATGCCCGGCAAGCCATCGGTGCGTACCGCGAGGCCGTCGAGCTGTACCCCTCCGTAGAAACTCACGGAGCGCTCGGTGGAATTTACTTCAAGC
>CAXQPB010000137.1:0-51031 GCA_964225545.1 Candidatus Nitrosopumilus sp. | reverse complement strand
TATGCGTCAACGCCTGCCGCCCACCCGGACGGGTGGGACAGCGCAGAAAACAGAAATCTCTTTGGAGCCCCGGGGCGCCGGTATACGTAGATCTACGTAGCGGCGCTGTCAGGATCTCGGACGGCGCAGCGCAGCCGCCCGCTTCAGGCCCGGCGAGGGTGAGGGCGCTGCTGCACAGTCAGCGACAACGAAGCATTGAGCGACACGGCCGCTCGGTTCGACGGGCGCCGTGTCGTCGTTCCGGACCGACTTCGATTCAGCCGGTCACGTAGTCACGCAGGAACTGATTCTCGACGCTGGACTGCTCGAGCTGTGTCTTCACTACGTCACCGATCGAGATGATGCTTACCAGCCGGTGGCCGGCGAGGATCGGCATATGACGGATTCTCCGCTCGGTCATCGTCCGCATGACCGACTCAACGGTATCGTCTTCAGTCGCAGTCACGAGGTTACGAGTCATCACTGCGCCGACGCGTCTCCCGAGCGCATCGTGACAGGCCACGTCGCCGCACAGTCGCATGATGTCACGCTCGGTGATGATGCCGACCAGATCGCCGTCGGTGTCACACACCGGCAGTCCGCCGATATTGAAACGATTGAGCTGCCGGATCGCGTCCTGAACGCTGGCCTCCGGAGTGATGGTCTGAAGACCGATGGGCCTTGATTTGTAAACGTCGCGTACTTTCATCGTGTCCCTGCCTCCGCTTGCAACGCCGTCCGACTCTTCCAGTCATCGGGCGGCTTCGTAGTGGTCCCCTCTCGAGTCGCGCATCCGTCGCAACACTACAAAACCAGTGTCGCCAGCGTCAAACGATTCCCGGGGTGATTTCCCGCGATCCGTCAGAAGTTTCTCAACCGGGTCAGAGCAGCGGCAGGCTTGATGCGCAGCGGCAATCCCGCCGGGCGGTAAAGTTAGAACCGCTGTCGCAAAAGCGGGCCGAGCATTAGTCGCGCTGAGTCACCGACGCTGGCACGACCAGGGCGTCCCGCCTATGTTTCCCTCTCGTCATGGGCGAGAGTGAATCGAAAATGATGGAAGGCGGTGCAGGGTTCGGCGGCCTGCGGGTAGTCTCTTTCGAGAGCCGCATGTCCGATGAGACGCGCCGACTGGTCGAGAAGTCCGGCGGGATCGGCATCCCGGCGCCCTCGATGCGCGAGATCCCCATCGACGAGAATCCCGAAGCGATCGAGTTCGCCGAGCAACTGATCGCGGGCCGGTTCGAAATCACGATCTTCCTGACCGGAGTCGGCACGAGAATCCTCTTCGAGGCGATGACGACGCGATTCACAAAGGACGAGCTCGTCGCTGCACTCGCGCGTACTACGGTCGTTGCGCGCGGCCCCAAGCCTGTCGCCGCGCTGCGCGAGCTCGGCGTACCGATCACGATCACCGTCCCTGAACCCAATACCTGGCGAGATCTGCTGGCGGCGCTCGATGAAAGCGCAGAATCGGTCGCGCTCGACGGAGCGCATGTCGCTGTGCAGGAATACGGAATCAGCAACGGCAGAATGATCGAGGAGCTGAAACGACGCGGCGCCTCGGTCACACCGGTCCCTGTTTACCGCTGGGCGCTGCCCGAAGATCGTCGCCCGCTTCTCGGCGCGCTCGGGCAGATCATCGCACGGACCGTGGATGTCACGCTTTTCACCAGCGCCACACAGGTCGCCCACGTCATGCAGGTCGCAGATGAGGCGGGCATCGGCGAAGACCTGCGCGCAGCGCTGTCTGAGGTCGTGGTCGCGTCGATCGGTCCGGTCTGCAGCGAGGCTCTGCAGGAAGCCGGGCTCGCCGCCGATATGGAACCGTCGCGTCCGAAGCTGGGCGTGTTCGTGCGCGAGGCATCCGAGCGCGCAGCGGATCTCGTGGATCGCAAACGCGCCCACCTGCGTGGGCCTCGGATTCGCACTGCCTCGACTCCGTCAAGCGACTTGAAGGCCGATCCGAACCGGAGCGTGTTCATGCGCGCCTGCCGGCGTGAAGCGACCGAGTACACGCCGGTATGGCTCATGCGCCAGGCCGGCCGCTACATGCAGGAGTATCGCGAGGTACGCGCCCGGGTTCCGTTCATCGAGCTGTGCAAGAACCCCGAGCTCGCCGCCGAGGTCACGGTGACGGCGCAGGAGCGCATCGGTGCGGATGCGGCGATCCTGGTCTCCGACATTCTGCTGATTCTCGAGCCCATCGGTCTGGGACTCGACTACCTTCGCGGCGAGGGACCGAGCATCACCCGCGTCGTGCGCGGCGGAAGCGACGTCGATCGTCTCAACGAAGTCCGGCCCGAAGAATCCCTGGCCTTCGTCTTCGACTGCGTTCGCACGATCCGCGCCGAGCTTTCCCCGGGCATTCCCCTGATCGGTTTCAGCGGAGCGCCGTTCACCCTGGCCTCGTATGCGATCGAAGGCGGCGGGTCACGCAACTACGTCGAGACCAAGAAGCTGATGTACGGCGACGAAGGCGCGTGGCACGCCATGATGGAGCTGCTCGCGCGCGCGGTCGGGGATTATCTGCGCCGACAGATCGATGCCGGCTGCCAGGCGGTGCAGCTGTTCGACAGCTGGGTAGGCTGCCTTTCACCCGGCGATTATGAGCGCTACGTCGAGCCGCATACCCGCGCAGTCGTCGAGGCGCTGCCGGACGATGTCCCGCTGATCCACTTCGGCACCGACACGGCGACGCTGCTCGACCTGCAGGCCCGCGCCGGTGCGACCGTGCTCGGAGTCGATCATCGCATGCGTATCGGTGAGGCCTTCGACCGCTTCCCCGAGCTGGCGATTCAGGGAAACCTCGACCCGGTACTGCTGATGGCCGACCGTGATGTCGTATGCGCGCGCGCGCTCGAGCTGCTGTCGGAGGTCGGCGGCCGGCCGGGGCACGTATTCAATCTCGGACACGGCATCCTCCCCGGGACCCCCGTCGACAACGTCATCGCGCTGATCGATACGGTCCACGAGGCGAGCGCTGCAGGCGGCTGACGCCGGGAGAGATCGCATGACCGAGATCAACGGCATCGCCCATACGATGCTGACCGTAAGCAACTTCGAGGTCTGCCGTGAGTTCTATCTGAAGATCCTCGCGTTCATGGGGCTCAAGCCGGTCATCGAGTTCGAAGGCTTTCTCTATTTCGCGGGCGGGCGCACGGCGTTCGGGATTCAGGCCGCCGACGAACGCTTCGCGGGCGAGCGCTTCGAACAGAAGCGCGTCGGGCTGCACCACCTGTGTTTCCGCGCGCGCGAACGCGAGGACGTGGACGCCTTCCACGAGCTGCTGGTCGGGATGAATGCGACCGTCATTCACGCGCCGCAGGAAGACCAGTGGGCGCCGGGCTACTACTCGGTGCTGTTCGAGGACCCCGACGGCATCCGCCTCGAGATGAACCACGTCCCGGGCAAGGGGCTGCTGGCCGACTGAACCGCGACCCGTCCGCGCCGCGGATTCTCAGCCCGGCTGGTCTCAGCCCGAATGGTTATCGCCGGTGCCCACGAACGAGCTGCGCTCCGGACCGATCCGCTGCGCGATCGGTTCGAGCTTCTTCTCATCGAGTCCATAGAAGCGCACGGCGTTGCCGCCGAGCATCGCGACAATCTCGTCGTCCGGCAGTGCGGTGAACGTATCGGTCATCTGTTTGCGCGTATACGGCCACGTGCCCTCCGGGTGCGGGAAGTCGCTGCCCCACATGATCGAGTCAATCCCGGTCTCGTGCCGAAGCTCGGCCTCGCGTCTGGGCATGCACGACGCGCCGAGCGCGACGTTGCGATGAAAGTACTCGCTCGGCTTCATCGACATGTGGCTGCGGTAGTCACCGAGTTTCTGCGCGTAGTGCGTGACATCGTAACGCTGGTCGAGCAGCCGCAGGTACTCGGGCACCCAGACTGTGGTGCCCTCGGTGATCGCCACGCGCAGATCGGGGAAGCGTTCGAACACTCCTCCCCAGATCATGAAGGTCACCGGCCGCACGCAGAAGAAGCAGACCTCCGAGATGTACGCACCGACGGCGCCGGGGCGGTCCGCGGTCTCGTCCTCGGCATCCAGCGAAAGCGAGCCGAAGTAATCCTCCATCGGCGAGGGGCCCGAGTGGAAGTGCACCGGCATTCGCAGTTCCTCGCAGGCGCGCCACATCGGGTCGTACTTGCGGTGATGGTACGGAGCGTGGCGACCCCAGGTGACCGGCAGGATGATCCCGCGCAGTCCGTTTTCACGGGCCCAGCGGATCTCCTCGACCGAACGGTCGACGTCCCACAGCGCCGGCACGCAGGCGAGCCCGATCCGCCGCTCGGGCGCCATCTGCACGAACTCGGCCATCCAGCGGTTGTGGGCGCGCGAGCCTGCCCACTGGAGATCTCCGTCCACGCCCTCGGTCGGCATCGAGAAGCCCGCACCAAACGGCGGCGCGTTGCGCTCGGTGACGCCGTCGGGAAACAGCACCTCGGCACAGATCCCGTCGGCGTCGATCACCCGGATCCGCTCGTCGTGGTCCCAGGCTCCCGAAAGTTCGTGGGCTCGCCCCTCCCTCCAGTCGGCGTTGATCTCGTCGATCAGGAAGAACCGCTCCATGCGCTCGGTCATCTCCAGCTGGATCGGCAACGCGAGGTCGAACATCTCGCGGTACTGCGGGTCGAGATAGTCGCGGTAGACCTCCGGCTGCGGGCCGGCATGGCCGTCGGAAGATACGACAAGATAACGTTCCATCATTTCGCCTCGCATCATTGCGGATCGGAATAAAACTGTCGGGCCCAGCGGCGGTACTCCGCCAGCGACTCGTCGGCCTCACAAAGGACCGGCCGTGCCCGGTGAACTTTGTTGGTCCACACCGGCAGGTCCTGCAATACGCCCTCGGTCAGTCCCGCCATGAACTCTTCGCCCGCGACGTCGACCATGTTGGTCGTGGCAGTCATCAGCCAGCGCGAGATCACGCGCTCGCGCTCGATCGGTGTGGTCGCCGAGAACATCAGCAGGCCGGCGTCGGGGATGCCTACGAAACGCAGTGAGACCAGCCCCATTCCCCAGCTGTCACGCACGACATCGTACGGGAACTTGCCGCCGCCCGGCAGATCCTGCTCACAGCGCATGGTCGCCCGGTACACCCGATCGTCAATCCATTCCGTCGTGGACGGAGGCGTCTCGATCATCCCGTGGACGACCTGGAAGTGAACGGGGTCGTTGTTGTTCTCGTGGGTGTCCTGCACATGGGCGGGGATCTCGACCGCGTGCGCGCGCGGCTCGGTCCATCCGTCGGCACCGATCTCCTCGAGCGCCGGGAAATCCCACTGCGGCGGCTCCCCGCGGTCGTGGTACCAGACGAAGATCATCCCGTTCTTTTCCTGAACCTCCCAGGCCCTCACCCGAGCTGCGGACGGGATGCGTTCGCAGTAGGGAATGCGCACGCACTCCCCGGTGCTGCCGTCGTACTGCCACCCGTGAAACGGGCAACGGATCGAATCGCCGATTACCCGCCCGCCCTCTCCGAGGTGGGCACCGAGATGGGGACAGTACGCGTCGACCACGCGCGGTTCGCCCGAGCGATTCCGGAAAACAACGAGGTCTTCACCGAAGTAGTGTACCGATTTGACCTCGCCCGGAATGAGATCCCGGCTGAACGCCACAGCGAACCATCCGTTCGGATACGGCAGCTCGGTATGTTCCTGGTCGCGTCGCGCCATCGTCGAGTCACTCCTTTGCGGCAAGCGCCAGCGCTTCGGCAAGGAAGCTCGCTGCAGCCGCCGCGCGACGTGCGACCGGATAGTCGCCGTCGTGAACCCAGTTGAGAATCAGCTGATAGTAGACACCGATGACAACGTCGGTGAGAAGGTCGACGTCATGCGAGGACGTTACATCGCCAAGCTCGACGCCGTCACGAACGATGGCACCGAGCGCGTGATGCAGCCGCTGCGCCTGCCGGCCCTCCTCGCCGGCTTCCTGGAGAGCGTGCGCGAGCTCGGCGGAGAGCTCGCGACTCATCGGCCCCCCCGCCGAGATGTTTCCGGTCAGGCGTGCGAAGACGAGCGCCAGCCGCTCGCGCGTCGACGCACCGTCTTCGCGCGCCTGTTCGATCTCGACCACCACTTCGTCGATGACGGCGTGGGCGAGCTCCTTGAGGACGTCCTGCTTGCTCGGGAAATGATTGAAGAAGGTCTTCTTGGCAACGTCGGCCCGCTCGCAGATCTCGACGACCCTGGTGTCGCGGTACCCCAGCTCTCCAAAAAGCTCCCGTGAGGCTTCGAGAATGCGACCTCTGACCTCGAGCCGGCGGCGCTCTTTTCTCGGCACTGCCGAGTTGTCCGCAGCCAGCGATGTGTGTCCGGCGGCCATCGGGCAGAGACTAACCAAAAAGTAGACCCGAGTGCAACAATACTGCCGGGTCTACCTGAGAGGGGACCCGATCGAGGCCGCAGCGGCTGCGCGTGTTCCAGCCCCGCAACGCCCCGCGGCTTTGGCTTCCCGCCGGACCCGTGCCGAAATGAAGCCGTGAGCGGGTCACGGGCAACACGGGTCGCGGTGATCGGCGCCGGAATCTCCGGGCTGGCCGCTGCGTACGAGATCACGAAGCGATTCCGCGAGAGCAATCGCGCGCTCGCGCTGCAGGTGTTCGAGGCCTCCGACCGCACCGGCGGCGTCATCCACACCGAACAGGCCGGCGAGCTGACACTCGAGCTCGGCCCCGATTCGATCGTCACCGACAAGCCGTGGGCGGCAGAGCTGTGCCGCGAGATCGGTCTCGGCGATGACCTCATCCCGACGCGACAATCGGGAGGCGGCGCTTCGATCGCCCGTGGCGATACATTGCTGCCGGTCCCCGATGGGCTGCATCTGATGGCGCCGTCGCGGCTGATGCCGTTCGCGACATCGGGGCTGCTTTCGGTCGCCGGCAAGCTCCGCGTCGCCCTCGAACCTTTCATCCCGCGCGCGCAGGGAGATCGCGACGAGAGCCTCGCCGATTTTGTACGACGCCGGCTTGGCAAGGAGGCGCTCGAACGAATCGCCCAGCCGATGGTCGGCGGGATCTATACCGCCGACCCCGAGAAGCTCAGCCTGCGCGCGACCATGCCGCGTTTCATCGAGATGGAGCAGCGTCAGGGCAGTCTGATCCGTGCGATGGTCAAGGCGCGGCGGGCAGGAACGCTGTCGGCCCGCGGCCCGCGCTACGACCTGTTCGTCTCGCTGAAAAACGGTCTCGGCGCGTTGCCGGAGCGGCTCGCCGAGCTTCTCCCCACCGGAGCTTTGCAGACCGGCTGCGCGGTGCGGTCGGTGCGGCGCGAGGACCCGGGGTGGGAGATCGAGGTCGAGGATTCCTCCGGACCGCGCCGCGAATCGTTCGACGGAGTCATCGTCTCGGTACCCGCGTTCGCGGCCGCCTCCATGCTCGCTGAGCAGGACGCCTCGCTCGCGCGCGAGCTCGAGGCCATCGAGTACGCCTCCTCGGCAATCGTCAACCTTGCCTACAGACCCGATCAGATCACGCGGGAGATATCCGGCTTCGGCTTCGTTGTCCCGGCAATCGAGGGCCGCGCGACGCTGGCGTGCACCTTCATGAACCGGAAATGGGAGGGCCGCGCGCCCGAGGAAACCGTGCTGCTGCGCGCGTTCGTCGGCGGCGCGCTCGCGCCGCAGAATGTCGACCTCGAAGACGGGGCGCTGGTCGATGCCGTCACGCGTGACCTCGCCGAGCTGGTCGGCGTGCGCGGCGAACCGCTGATGTCGAGCGTGACCCGCTGGCGACAATCGATGCCGCAGTACCACGTCGGACACCTGCCACGCGTTGACCGCATCGAGGTTGCCGTGTCGGCATGGCAGGGACTCGAGCTGGCAGGAAACGCATACAGGGGCACGGGCATTCCCGACTGCGTTCGCAGCGGTCGCCAGGCCGCGGAGAACCTTTTCGCGCAGTTGCCGGGCTGATCGCTGCAGCCGATCAGAGCTGCGGCACAACCCTCGACTGCATGACCTCGGCCTGCGAGTCGCCCTCTCCGAACGAGGCGATGTCGTGGAAGTAGAAGACGAAGCCGTCGGCGCCCTGCGATCGCCATTGATCGAGGGTCTCCGCACATTGCCCGGCGTCGCCGCGGCAGCGCGAGATCTCCATCACGCGGCGCCGGTCGTGACCCTGCGGTTCGATCCGGCTGAAGAACAGATCGAGCTCGTCGTCGGTGTCGTGGCAGATCGCGCTCATCGCGATCGTCACACGGATCTCTTCGAAATCGCGGCCGACATCCCGGCAGTGCCCTTTGAGCACCTCGAGTGTCTCAGGAAAATCCTCGAGCGAGCCGAGGTAATTCCACACGTCGGCGTGCCGCGCGACGATGTTGAGCAGAACACGGCGTCCGCTGCCGCCGATGCAGATCGGCGGGCCGGGCCGCTGCAGAGGCTTGGGCTCGCAGACCGCCTCGCGGATCGTGAAATGCTCCCCCTCGAAGGAGGATAACGGGTCGCGCCACATGCGCCGCAGGATCTCGCAGGTCTCGTCGAGCCGCTTCAGCCGGCGCCCGGTGGTGAGGAAGTCGTAACCGAACGCTCCGAACTCCTCCTCGTACCAGCCGGACCCGAGTCCGACGTCGAGCCGCCCGTTCGAGGCGACATCGACGCACGCAGCGATCTTGGCAAGGTACGAAGGGTGACGGTACTGCGCGCAGGTCACGAGCTGGCCGATGCGGGCGCGCTCGGTGATCTGCGCAAGCGTTGCCATCATCGTCCATGCCTCGAAAGTGGCCTCGATCTCCTTGCGCGGAAACGTATGAAAGTGGTCGTAGACCCACAGCGAGTCCCAGCCGCTGCGATCGAGCTGCGATGCTACCCGAGTGAAGGTCTCCCACTTCGCGCGGTCGCCCTCGACACCGGTCAGATCCAGACGCCAGCCTTGCGGCACAAGAACTCCGAACTCCATGGACCCCCTCCTGAGATGGGTATTTGCCATGCCCGCCGTTGCGGCATCGCGTCGCTGACGAGAAAGATACCAACCCGATGTGGTTAAGATCAGCCCAGCCGACACTTTCTCGCAAGCAACCATCTTGCCGACCGCACCATCCACGGCTACACAGGAAATTGTGCACGGCGAATTGAAAGTTGCGCCCGGCTTGCTGATCGCGATGCCGCAGCTGAACGACCCGAACTTTCATCGCAGTGTCGTGCTGATGGTCGAGCACCAGGACGAAGGTTCTTTCGGACTGATCCTCAACCGCCCGAGCGAGAGCCGCGTACTCGATCTGCTCGAGCCGCTCGACATCGTCTGGCGGGGGAACTCCTGCGATGTCGCGTGGTGGGGCGGCCCGGTCCAGCCCGAGACCGGTTGGATCCTTCACGAACCCGTCCCCGGCATCGTCGGCGACTCGACGCGCGAAGTCGCTCCCGGAGTTCATCTTTCGTCCGCACCGGACGCCCTGCGCTTTCTGTCGAAGAAACCACCGACACGGATCCGACTGGTTCTGGGTTATGCAGGCTGGGGGCCCGAGCAGCTCGAGGGCGAGCTGAGCGAAGGCTCGTGGGTCAACAGCGATGTCACCGCCGATCTGATCTTCGATACCGAGCCGGAAATTCTCTGGGAACAATCGGTCCGTCGAATCGGCGTTGACCCGAAGTCACTCGTCTCGGCCAGCGGCGTCCACTGACGCGCGCATACCTCCGGTTCGGAGCTCGCCATCCGGACGACTCCCACATCTTTACGACTTTACGGCTCGTCCTGATCCGCAAAACGCCCGCTGTAAACAGCCGAACCCTCAGTCCTTTGCAGAATGATCTGACAAAGGCGCGTGCCGGCGTAAAGCTCGAGGACCCGCCCCGAGAGGTTGGAGATCTCGAGAACCTGGCGGTTGTCCACGCCCGGGTTGATGAAGCCTGCCGTCACATGGATCGCGAGGCCGAGCCGGGCGAATCGTGAGCGGCCTTCGAGCCACCCGCAGATCTTCGGAGCGAGACGGATTCGTTCGCGCGTTATCCCGAGGACAGTCTCACCGGGCTGCAACGGGTACGGCTTGTCCAGCCGCAAGCTTCGCGAGCCGTCGCGGTAATCGGTGTCATCACGAATCGCCACGAGTGCGTCTCCGGCATCGAGGACCCGAATCTCCTCACCGAGGTGCAGGTCGATCGACGCCGGGCCGACCACACTCTCATCGTATGGATCGATGACCACGTTGCCGGCCGCGATCTCGGCGAGGATGCTGTCTCGGGTCAGAACCATGAGATTTCAGCAGCCACGGCTCGCGAGCCTGCCGATGACGTCGTACAGGATCTCCGTCCCCAGCCGCAGATTGGTCCTGCTGATCCGCTCGTTGTGCCCGTGAATCGTCGACAGCTCTTCGCGCGTGAGCAGCGCCGGCGTGAATCCGTACGATTCCACTCCCGCAGCCCGGAATGCGTGGCTGTCGGTAAAGCCCGGCGAGAGCATCGGGACCACATGTCCTGCCTCGCCGTAGCGCTCGGCGACAACCTCGGCGATCGTCTTGGTGAACGGCGTATCGAGTGACGACTGCCCGGAGTAGTGCTCGAGCACGCGGCGGATCTCGACCTTCGGGTCGTCGATGATCTCGCGCAGTTGTTCGACAAAACGATCCGGGTCGGTATCCGGCAACAGTCGGCAATCCAGCGTCGCTTCCGCGCCGGCGGGAATAACGTTGTGCTTGCTGCCCGCGGTCAGCCCGGTGAGGTTGATCGTGTCGCGCGTGATCGCGCTGACGTGAGCATCGATCGAGGCCACGGCCTCGATGGTCTCGGGATCTTCAAGGTCAAGATCCGCAGGCACCAGCCCTCGCGCCATGAGCGTGCGGAACATCGCCCGAACGGGCTCGGTAATACGCGCACTCTGTTCGTGGCTCTCGATCTTGCCCAGCGCTTTCACCAGCCGGGCGACCGCGTTGTCGGCGTGCGGTACCGACGCATGTCCCGGCGCACCCTCGGCGCGAAGCGTGACCCAGCAGGGGCTCTTCTCGCTCGGACAGACACCGAACATCGTGACGTCCTGGCCGAAGAACTGCGAGAATCCGTACGCGCCTTCGTTGACCACCAGCGACGCGTCGAACAGCTCTGGCGCTGCCTCCTGCAGAAACCGGACTCCCTTCTCACCGCCGGCTTCCTCGTCCGCCACGGCCAGAAAGACCAGGTCGTTCTTCAACGCGAGGCCGTGACGTTTCGCCAGCGCCAGCACCATGAGCTCCATGATGCCCATGCCTTTCATGTCGAGCGCACCGCGCCCCCAGATCACATCGTCGACGAGATCACCGGAGAACGGATCAACGCGCCAGTGCTCAGGCTCGGCGGGCACGACATCGATATGGGACAGAAGCACGATCGGCTTGCCCCCTCCCCCTTCGGTCGCGGGCAGCCTTGCCGAGATCGAGACGCGACCATCACCCGCGTCGTGATAACGACTGTCGATCCCTTCGCGGGCCAGCTCGCGACGCAGGAGGTCTGCGCCGGCTTCCTCACCACCGGGCGGGTTGGTGGTGTCGATGCGGATGTATTCGCGGAGCAGGTCGGTGGCCTGTTCGGAGACCTCGGACCAGTCGATGTAAGCGGTCGTGTTCTGCATGGCGCCGTATCATAGGGCCCCGCGCGCGCGGCTGCGAGCCCCGGCGGCCCGCGCGCGCAGATGCGCCGGTTTCCATGCGATCGGCGGCTCAAGCTGAGGCCGCGCGGCCGCTCGGCCTGCGGCCGGCGGCGATTGCTTCGGCCCGAGACGACAGGTTTTCTTTGCAGATCCCGGTTCCCGGCTGCCGGGTTCAGCCAGGCCTGGCCTGGCCTGGCACGGCCGGCCACTGCCACACAGAGGCGCCGGCACACCGGCAAACGAACACGGAGACGAAATGAGCGACCGATTCACCACAATTCGCTTTGATCGACGCGGCAGCGTCGCGGAGATCGTCCTGGACCGACCCGAGAAACTCAACGCGATGCCGTTCGAGCTGTTCTACGAAATGCGGGATGCCTTCGCCGAGATCGAAAAGGATGACGAGATCCGCGCCGTCGTTCTCTGGGCCGAAGGCAGAATGTTCACCGCCGGTCTCGATCTGAAAGCGGCGATGGGCGGGTTTACATCCGGCAGCTCCGAATCCGGCGATCGCCAGAGCCACGCACGCCGGAACCTGGCGATGTACCGCACGATCAAAGACCTCCAGGACTGCTTCACCGCGATCGAACGCTGCCCCAAGCCGGTGATCGCGGCGATCCACGGCAAGTGCATCGGCGGCGGCGTCGATCTCGTCACGGCCTGCGACATCCGGCTGTGCTCGGCCGATGCGAGCTTCTCGGTGTTCGAGACGAAGATCGCCATCGTGGCGGACGTGGGAACGCTTCAGCGGATCACCAACGTGGCGGGCAAGGGCATCGCACGGGAGATGGCGTTCACCGGTAAGTTCCTGCCCGCCGAGCGCGCGCTCGCCTGCGGGCTGGTCAACGAGATCCACGCGGACAAGGATTCACTGCTCGCGGCCGCCAGAGATATGGCCGACGAGATCGCTGCGAACTCACCGCTCGCGGTTCAGGGAACGAAAATGGTTCTCAACTACTCCGATGAGCACACGACCGAAGAGGGGCTCGAGTACGTCGCACAGTGGAACTCGGCGTTCTTCCGCAGCAACGATCTGATCGAGGCGATGGCGTCGTTCGCGGAGAAGCGCCCGTCCGAGTTCAAAGGAGATTGAAGCGGGCGGCTTACTCGACGAATTCGCCGCCGCCAAGACCGAAGCCTGCCCCTTCTCCGTAAAGCTCTCCATCGGAGCCGCCCTCGCTTCCATTTGGAGATGAACCGAATCGGCCGCCGAGCCCGCCGCCGAGCCCGCTGCGTCCACGCGGGTAGGCGGCGCCGCCCGAACCCGCTCCTCCCTCATCTCCGCTCAGGAAAGCGCCGGTCGACGGAGCGTCGGCAACGACCGCGCCGCCGTCGGCGCGGGTCGGCGGCCCACCGACCCAGGTACCGTCGGGCGCGCGCTGCGGCGTTCCGGAGACGTAGCTTCCGTCGGGTGCCCGCGTCGGCTCTCCGCCGACATAGCTGCCGTCCGGAGCCTGCCGGACGCTTCCACGTCGATACGTGCCGTCGTCACTACGCTCGAGCCAGGTACCCACATAGCTTCCGTCGGGTGCGAGCGTCGGTTCACCCGCGACATAGCTGCCGTCCGGAGCCACCTGCGGAGTCGGATCGTCAACAGGCTGGCCCTGCGGATCCAGCTCCGCGCCCCACTGAGCGGCTGCGACCGTAGAGAGCAGAGCAATCGATACCGCCTGCACGAAAAACCGGATCGAAGACTTCATGATGCGACGATCTCCTGCCGAACGCGTGTTGCCCATCGGACGCGATGGGCGTGCATTCGAAGCTAGCGCATTCTGCGACGCCAGTCCCACGGTTTTTCAAAGGTGCCGGACCAGACGCCGATTCGCATCCCGCGCGCTTCATCCTCGAGCGGGACATAGCGCTCGGAGTAGCGACGGTAAGCGACCGCCCACCCGCGGCGGACCTGCTCTGCGCCCAGGTCGATTCCCAGGTCGATTCCCTGGCCGATCCCCGGCTCAATCCCCGGGTCAGTTGCCGGGTCGGTGCCGTCGCGCAGCCGGCAGATCGCGACAGCGCGGCCGTAAGAATCGGTCGCCTCGACCTCGCAGCGGACCCTTCTGCCGCCCGCGATGCGGTCGAGCGCGACCGTCGCATACTGTCCGCATCGCCAGCGCGTGGTCGCAGCCGGACCGCCGGGCGAGTCGTTGGCCGGTCGCTCGCAGTATTGACCGACTTCCGGAGCGTCGATTCCGAACAGCCGGATCTTCCGTCCTCCGATGTCGAGACCGTCGCCGTCAATAACGACGGCCACACCTTCAATCGGCGGCCGCCGGGGCGCGGAGTCTTCCGCGCAGGCGGAGGCCGCGTACACCACGGCCGCGACGAGCAACCCGGTCGTCGCTCGCGGCACTGCGCTTTGAACTCCGGGCACTCCGATCAGAAGCAGAGCTCCGCCATCGTTCGCAGAGTCTGAGAATTCGCACCCTGCAGGATCAGCGTCGTCGCCGATGACTCTTTCCACGCCGCGAGGTGATCGCGCACTCGCTCTTTCGGACCGAGCAGGCAGATCGCGTCGACGAGATCATCGGGGACCGCCGCCGTGGCCTCCTTCTTCTTGCCATCGAGGTACAGGTCCTGGATCTGCCGCGCCGGCTCTTCCCAACCCATCCGCGAGACGAGGTTGTTGTAGAAGTTCTTGTTGCGTGCGCCCATACCGCCGACATAAAGCGCGATCGCCGGCCGGATCAGGTCCCTGCACTTCGCGACATCGTCATCGAAGATGACGGTGATCATCGGCATGATCTCGAAGTCTTCGCGAGACTTGTCCCCCTCGGCCTTCGCGAGGCCGTCGGAGATCGGCTGGTCGAACTGACCGAGCCCCTCAGCGCTCACCCAGATCGGCATGAAGCCGTCGGCCACCTGCGCGGCTGTGGCGACCCCCTTGGGCGAGATCGTCGCGGTGACGATCGGGATATCGGCGCGCCCGTGCAGGATGCTGCGCAAGGGCTTGCCGAGCCCGCTGGCTCCCTCGCCGCGGAAAGGCACCTGGTACTCGACGCCGTCGAAGGTCACCGGCTCTTCGCGACGGAAGATCTTGCGCATGATGTGGATGTACTCGCGGGTGCGCGTCAGCGGCTTTCCGTAAGCAACCCCGTGCCACCCCTCGACGACCTGCGGACCCGACGGCCCGAGCCCGACGATCATGCGTCCGCCCGAGAGTGCGTCGACGGTCATCGCCTGCATCGCGCACATCGCCGGCGTGCGCGCGGGGATCTGCATGATCCCGGTGCCGAGTCGGATGCGCGATGTCTGCGCCGCGATCCAGGCCAGAGGCGTAATCGCGTCGGCTCCCCAGGCCTCCGCCGTCCACACTGAATCGTAGCCGAGCTCCTCGGCTTCACGGATCAAGTCGATATCAATAGAAATCTGCGCGCCCATACCGGCCGCGGTCAGCCCGAGTTTCATTTTCTACTCCTCCAGCGTCGAGGTATCGCCCTCGTCCTGCCCGAGCGAACGGGCCTTGAGCAATCGACGCATGATCTTGCCCGAGCGGGTCTTGGGAAGCGCCTCGGTGAATTCCAGTTCCGAAGGTTGAGCGATCGGGCCGAGCGCCTCGCGCACATGCGCGATCAGCTCGGCTCGCAGCGCGTCGTCGGCGGCCTTGCCCGCGGCCGTGACAACATACGCCTTGATCCGCTCTCCTTTGATCTCATCCGGCAGGCCGATCACCGCCGACTCGACAACCGCACTGTGGGTGATCAGCGCGCTCTCGACATCGGCGGTACCGATCCGGTGGCCGGCGACATTGAGGACGTCGTCACTGCGCCCGAGCACCGCCCAGTAGCCCTCCGAGTCGCAGATCGCTACATCGCCGGTCGCATAGCCGCCGAGCTTTTCGCTCCAGTAGCTGCGGTACCGCTCCTCGTCGTTCCAGATAGTGCGCATCATGTACGGCACCGGCTTCTCCATGACGAGGTTGCCGCCCTCGCCGGCATCGAGGCGATTGCCGTCGTCATCGACGATCTTCAGCTGTACGCCCGGCATCGGCTTGCCGACGAATCCCGGCCGCGATTGCATCCCCGGAAACGTCCCCAGCATCGGGCTCGCGATCTCGGTCTGCCAGTAGTTGTCGGCGACCTGTCCGCCGTCGGCGCAGATGTGCTCCTGCGCCCACACCCACGCTTCGGGATTGAAGGGTTCACCGGCGCAATAAAACATCCGCAGCGAGGAGCGGTCGTATTCGCTCAGCGCCTCGGGCCCCATTCGCTTGAACATCCGTACCGTCGTCGGTGCTGTGAACATGGTCGTTACCCGATACTTCTCGACCAATCGCCAGATAATGCCGTTGTCCGGGTAGTCGGGTGTGCCCTCGCGGATGACCTGCGACGCGCCGGCCATCATCGGTCCGTAACAGATGTAGGCATGTCCGACGATCCAGCCGATATCGGACGTCGACCACCACACATCGTCCTCGCGGGTATCGAAGTAGTGCCGCATCATCAGATGCACACCGACCGAGAAGCCACCGTGAACGTGAACGACGCCTTTGGGCTTACCCGTGGTTCCGGAGGTGTACAGAATGAACGCCGGGTCCGACGCGTCGAGGATAGCGGCATCGCAAAGACGACTCTGGTCGGAGATCAGCTCCCGGAAATCGACCTCACGCGCACCCAGCTCGGTGTCGGGTTCACGTCGCAGGACCACGACATGCTCGACCGAATCCAGTCCGGCCACGGCCGCGTCGACGATCGGCTTGAGCGCGACCGCCTTCCCGCGCCGGTAGGTGGCGTCGGCGCAGACGACCACACGCGCTCCGCAGTCTTCGATGCGATGCCTCAACGCTTCCGCGCCCATCCCCGCGTACACCACCGAGTGAATCGCCCCGATGCGGACACAGGCCTGCATCGTGAACAGACCTTCAGCCGACAGCGGCATGTAGATCACGACCCGGTCGCCACGCGTAACGCCGAGTGAGGTCAGCGCGTTGGCGACGCGGCCGACCTCATCAAGAATGTCGTTGTACGTGAACGTGCGCGTCGGTTCGCGTTCGGATTCGCAGAACAGCGCCGGCTTTGCGCCGAGGCCCCGCTCGAGGTTTCTCTCGAGGCAGTTGTACGACAGGTTGGTGGTCCCGCCGATGAACCAGTCATGCTGCGGGCCGTCGATCCGCGAGATCTCGGACCAGCGTTCGAACCAGTGCAGCTCGCGCGCCGCGCGCGCCCAGAACAGCTCGGGCTCCCGCTCCCAGTCTCCGAACCAGGAGTCGTAGTCGACGACCAGCGCCCCGTCGCGGACCCGCTGTGACGGCTCGATCCGGATGTCGTTGTTCGAAAGCGCTTCGATAGTTTCGTTGTGATCGCTCACGGCGCGCGAGCCTAACCGCCCGCGTCGATCGAGGCAATGCGAAGCCCCCTCAGCCAGCCGCCGGTACCCGGCCGGAGACCTCCAGGCCGGTTCGCTGCTTGTGGGACTCCAGCGCGTGCTGGATGACCGTGCACTCACGCGTGGCGCGATCGACCTCGCGCTTCACCGCTCGCAAGCGCCGGGTCAGCCGTCGCAGCTCGCGCCCGACAGCGCGGCGCTCTTTCTCGACAGAGGCATTGTATGAGTCCACGAGGCCGGCGAACCGCGAACGCAAGGCGACCAGCTCGCGTCGGCGCGCGCCCAGCGCATCGCTGCGTACGCTCGCCCGCGCGGCACGCAGCGCGACCGCAAGACCTCGCAGCCGCTCCTGCCGCTGCGCACCGACTCTGTTGGCAAGCGCCCGCCCTTCGAGCACCCGCTCCTCGAGCGCCCCATGCCAGGTCGGCGCGGAAGCCGGGCACCCGCCGGCGCCGGTCGGCGCAGCGTCCAGCACGGTCACCGATTCACACGGAGAGCGGCGACCGACGAACGGAGAGAACGGGTGCCGCGAGTTGAGCGCCACCGCGTGCGTGAAGTAATCCGGCCAGAGTCTGTCTTCCCCGAAGTTGTTGTCGCTGATCCCGACCGTGACCGAACCGGCAGCGAACAGCTCGGGATGATGCATATGGAGAAGGCGAACTTTGCCCGTCGAGGAGTTGTGGAACAACGCGCCCGGTCGCGAGAGCGTCCCTCGCGGCCCCCGCACCAACCAGCGCGGGAGCGACGCAGGTGCCGCGTACAGACTGCGGCCGTCCTCGTCGTGGCGCTCGCTGCTGCTGGCGACCCACGAATCAACGCCGAGTTGCTGTGCCGCGTGCGCCACGGTCGGCGCCGTCGACGCACTCGAAAGAATGACAGCCTCCAGATCCGGACAGTGCTCGCGAATACGATCGACAACGGCGCGATCGATCACGAGCCGATGCAGCGTGCGGCGCCATGAGCGTTCGGCGAAGATCGCGAGTTCTTCCTCGGAGAACGACGACGCCTGCGCCATGAGAACGCCGCGCATCAGCGACTGCACCACGTCGACATAATCGGCCCCGAGTTGTCGGGCCAGCAGCCCGTCCCAGCGCGGCCACCGATTTCCGAGACGGACGGTGCTCGCGTACATGAGCCCGGCAAGCCCCCAATCGCGCAACCCGCGCGCCAGGTTCACGGCGCTGTCGAGTGGGCGTCGGAGCGCGAAGAACGGCAGCGGCGGGCCGCTATCGAGCTGCCCGCGCAGGCCGGGGTCGGTGAGGATCTCCCACCCGAGGAGCTCGCCGATGGTCACGCCGAGGTGCACCGTCCGGTCCAGATCCAGCACGACAAAGCGCGTATCACGCGGCACGATGTCGGCTACACGCTCGATCAGCGGCCGCGCGTGTCCGAGCACGCGATACCGTTCAACCAGCCTGTCTTGATCCTGCTCCATCGGTCCGCGGGGGGCGAAACGGTAACCCGGACGGGGTGGACGCTGCAAACGCTGTTCGTGCGCCGCGCCGATCCCTTTACGGCCCGGGCGAACGGGGCTAGGTTCAGAGGATGCCGACCTACGGCGCAATTCTCGAATGAGTCTGTTCCTGCGACTGACGCTGGCCTTTCTCGCGCTGGTTTCACTGGTGGCGATCGTCGGCGTGACTTCCTTCACCACCACGCGTGAACTCGGCAGTGCCGTGGCGACGCTGCGTGGTCGCAGCAAGATCGATCTGCGTAAACTGGACCTGGACTCGATGTGGGTCGAGATCGACGGATTCTGGACCCGTGACGGCACGTTCGTCGCCGATGACGTCGAGGCCCATCCGGGCATTCGGCGTCCGCAGATTCGCGGCGCAATTCGGGAGATCGACACCGAGGCGCGCGCGTTCACGATGTATGGGCGCCGTATCCGGATGGCGACCGATACCCAGCTCGACTGGGTGAGTGGGGGCGACCCCATTTCCGAACTCAGCGTCGGGCAACGCCTTCAGATCACCTGCGAGGTGGAGAACGGAGAGTGGATCGCCCGCGTCATCCAAAGCAACAACGTCAAACGCAGCGACAAGGTCAAGGGCACGCCCAGCGTCGTCAGGCTCGACGGCAAACCGCCGGAGACAATCGAGATCGAGGGACTCGTTGTCGCGGTGGCTCCCGACGACCATGACGCGCCGGAGGGCGCGACCGATCGTCTTCGCGCCGCCGTGCAGATGGTCCTCTCGCTGCAACAGTGGCGAGCAGCCGCGTACGAAGTCGTCGGCGCACCGCGCCCGACCGCGGTAAAGGGCGATGAGAACTACGAAGACGAGAACGAGACGCCGGTCGACGCTCTCGGAGCGGCACAGGAGCGTTTCGAATACCAGCTCGAGCGCTCTCGCATGGGAGACGGAGACGGCAGCGCGGCTCGCTGGATCGGCCCGATGACGGATTCACTCGATGAGCTCGAGTCTCTGCGGTCAACGCTCGTCACGCTCGCCGGGCAGAATCGTTCGAAAGCGAGGACCTATCTCGACGAACAACTCGACCCGTTCGTCGAGGGGCAGATGTTGCCGATGGCCTACGGCTATCTCGGATATGCGCAGGAAAGACTCGGCGAGCGCCTGCGATGGATCGTGGCCAGCAACGCCTCCACGACGCGGGTCGCGCTCACGGTAAGCGTCGTGGCGGTGATCCTCGCTCTCGTCCTCGGCTTTCTGGTCTGGCGTTCGATCAGCGGCCCGATTCAGGTGCTTCATGCTGCAGCCGTTCGCATCGGCGAGGGCCATCTCGATACACGCGTCGACCTCGATTCCAAAGACGAGATCGGAACGCTCGCTGCCGCGTTCAACAAGATGGCCGCCGAGCTCGGCGCCAGCACGGTCTCGCTCGATAACCTCGAGGGGATCTTCGACTCGATGGCCGCCGCGCTGATTATTTTCAGCCCGGAGGGCCAGATCACCAACGTGAACCGCGCGGCGGTCGCGATGTTCGGCTACAAGCACAAGGGGGACGTGCTCGGAGCGTCCTACGATCAGATCTGCGAGGTGCCCGAGGGCGACCAGGCGCGTCCAATGGGCGATTCGGACGCCGGTGGCATTCTCTCGGCCAGCGAGCGGGTGTTCATTCGCCGAGACGGCAACCGGCTTCCTGTCTCGTTCTCCGGCACACAGCTCCGTCGACACGGGGGGCCGCTGCGTGGCTACGTCTGCGTCGCGCAGGATCTGAGCGGGCTGAAAACCATCGAGGGGCATCTGCGATCATCGCTCGCGGAGAAAGAGCTCCTTCTGCGCGAGGTCCATCACCGCGTGAAGAACAATCTGCAGATCATCTGCAGCATGCTCGCAATGCAGGGCGATGAGATCGAGGACACCACGGCCCGCGGCGAATTCCTCCAGAGCGAGACACGGATCCGCTCAATGGCGCTCATGCACGAGCAGCTCTTCGACTCGGACGAGCTCGCGGTCATCGACATGCGCAGCTATCTCGAATCTCTCACGATGACGCTAGCGCAATCGTACCGTCGACGAACCGGCGTGCGTATTCAGGTCTCCGTGTCCGATATCAGTGTAAACATGGATCAGGCTCTGGCCTGCGGACTGGTCGTCAGCGAGCTCGTCTCACGATCGCTGAAATTCGTGTTCGAGGACGACTCGCAAGGAAGCGTGACTGTGACGATGGAACGGCAGGGCGTCAACGAGTGCAGCCTTGTCATCGAGGACACCGGGCTGCCGATGGCCGAGGCCGGCTCTGCGAACGAGGACGCGCTCGGCATGAGCCTGGTAGCGGCACTCGTTCAACAGATACGCGGAACGATGACCGTGCGCCGCGAGAGACGCAACGAAGTCCGGATTCAATTTCCGCTCGGCGATGATGCGGTCATGGTGGCATGAGCAAGTCGGCATGAGCACGGAACGAAGAATTCTCATCGTCGAGGACGAGATGATCGTCCAGCTCCATCTGAGAAGAATCGTCGAAGGCCTGGGGCACCGGGTCGTCGGAACGGCCACCACGATGCAGGAGGCATTGGACGTCGCAGAGGACGACCCTCCCGAACTGGTAATGATGGATATCCATCTCGCCGAGAACACCGACGGCGTCGAGACCGCACGACTGCTGAACCAGCGACACGACTGCGCGGTCGTCTTCGCGACGGCGTATGCGGACGAGTCGACACTGGAGCGCACCGCGGCGGTGGTTCCAGCCGGATATATCGTCAAACCGTACTCTGAAGCCGACGTGCGCGTCGCAATTGCGACCGCGCTCAACGCACACGGGCACTTCGTTTCCACACGCGGCCGCGAGCGTTCTCTCGCCTCCGTCCTTCGGGGGATTGGTGACGCCGTTTTCATCACCGACGAGCAAGGCATGATCACCTTCGCCAACCCGGCAACGGCCGACCTGACCGGCTGGGCACCCGAAGAGTCCTGCGATCGGGATCTGTTCGACGTACTGGCTTTCGAGGGCACCAACGATACTCGCGTGCGCGACAGCCTCGGACGCTGTCTGGAGACGGGGGTGCCCGACGTATTTCCGATGATCGAACTGCTGCGGGAGGACTCGACGCAATCGTGCCGATTGGAAATCGCGGCGCTGCGTGAGCGTGACTCGGAGCCGGCAGGCCTCGTTGTCACGCTTCAACCGTCGGGAAGCTACGATCCACAGGAGCTCGCCGCGATCTCCAAAGAGACGATTCCGTTCGGGCCGGGCGTCCGCATGGTCGTGTACTCGCACGACACCTTCGGACTCGGCCACCTGCGACGGTGCCTGAAACTGATACGCGCGCTGGTCGACCGTTACCCCGGCATCTCGATCTTGCTGATCACCGGCTCGCCGATGGCCCACAGCTACGAGATGCCGCCGGGCGTCGACTACGTGAAGCTTCCGGCGATTCGCAAGGTCGGCAAGGAGAATTACGAGCCCCGCTCTCTGGCGATGTCGGGACGAGGAATCCGTACGCTTCGCAGCAACCTGTTGCTGCGCACGATCAGCGATTTCGACCCCAATGTGCTGCTCGTCGATCACGCGCCGACCGGAAGCAAGGGCGAGCTGCGCGCCGCGCTGGACTGGCTCGGTGACCGCGGCGGCTGCACGCGGATGGTCGGCCTGAGAGACGTCATTGATGCACCGGAGGAGATCGTATCGCTATGGAGGGAGCGCGGCATTTACGACGTTCTGCGTGACTCCTACGACCACGTCTTCGTGTACGGCGCACAGAAAATCTTCGACACGGTCGAGCAGTACGAGATCCCTGCCGAGATCGGAGAGAAAACCCGCTTCGTCGGTTACGTGTGCGAACAGGCGCCCGACGCGGGCGACGACGACGCCGCAGATTCAGACCCCGTGTCGGGCGCAGAATCAGCGGCGGGTTTGAAGGACGCGACGGACACGGACGGACCCGATATCCTCGTCACCATCGGTGGCGGCGACGGAGCCGCGAAGGAGGTCATCGGGACGTTTCTCGAGATGATGGAGACCTTCCGTGACCGCGCGAACTACCGGGCTACGGTCCTGACGGGGCCGTTCATCGAGGATGATCTCGCCAGGGAGTATCACGAGAGAGCCCTTCGCCTAGGCGTGGCGATGGAGTCCTTCCTGCCCTCGACCGAAGAGCTGATCCGCTCTTCGAAGCTGGTGATCTCGACCGCCGGCTACAACACGACGACCGACGTGCTCTCCTACGCACACCGCTGCATCATCGTGCCGCGCGTTCTGCACCGACAGGAGCAGCTCGTACGCGGACGCTGTCTCGCCGAACTCGGCATCGGCGAGTGTATCGACCCGGCCGCGATCACTCCCGAGATTCTGCTGGAAGCGATCGAACGAGCGCTCAGCGATGAGGAAGGCGCCCTCGATCGCATGCGTGCCGCCGGTGAAATCCCGCTCGACGGAGCCGCCCGCTTCGCTGAGGAGTGCGGTACCTTGCGCGTACCGGCACGCGAGTAGTCCCGGCCGCCGCACGCGCAGGCCGCGGCATTCCCTGCTCGCATCCCGGATCCTCCAGCCTCGGCTCACTTGTACTTCCTTCGAACTCGGTTCTCCGGTGCTCCGGTGCTCGGGCGGTCCGGTTGACTCCCAACCCATGCGACACGTAGAACCACGCCTGCGCCGAAAGGCAGGGAGTTCGACAAGGCATGGACGAAAGATCCGGACTGCTGACATTCTGGAAGAATCACGACCGCAAGAACGTGCTGCGTTATGCGCAAATGGCCGACGAGCTCGGCTACGATTCGTTCTGGCTCCCCGAGGCCTGGGGATACGAGGTCTTCAGCCTTCTCACCGAGATGGCTGTCCACACGAAGAACATCAAGATCGGCACAGGGATCGTCAACGTCTTCAGCCGCTCGCCCTCGCTGCTGGCCATGCACGCGGCGACGCTCGACGAGATCTCCGAGGGGCGCTTCATTCTCGGTCTCGGCACCTCGGGCGAGCGCGTTGTGGAGGGCTTCCACGGCGTGCCGTACAAGAAGCCGCTCACGCGCATGCGTCAGTACATCAAGGCGATCCAGACACTGCTCGCCGGTGGGCGGCTCAGCGATGCGGGCGCCGACCTTTGGGAGTTCCGGCACTTCAAGCTCGAGATGACGCCCGTGCGCGATCGGGTTCCAATCTACTGCGCGTGCCTCAACGAGAAGGCCATCCGCATGATCGGCGAAGTCGCCGACGGCTGGATGCCGACGTTCTGGCCTTACGACCAACTCGATGTGGGGCACAAGTGGATCGCCGAGGGCGCCGCCAAGACCGGCCGCGATGCCTCACAGATCGATACCGCGCCGTTCACGACGGTCTTTCCGATGCCGGACCCGAAGATGGCGTACGACTCGGCGCGTGGGCTGATCTCCTTTTACATCGGCGGTATGGGCGACTACTACAAGGCGCTGCTCACACGCATGGGCTTCGGCGAGAACTGCGAGATCGTCGACCGGCTCTACAAAGAGAAGCGACGCGATGAAGCCGCAGCAGCCATCTCTGACGAGATGCTCAATGCGCTGGTCATCGCCGGGGAGCCGGATTTCTGCAGGTCGCGCCTCGGCGAGTGGCGTGAAGCCGGAGTCGGCCTGCCGATCCTCGGGCTGCCGACCGATCTGGGGCCAGAGCTGTGCGAGTGGTACATGAAGGAGATGAAGCCCGGAGGCCCGGGCGCTTGAGACACCGCACGGGAGGGTCGTACCGGTGCCGCTGATCACGTGCCTCGACCTCGAGGGAGTCCTGGTGCCGGAGGTGTGGATCGCCTTCGCCGAGAAAACCGGGATCGAGGAGCTGCGCCGCACCACGCGCGATGAACCCGATTACGATGTCCTGATGCGCGGGCGTCTGGAGATTCTCGACGCCAACGGCTTCAAGCTCGAAGACATCCAGGACGTCATCGGCACGCTCGCGCCGCTCCAAGGCGCAGTCGAGTTCCTCGACGAGCTGCGCTCGAAGACGCAGCTCGTGATCCTGAGCGACACGTTTTACCAGTTCGCCGAGCCGCTGATGCGCCAGCTCGCATGGCCGACTCTGTTCTGTCACGAATTGATCGTCGCCGATGACGGTCGCGTGGCCGACTACAAGCTGCGCATTGACGACGGAAAGAAGCGCGCAGTCGCGGCGTTCCAGGAGCTCGGTTTCACGGTCCACGCCGCCGGAGACAGCTACAACGATACGACCATGCTCGGCGAGGCCGACCGCGGCGTACTCTTCCGGTGCCCGGACAACGTCGCCGAGGAGTTTCCTCAGTTCGCCCGCACAGAGAGCTACGCTGAGTTGATGAGCGCGCTGATGGACTGATCGGCCGATCTCGGCGCTGCGGCCGATTGGCGCTTCGCCGGTTCGCTGATTCACCGACGATGAAAGACAGCGACCACGATCTTCAGGGTCGCGACCCGGGCCTGTACTACCGACTCAGGCGACGGCACTACCGCGATGCACAGCTCGCGGGCCGCTACGACGATCTGCGCTTCGGCGGCGAGCGCTCCCGCCGCGATCGCGCCAAATGGCGCGCGATCTGTCGTGCCCTCGACGAAGCGGGCGTACGCGGTTCGATTCTCGATCTGCCGACGGGGACCGGACGTTTCGTCGCCCGGCTGCTCGAACGCGGCTTCGATGTCGTCGGTGCGGATATCTCCGGGGAGATGATGTCCGTTGCCCGCTCCAAGCTCGACGACGGGGCTCGCGCGGCCTTCGTCCAGTGTGACTCCGAGGCACTGCCCTTCGCGGACCGGTCTTTCGATTGTTCGATGACGATCCGTTTCCTTTTCCATCTCACGCCCGAGGCACGCATCCGCTCACTGGCGGAGCTCGCGCGCGTGTCGCGCCGATGGGTGGTCGCCGACTACCGTCACCGCTACTCGCTTCGTTATGCGCGCCAGTCGGTCGGTCACTTCCTCGGTCTGCGCGGCCCCGCCGAGCCCAGGGTCACGCGAGCGCAGATGGACTCCGAGCTCGGTGCGGCTGGTCTGAGACCGCTGAAGATTTTTCGAATCGCGCGCGTGTTCTCCGACAAGTGGGTCGTACTCTGTGAGCGGGTCTGAGAAGTGAGCCCTGCCGCCGACGTCAGACTTCCACGCAACGTCGAGATCGAATCACTGCTGGGTGAGGGGCGGCGCTCGCGTGTTTATCGGGCGCGCTTCGATGAACGCGCCGTGGCGATCAAGATCTATCGGGAGCGTTACGTACGCAGTTACCGCGAAAGGCTCGGCATCTCGATCGCTCGCTTTGAATTCGATCGAAACCTGGCCTTCTGCCGCACGGCCGGTCTCGAAGCCTACGCGGTCTCTCCGCTCGCTGTGATCGGAGAAGACGACGGTATGGATGCCGCGTTCGTCCAGGAGCGGATCACGGAGGCGGTCTCACTCGAAGTCGTTCGCAGGCAGGAGGGCGGCGTGCCCCGTGAGTCGCTTGCCGCGCTTCGCGACATCGTCCGGATCGCTTCCAACGCAGGCCTGTACGACATCGATCTCGACCCGCGGAACATTCTCCTGCGCGACACCGCTGAAGGCTGGCTGCCCGTGCTTCACGATTTCAACCTCATCCCCCAGCACCTGCGCGCGCCGAACCCGCTGGTCGCGCTCCTGTACCGGACCGGGCTGCGTCACCCCTCCCACCGTGACCGCCGCTGGCTGCGGCGCCTGGAGAGGCTGTAGGGTCCATGCCCTGTTCCGTCCAAATCCAAGCACTGTAAGCATTTTTTCATCTCCGGCTGCGAGGGTGCCGGGACCCGCGCGCGGCGGGATTTGCAAGGATATGCAATCACGCCATCATTACTGCTTGCCCGCAGCGCGGGACGTGCACGGGACAGGAGAGAGCATGAATTTCGATTTCACAGACGACCAGAAAATGTTGAAGGAGACGGCCGCTGGCTTCCTCAAGGAGCACAGCCCTCTGGAGCTTTGCCGAGCCGTTCTCGAATCGGATCAACCCTTTTCGACGGAGCTCTGGAAGAAGACGGCCGAACTCGGCTGGCAGGGAACGTCCATCCCCGAAGAGTACGGCGGTGCCGGCTTCGGCCGCCTCGAGCTCGCCGTCATGGCGGAAGAGCTCGGACGCGCGCTGGCCCCGATCCCCTTCTCCTCGAGCGTATACCTCGCGACCGAGGCGCTGCTGATCGCGGGTTCCGAGGAACAGAAGAAAGCCTACCTCCCCAGGCTCGCGTCGGGCGAGGCGGTCGGGACTTTCGCGTTCTCCGAAAAGGTCGGCCAGAACGGCGTCACTCCCACCGACACGAAGCTGTCCGGCGACACGCTCAGCGGTGTGAAGTTGCCGGTCCCCGACGGCGACGTCGCCGACTTCGCGGTCGTCGTCGCGTCGAGTGATGCCGGCCCGACCCTCGCGATCGTCGATCTGTCGGGCGCGGGTGTGACGCGAACCACGCTCGAATCTTTCGACCCGAGTCGCTCGATGGCCAAGCTCGAGTTCGCGGACGCTGCAGCCGAACAGCTCGGCGAAGCGGGCAAGGGCGCGGAGATCGCAGAGCGGGTTCTCAACCGCGCCGCGGTTCTGCTCGCTTTCGAGCAGGTGGGATCCGCGTCCCGCGCGTTCGAGATCACCCGCGACTACACGCTGGAGCGATTCGCGTTCGGTCGGCCCATCGCGTCCTTCCAGGCGATCAAGCACAAACTTGCCGATCGCTGGTGCGACATCGAGATCGCGCGATCGAACTCGTACTACGGCGCGTGGGCGCTCGAGCACGACAACGACGAGCTGCCGATCGCGGCCTGCCTCTCGCGCGTCGGTGCGAGCGAGGCCTTCGACGCGATGAGCGTCGACATGATCCAGCTTCACGGGGGCGTCGGATTCACGTGGGAGTTCGATTGTCACATGTTCTACCGGCGAGCGAGGCTTCTCTCGACGGTTCTCGGAAACACGGCCAGCTGGAAGCACAAGCTGGTCGATCGTGCCGCCGCACAGGAGGCAGCCTGAAATGGATTTCAAAGATACGAAGGAAGAGGCGGAGTTCCGCAACGAAGTACGCAGCTGGCTGGAGGCCAACGCCGAACTCAAGAGCGCGAACGACCCCCCCGAGGATGCACTCGGCGAGCGGCTGACCGACGACGACGTCGCGGCGGCCAAGAACTGGCAGCAGAAAAAGGCCGCAGCGGGATGGGCCTGCCTGCGCTGGCCGAAGGAGTACGGCGGACGCGCCGCGACCTCGATTCAGTCGGTCATCTGGGGCCAGGAGGAGTCCCGTTTCCGGACACCGGCGAACATCTTCACGATCGGACACGGCATGTGCGGACCGACCGTGATGACCCACGGTTCCGAAGAACAGAAGAAGCGCTGGATCCCGAAGATGCTCACCGGCGAAGAGGTCTGGTGTCAGCTCTTCAGCGAGCCGGCCGCCGGATCCGATCTGGCAGGGCTGCGCACAAGTGCGGTTCGTGACGGGGACGACTGGATCATCAACGGACAGAAGATCTGGACCACGGGCGCTCAGTTCAGCGACTGGGGAATCCTCGTGACGCGAACCGACCCGACAGCGCCGAAGCACAAGGGGCTGACGTACTTCGTGGTCGACATGCACTCTCCGGGAATCGAGGTGCGCCCGATCAATCAGATCAACGGAGGTCAGGGCTTCAACGAGGTCTTCTTCACCGATGTGAGGATCCCCGATGAAAACCGTCTCGATGATGTCGGCAACGGCTGGCGCGTGGCACTGACCACGCTGATGAACGAGCGCGCTTCGATCGGCGGCGGCGGCGGAGGCGGCGGCATCGCGGGGCTGATGGAGCTTGCCCGCAGCGTCGAGATCGACGGACGCTCCGCGCTCGATCAGTCCGCCGTCAAAGAGAAGATCGCGGACTTCATGGTCCGGGCACGCGGCGTGAAATACACCGGGTTCCGCACCCTGACCGCGCTGTCTCAGGGCAAGATCCCGGGGCCCGAGGCCAGCTTCGGCAAGCTCGTCGGCGGTGTACTCGGACAGGAGATGGCCGCTTACGCCATGGAGTTGCAGGGACTTGCCGGCGGTCTGAACGACCCGACCGTCTGTGCCGATGCGGCCAACTGGCAAGCACGCTATCTCGGGTTCCCCGGACTGCGCATTGCCGGCGGAACCGACGAGGTCCTGCGCAACATCATCTCGGAGCGTGTGCTCGGACTGCCTGCCGAGATCCGTGTCGACAAGGGAGTGCCCTTCAAGGAGATCCCCTCGGGCTCCTGACGGGGCGGACCGGCGAACGGGTCAGCGGGTCGAAACAAAGGCGCGGCCCCATGCCCCATTGACACATGTGTGTTCGCCCGGGTGTCGCCGCACAACGGACGTGCAGCGACACCCGGGCATCTTTCTGACGATCGTGACCTGCCCACTTTGCGAACGCATCGGAGCGCCGATGCAGCGCCACCATCTCAAGACCCGGCGCAAAGACCGTCACGCGGTCGAGCGCATCTGCCGTGAGTGTCACAAGACCATTCACGGACTGTTCGAACTGTCCGAGTTGCGTGATGAGCATCGCGGACTCGATACGCTCGAAGGACTGATGAGCGACGAACGCTTCTCCCGTGCGGTCGTTCACATACGCAAGCTCGAGCCGGGCGCGCATATGCGCATGGCGAGACCGCGCGACCGTCGACGCCGCTGAGCGATCGGCGAGCCAGTCGCCGAATCAGTCCCCGAGACCGACGCGCGCCCGTACCTGTGCGGGCGTCACTCCGAGCTCGCGCAGGTGCGCGAGCGTGACCGACCCGTCACTCTTCGCAAAGCGACGACCGGTTCGCGGATCGTGAATCAGCCTGTGGTGATGGTAGAGCGGCTCGGGAACCCCGAGCAGCGACTGCAGCAGTCTGTGAACAGGGGTGGACTCGCGCAGATCCTCGCCGCGTACCACGTGGCTCACCCCCTGGTCAGCGTCATCGACGGTGACGGCGAGGTGATAGCTGGTCGGCACGTCCTTGCGAGCGAGAATGATGTCGCCGTGGGGTGTCGCATCGGCGCTGACATCGGCGGCGGCCTCCCCCTCTGACAGACCGGAGAGCTCGGACCATCGGAGCGTGCCGGTTTTTTTCAGCGCGGCCGCCAGATCGAGGCGCCACGCGATCTTTTCCCCTTGGCGGGCCTTTGCCTCCAGCTCGCGCCGTGGCGAAATCTCGACCCCGCTTTCGATTTCGCGTCTTGTCCGGTTGTCCGGATAGACAACACCGAGCGCACGCAGGGTCGACAGCGCAGCCGCGTAGGCCTCCATGCGACCGGACTGCACAACCACGCCCCCATCCCAGTCGATTCCGAGCCAGGCCAGATCCTCGTAGATCGGCTCGACAAGCTCCGGCCGGCAGCGTTCCGGGTCGATGTCCTCGATACGAAGCAGAAAACGGCCTTTGTTACGGCGTGCGAAGCTCCAGGCGAGCAGCGCGGAATATGCGTGGCCGAGGTGGAGTCGCCCGGTAGGACTGGGCGCAAAGCGTGTGACAACGGGTCCGCTTGGTTCCGGCATGGCGTTACGGATTCGACGTCGAGGGCGGTTTCGGCCCGCATCCGGTCAAAAGCCCGGGAGTGCTGCTCTGATGCCGAATACAGGACCGGATGTACAACATCGACGGGCACGAAAGAATGGCAGCCAGGCGCCGGATTCTGTAGCCTAGGTAGGACCGTGTTCGATCCGTGGCTCAGCGTCAGCGGCTTCGTCGTGGGCCTCATGGTCGGGTTGACCGGCGTCGGCGGCGGGGCTCTCATGACCCCCCTGCTCATTCTGCTGTTCGGCGTGAAGCCGACGACGGCGGTGGGCACGGATCTGGCCTACGCAACGATCACCAAGAGTGTCGGCGCGTTCGAGTACATCCGACGCGGTCAGGTCAACTTCCCCTACATACGCTGGCTGATTGTCGGCTCGGTCCCGTCATCGCTTTTTGCGGTCTTCGTGCTGATGCCGCGCTTCGAGCAGGCGGGTGTCGACGTCGAGGCGCTCACCGCGCACGCGCTCGGCGTGATGCTGGTCACGGTCGGCGTGATCAGCGCCCTCGAGCACCGGTTCTTTGCCGGCAGGCTTCGCGACTCTACGATCATTCGCAGCGACGCCGTTCAGCGACGGTACAAAGAGCCGATCCTCGTGATCGGCGGCATCTTCATCGGCCTTGCGGTCGGGCTGACCTCGGTCGGGTCCGGCGCGGTGCTGATGGCGATCCTGCTGCTGGTGTCCGAGCTCAGCGTGCTGGTGCTCATCGGGACCGATCTTGTTCACGCGACGATTCTTCTCGGCGCGGCAGGCGCAGCCCACTTCGTACGTGGGAATGTCGAGGTCGATCTCGTCGCCGCGCTGCTGGTCGGATCGATCCCGGGAATCTGGATCGGCAGCCGCCTCGCGCAGCGCGTGCCGACGACGCCGTTGCGCTACGCTCTGGCCGCGCTGCTGGTCGTCACCGGGATCAAACTCGTTATCGGCGACTAGCGCGGCTTCTCGCGATCGGTCTGGCAGGCGATGCACAGGCGCGCCTCCGGCCGCGCCTTGAGTCGATCGAAACCGATCGGCTCCTCACACTCCACGCAACAGCCGAAATCGGTCGCCATCGAGGAGGTCGCAGTCTGTTTTGTCGCTTCGTCGATCCGCGTAAGCGCTGCCTCGACCTGCTTCAGGCGCGCACGCGCAGCCTCGCGCGTAGCGCGCGTCATGCTCTGCTGCTGCATGGCGTCCATACGCGACAGCCGGCCGATCGGTTCATCGAGCTCGACCGGTTTCGCGCCCTCAGCCGAGCCGTCAACGAGAGCGCGCAACTCGATCGCGAGCTCTCGAAGATCATCCGCCAGTTCGCGCAGTTGATCCGGTTCAAGTTCGGCCATCGGCTCCTCTCCCCACCGTTCGTAGCGTGCGCCGGCGAACGCGTCGATCCTGCGCGTGCTCGACAGCGGCCATCAGCCTATCAGCGCGCACCATATCACTGGAGCACGGAGCACGGAGCAGGCGGACGGGAGCGATGCTCTGGTAGCGGGAGCGACTCGCAGGCAGGCGAGCGGTGAGGATAGCGTCGTCTCGGCTCATCGCCGAGATTGTATTTGATTCGCTCCCTTGTATTCGGATTGGAACCGCACCCGCCCGGCGGATGCGATCGCAGAACCGACCGTGACCTCGGCGCCCAGAACTCTACTCGTCGGAATCGCCACTGTCCTGGCACTCGGGATCGGACCGGCGCTGACTGCCTCCACCGGGACACCGGTGCCGGCCGCGCTGGCGACCGGCCTGGCGTTGCTGTTCGCGCCCGGTTGGCTCCTGATCCGGGCCGCCTGCGGCGCAGCGCCGGCGAGCGCAAACCCGACCACGCCCGGCCTCCGGGTTCATTCGGCATCCATCGCCGCAGCCTCACCGGCTGCACCCGCGGCATGTTTTGTCGCGTCGCAGCTCGTGCTGACGATCGTGATGGCGGCGACGCTGCTCGCGGGCGCTTCGCTCGGCGGCGCGCTCACACTGCTCGTTGCAGTCGTTGTCGTGCTTACCGTGACGGCCGCTCGCCGCCCGCAGGATCGGCCGACGGCGTGTCCCGGGCGCGAGGAATCCCGAACCGAGGAGTCACGAACCGAGCAACTGCTGTGGGCAGCCGTGCTCGGCACGACCGCGTTGCTGCTCGCCGCGGCCGCATATCGCTTCACCGCTTCCGCTTCGATCGATCGATGGTGGTACCTCGCGTACGTGCGCGGCTACCTCGACGCCGCTGCGATCGGTACAGCCGAGCCGTTTCTGGGGACCGGCATAACTCAACCGCGTTTCGCATTTCAGCCGTGGCTCATGACGCTGGCGTTGTGGGCGCGACAATCCGCCATGGATCCGATCCGATTGTACGAGACCGTCGCCGCGCCGCTGCTCGCACCTGTCGCGCTGTCGGCCCAATGGACTCTGGCCCGTGCGATCTTCAGCGACGGCGCTTCGGCCCGTCTGGTCAATACCGCGACGATAATGGCAGGCCTGCTGATGCTCAGCGCGGGCCCGCTTCCAGTAGCGGCGAGGATTCCGGAGGACAAAATCCTCGCCGCTGCGATCGGATCGCCGATGCTTTTCGCAGCCGCGATCCGCGCTGCGCGAGAGCACGGCACCGGGAGCCTGATCATCACCGGCGCGCTCGCCGTCCTGCTCGCGATCATTCACCCGCTGGTGCTCGGGCTTACGCTTCTCGTGCTGATTCCATGGCTTGCCCTGGAGATGGCGGGGCGCGACATCTCACCGCGCCGTGCGGTCACGCTCACATGCAGTCTGGCCACCGGTGCGGTGCTGGCGGCGGTCATCGGGGCACCGGCGGCGTCCGCCCTCGATCGCTCCGGCGCCCGGCTCAGCAACCCCGAGCATCCGGTTGTCCGGGTTCACCTCGCGCGCGAGCGCCTCGTTGTTTCGCAGGCGGCGGCAGCCCGCGCGAGTCATCACGGCGGCGATCGCTCTGACACCGATGCCCGCACCCCCAGCGAAATCCGCTACCGGGTCTCGGCCTCACTTCTGCGCCACCCGCTGGTTCTCCTCGCGCTCGCCGCAGCGTTTCTCGGTTTACGCCGCCCGCCGCGTGAGCGTCGCTTCGTGCTCACGGCCACACTCGTGCCGTTGTCGGTCGCGTTCGTTCCCGCGGCTGCGGGGCTGCTCGGAAGCCTCGTACTGCCGTGGATGGTCTATCGTGTGCTGTGGATGATCCCCTTCGGTCCGCTACTCGCGATCGGAGCGGCGACGATCGCGCGCGACCGGCCGGCAGCGCTCGGCGTCGTTCTGGCCGTGACGACCACGATCGCCGCAGCGCCCGCTCTCGAGTCGCTCGATTCGCGGCAGCGACCGGAGCGCGCGGCGCGTGCGCTGCCGCGTTCGGCGCAGCCGCGTGCGGACAGTCGGATCGACAGAATCAGACGGGCCATCCGTGATCTGCCTGATACATCGCTGATCGCAGCGGCGCCCGAGCTGGCCGAACGCCTGCCCGCGCTCACGGGACGGCGGGTGCTGGCCATGTCGGACCGCGCGACCGTGGTGTTCTCACCAACAGTTCAGGAAGCGCAGGCGCGACTGCTGGCATCTGCTGCTGCGCTCGCCGGGGTTCGGCTCGCCCCGGAAAGCGGGGGGCGAATCGCCGACGCGGCCCCACGACCGACGCATGTTGTGCTGCCCGCGGATGAAGCGGCAGCCGGGTCCTCGCGAACCTGCGGCAGGATCGTCGCCGGCTCGCCGGCAGATGGGTTCATCGTTTGCGAAACCGGAGATCGAGGAACGGTGTCGCCACCTCTGCACATCGCCGCAGCCGATGAACCAGGCGCGTTTCGGGCATCGCTCGACGGCGCGGAAGAGGACCAACCCGGAGGTGACGGATCGGCTGCGGTGCTGAGCTGTGACCCCGAGCCGCAGCGCCTCGACACAAGGCTGGTATGGGCACGACCGGGCCCGTGGAGCCCGACGCCTGCGGCCGCGGATTGCTCGCTGCGATCGCAGGGAGGACGCGTTCGCCCGCGCACGCTGTCGCTTACCGTAATCCTCGGGCGCGCGACCGACCGACTGCTTGTCGCGGCCGCGGGTTCGAACAATGGAACCGTCGAGTGGCGTGAGGCGACCTCGGCCGAGCTTCGAGACGGCGACAGGCTCGCGCTGCGATTGCCGGCCGGTTTCGTTGATCGGATCGACTTCCATATCGCACCTTCGCACCTTCCGTTTCTCAAGCTCTCGGACCTGACGGTCACGTATGACGCCGAGGACGACGGCGAAGACGACGCCGAAGAAAGCGGTCGATGAAGCGGCGTACCGACATCGCAGGTCTGATTGTGACAGCGTTCGTCTGGTCGGTGGTTGCGATCGCCGTTCCGCTGGGAGGCTCGCAGGCATCAGGGATTTCCACGCAATGGCAGGCCTGGCTGATATCGGCCTGCGGGTTTGCGGCGGTCGCCCTGCTTCCGGGCTGGGCGATCGAGCGATGCTCGCGAAGCCGGGCCGCGGGCAGACACGACAGCGCCGCCGAATCCTCCTCTCCATTCGAGCGACCGGCGCGCGCGTTCGCGCTGTCGGTGGCCAGCGCCGGTCTCATCGGCGTCGCGATCAGCGCAGCGGGGCTTGCGGAGGGAATCTTCTATCTTGCCGCGGGGCAGTTGCTCGTGACCGTCACGTGCCTGCTTGCCTCAACGTTTCGAGACGGCACCGGAGACCGGCGTCGCGATCGGCATCCCGGCACAACCGCCGAAGCGATCGCTTTCGGCGGGCTGGCAACCCTGATGGCACTGATGGCGCTCGGCGCCGCCAACATCGCACGCGATCGGATGTGGTACCTGGCCTACATCACTGACCTCGCGGCGGGCGGTCCGATCGATTGGACCGAGCCGCTGCTCGGCACCGGCCGCGTTGTCGCGCGCTTCGCGTACAACGCGACGCTTCTCATTTTCGGTTCGTGGCAGAACCTGACCGCGCTCGATCCGCTGCAGCTCTTCGAAGTGCATGCCCCGGTGGTTCTGGCCGTTCTTACGGTCTCGGCGGCGATCGCACCGTCGCGCAGCCTGTTCGGGCGCGGGACGGGCGCGGCAATCGGCGCGACAATGTCGGTCTGGATCCTGCTCAGTACGCGCTTTCCATTCTTCGCGCCGGACCGCTACCCGTTGTTCGGCCGCCTGCCCGAGGACAAAACCATCGCGCTGCTGGTTCTTGTCCCGGTCGCTCTGGCTGCCGTTCTCGACACCCTGAGGCCGCGCGAGACTGGCGCACGCAGACCGTCATCTCTCATCGTCTTTCTCCTGCTGAGCGCGGTCGCCGCGTCGCACGCCATCGTCTACCTGCTTGTTCTGGTGACGGTCGTTGTCGCGGTCATCGCTGCTGCGACCGCGACTGTCCCGGCGGGTCGAACACGACCGCCTGTCGGCGATTTCATTCGGGTGGTCCTCATCGCGGGGCTCGTCGCTGCCGGACCGGCAACGATCGGCGTCGCCGCGCGCGCAGAGATCGTCGAGGCGCCGGTAACGGCCGCCGCGTTCGACGACGCCGAACTCTCCAGGCATCCGGTTGTGCGCAGCCACGACCGGATGCAGCGCCTCAGAGCGCTCGAGGCAGGCGGACCGATTGTCGAGCCGGGGCTGGTCTCCGAGCCGTTACTGATGATCGCGCTGCTCGCCGGTATCGTGCCGGCGCTGCGCCGCCGGCGCACTTTCAAGGGAGCTTTCCTCGCCGGCGCAGCGCTCGGCTTTCTGGCGCTGGCCTTCCTGCCATGGGTTTCGCCGGCCTTCGGGCGGCTCGTCGTCCCGTGGATGACATACCGGGCGCTGTGGGGCATCCCCTTCGGCCTGCTCCTTGCCATGCCCGTGCTCGAGGCGGCCACGCTCACAGCCGCGCCGGGCAACCCGCGCAGGCCGGCGGGCGTGTTGATCGCCGTGGTCCTGATCGGCGTGTCGTTTCAAAACGCGCCGTGGTCACGACTCGATTGGCTCGCGGGGCACGACAACACGCCCGCGCGCGGTCTCGTGATCGATTCCGACTCGAGGGTGATTCTCGAACGAATCGCCGAGCTCGGTCCAGGGACTCGGTTGGCCGCGGCTCCGGGCTTCGCCGAGCTGATACCGGCGCTGGCCGGACACCCGGTGCTCGCGTTCTCCGACAGGGGGACCGTGGTCTTCTCCGGTTCGGTGCGCGACGCCGAGCGCAGACTTCGCGGCGGAGCGGCACTGGTCGCCATCGGTCACGGGAGTCGCAGGATGCGCAACCGGATCGTCAGCGCGTACAACGTCACCCACGTCGTCACCGACGGGCGCGGCTGCGATCGTCGCTCGGCGCTGATCGCGGCGGCCGGTTCGCTTCGGCTTTGCGCCGAACGCCTGAGGGCAGGACCAAGACGCTTCCTCCCGCCGATCCGTGCGGCCGCGACGGACCGGCACCGCGCTGGTGGCGATGTCATCGCGATCGCTGCGATCGGCAAAGAAACAACTCCAAATCCCGGCGTGTCGCGCTTCACCTGCAAGCCTGCCCCGGAACCACTGGAGGCTGTGGGCAAAGGGGCCGCGGTCTGGCGATGGCGACGGGCACAGCGATGGACAGCCGAAGCTGTCGCGGTGGATTGCGTCGCGCGGATCGAGCGTGGGGTTCGGGGCGGTCTGCTGCGAATCGGGCTCGCGCTGCCACGCGCTCGCGAGGCGCTGATCTTCCGTGTTACGGCGGCAGGTCCCGGCGGCAAAAGGACACGCCGCCACGGCGCGCTCGAGTTCCGGGAAAATCCGGTCGGTGAGATCCGTTTACCGGATGTCGAGACCGACAGGCTCCGTGTCCGGCTCGCGCCGGCCTACCTGCCCTATCTCAATCTGACGATGCTGAGTTGGCGGCCTTCGCCTTCAGGCGACGCGACGGCCCGGTGACTTCGATGCCGGGTTCTCGGCGTCGTCGGAGAACGAGAAGCCGAGCCACGAGCGTTCCATGTCCTTCATCTCTTCGAAGACCTGCTCTTCGAGCACACGGTAGCGCTCGAGGGTCTCGCGCGCGCGATCTTCCTCGCCGCGCTCTCGCGCCATCTTGAAGAGATAGTCTTCCATCCAGGCGATGTGCCATTTCTCGTCACGGGTAACCTCGGCGAGCACCTTCTGCGTCTTCTCGTCGCAGTGCGAGCTTGCCGAATGCTCCTCGTAACGTTTCCGGGCCCGCTCCTCGACCACGATGGTCAGCGCGAAAAGATCGACGAGGCTGCTTGGCAACCCGAGCGTCTTGCCCAACCGGCGCTGGTAACCGTCGGGAGCTTCGACGGGGAGTCCTCCCTCGTCTTTGATCCGCTTGGTCCACAACCACGCGTGTCTCGTTTCGTCGTCGACGTGACGCGAGAAAAGAACCTGGGCGTCCGGATCCTTCACCCGCATCATCATGCGCATGAGAAGGCTGGCGCCACGCATCTCTGCGTCACGGTAATAACTGAAGACCTTGATCAGGGATTCACTTTGGATCGCCATCCACCACTCTCCGCTTCCCTTCGAGTGCGCCGGGGCCTCGCGGGAAGCCTGTCTACTACAACGCCGCCCCGGTTGGGTCTAACGCAACAGCCTATCAGCAGCGGGCCACTCCCGCCCAATCGGTTACGCAGAGACTCCCGTAAAAAAACCAGCAAATTCAGCAACTGGGGCTCGGTCACGAGGCCTCGTCGGAAGCCGGGTACGCGATGGCCCGGAGAGCCTGAAGCAGCTCGTGCTCAGCCCGGGTGTCTGCCTCGCAGTAGGCCCGCAGAGCGTCCTCGAGCCCGGCTCGCGTTTCCGGGTCGCTGCGCGGGTCGATCAGCTGTGCGTAGGCAGCGCCGGCGTCCTGCCCGCCGGCAATTACGAGCCCCTCGTAGCCACTGCCCGGCACAAGGGCGGGCAGCACCCGTTTGAGGGAAAAACTCCCGTGGAATTCCGGGTGGTAGACCGACTCCCGAACCACCTCCAGAAGATCGAAGGACCTCTGCTGGAATCTGGAGAGCAGCGGCGACGCCTCCTCCGGCAGCAGTCTCGCCAGATCTGCCAGCCGCTGACGCTCGTAGTCCGAATAGACGACAATCGAACCCTGGTCCGGCAGGGCCTCGGCGAGGCCGCCGACAAAAGCCGCACGCGGATCGCCGGTCTCGGTCCAGAGAAACTCGCGATGCCCGAGACTTCCGTCCTCCTCCAGGACATGAGCCGACCACTGGAAAGGGATGACCTGATGAGGCCGGGTTCCCGGATAAATCGGCAGCGCGGGGTTGAATGTCTCGAAGTCGAGGAACGTGATGGGATACCGCAAACGAGCGAGCGCCCGGCGAAGCGCGCGCACCCGGACGACCGGTACACCGGAAACCGCCGCCTGCACCGTGGTGCGCTGCAGCGCGTTCAGATCGTATCTCTCGGGATCCACCCGGCGCAGGTCGTCGATTCCATCGCGCGCGAAAGCCGAGAGGAGCTCCTCTCGCGCCCGTGGAAGCTCGCTGACCGGATGGTCCGGCGCGTCCCGCCAGCAGTGTTTCATGTAAGGACACGGGTAGGGTCTGCGACAGTGCCTGCCGATCGGAACATCCGGCTCGGAAGTTCGTGCAAGCGCCTCGCGCAGCCGGGGAAGCTCGCCGACAACGCGGGCGCGCGCCTCGGCCATCGACTCGGTTACCTCCTCCGCGACGAACAGCCGATGCGGGTCGATCGCGCAGCCGTCCCAGAGGTAGCCATTGTCGAGGTGGACCAGAAAAGCGCGCACGACCTCGACGCCCTGACTCTCCATCGCGTGGATCTGTACCGCGACGTCGGTGAGGTGCTCCGCCTTCAGCCGCGAGCTCGACTTAACCTCGTACAGCTCGAAGCCGTCGTCCACTCGAACCACGGCGTCCGCCCGGACCCGTACGCCGTCGCCCTCGAAGGCGGCCTCGAAAACGGCGGGGACCTCGGGATCTTCGAGTAACTCGAGCGTCCGTGCGACGGCACGGGCGTGTCGCGCGGCCGCGATCTCGACGAGCTGCCCACCGGGCCAGAGCTCCTGCGCCAGTTTGCCGATGCGATGACCGGCGGCGAGCCGCACGCGCGACGCACGATCCATCGACGCCGCGAGCTCGCGATGGTAGCTGTCCAGCCACAGGCGTCGAGCGCAATGCAGGCCGGACTGGAAGCGGGTTTTCGAGATCGTGACTGTCGGTCGGGACACCGGCGACTCCGTTTCTCCGAAAGACACGGCTACGCTAGGGCCCGTTTCGCAACAACCCCACGACACGCCCAGCCCTGTCGCGGAACTCTTTCTGCACGGGCTCAGGAAGCGACGCGAGGAGATTCCCCCCTATGTTCATTGTCACCAACCGCATCCCGGTCGCGGACGGCTTCGAGGAAGACTTCGAGGAACGCTTTCGCAAGCGCGCGCACCTCATCGATCGATCGCCGGGCTTCGTGAAGAACCTCATCCTGCGGCCCGTGTCACGGCGACTCGACCACGCCACCGGGGAATGGAAAGAGACCGAGGAACAGGGGTACTATCTCGTCCAGACGTACTGGGAGTCGGAGCAGGCCTTCTGGGACTGGACAAAAAGCGACTCGTTCCGCGCCGCGCACTCCAACCGCCCTCCGGCCGAGATGTTCGCCGGGCCGAACGTTCTCGAGATTCACGAGGTCGCAATGACGACCTCGAAATCCGAGAGCTGAACGTCGTCAGAGATCGCCGAGCTGGTAGTAGAGAATCAACCAGCCGACGTTGGCGCTGTCGTCGAACTGGAACCGCTCGTACTCGAGCCGCGCACCGAGACGCTTCCACTGGTACGCGCCGCCGGCTCCGAACGTCGGCTCGAGCTGGGTGTTGTCGTCGATCGTCGCGACCGCGAACCCGACCTTGCCGTAGACATCGAAGGGGCCGATCGGATAGGTCGGAACTCCCGAGAACGCGAAGCCCCTGGTCTCCTGGCCGAGGTCGTTGTTGCCCAGATCGAAGTAGCCCATCTCGATCGACAGGTACTTGATCGGACGCACCCAGGCCATGAAGCGCCAGGCCGCCTCCGGGCTGCCGCCGTCCTCATGCCACGCGGCGCCGACGCCGGCTCCACCGTAGATGCCCCGGACTTTGCGCTCTTTCGAATCGTCGCCCGCAAGGGCTGCCGTGGAAACTGTTACCACCGTGAAAGTTGCGGCGGCCAAAACGCTGAGAAGCTTTGCTCGATTCATCCGATCCCCTCGCTCATCGTTAGCATGAGAGTCCTTCACGAACCCTGTGCGGCGGCGGATCCTAATACGCGAGAGGAAGCGACGCCAGCGCGCGGCACCGGCGGATCGGGCGCCTGACGACGGCGCGAATCGGGTCGTTTCCCGGCCAGGCCGGAACAAGATCGCCGCCGGCGCGGCCGGGGACGGGCTCAGGGAACCGGCTGCTCGACATCCTGGGGGAAAAACTTTCCGGACGACCGCACCACGCGCTCCGATCCACTGCGAATCTCGGCGTCCACAACCCAGTACTTCGGGTGGCTCTCGTCGGAAATCCAGGCGCGGATCTCCAGCGGCTTCTCGACCGGACAGGGTCCCTCGTAGCGAACGCTGAGTTCCCCCGTCACAACCCGTTTGCCGCCGAGAAAGACAGCCGCAGCGCAGGAGTATTCATCGAGGATCGTCGCGATGATGCCGCCGTGAGCGATACCCGGAGCGCCGTGGAAACGATCCGGCACCGAGTAGGTGCCTCGGACCTGTTTCTCCTCCGGATGGAAGCGCAGGTGCAGTCCGTCTGGATTCGAGGACGAGCAGCCGAAGCAGCCACCGTCGTCGAAGGGAAAACCTACGCCCTCAGTATCGTCCCGGCTCACGCCGCCAGCTCGCCGCTGCGCAGCTTACGCTCCTCCTCGATATCGTGATCGACATCGGAGGTCGTGTTGACCTCGAACTCGAGAATGTCGAGCTCGGCGAAGCGCGCCCGCTGGCGGTCGGATAGCAGTCCGAGGCTCTTCACGTTGGGGACGATCTTCGAGAACAGGCGACGCCTGTACTCGGCTGCGAACGGAGAACTGTTCGAGGCCTCCACACAGGCCTCGACATCCAGCCCCATGGTCGCCCAGACATCACGGTTGAGGATGCGATCGCGCATGAGCACTGAGGCCTCGTAAACGAAGTCTTCTCGCTCCTGCCGATCCCTGTCGTTCATGTCGGCATAAAGTTCGCGCAGGCTGAGAACGCCGAAGGCAACGTGTCGAGCCTCATCTTCCATCACCGCCGCTGTGAGATCGCGCAGGAGCGTGTTGGTGGCGGTGTCGCGAATCATTCCGAACGCGGCGAGCGCGAGGCCTTCGACCATGATCTGCATTCCGAGGAACTTCATGTCCCAACGCGAGTCTGTGAGTACGAGGTCGAGCAGCTTCTTGAGCTCCGCATTCACCGGGTACTCGTGCTGGAGCTTTTCGACGATGAAACGCCGGTAGACCTCGACGTGGCGGGCCTCGTCCATGACCTGGCTGGCCCCGTACTGCTTGGCCTCGAACCACGGGGTGGCATCGACAATCTGCGCGGTTCCGAGCAGCGCGCCCTGCTCTCCGTGCAGGAACTGGCAAAGCTGCCAGGTGATCGCCTCGTGCCGCAGTTTCTCCACCTCGGACGGAGTCAGGTTGTTCCAGATCGGCGTGCCGAAGATCCCGATGGACTCATCGGGAACCAGACCGGCGTGCGGGTCGACATCAATCGACCAGTCGAGGCGCTCTTCCCCGTCCCACTGGTCGCGCTTGGCGTGCTTGTAGAGTCTTTCCAGCTTCGCGCGATCGTTGTCGTACGCCCAGTTGTAGGTCGCGTCCTGGTCGACTTTGAGAGTCTCGATCTCGTGATCGGCAGTGAACCGTTTCATCTCGTCCATGAAATTATCTCCTTTTGAAGATCTCATTTTGCGGGCGTCTCCGCGACGCCGAGGTATCTGACAAGCACGCGCCCGAGCTCGGCGACAATGCGGTCGTCATCGAGGCGCGGTACCGTAGTCCGAATCTGAATTGTGTCGTCGAGAGTCCCGACGAGGACGCGCAACGCGAAGCGGACGGCGAGCGCGGGATCGGGATGCTCGACGGCGTCCATACGCCCTGCGAGAAGGACCTCGAGCAGGTCTGCGACGTACTCGAAGGACTTCTCCTGGCGCTCCTGGACGATCTCGTCGAGAGCGGAGCGGAACAGGAACGTACGCAGCAGGCCTTCCCTCTCGCGATAGACTTCGACAAGAAACGCGGCGACCTCGCTGAGAACCTGCTCCACGGAAAAGCCGGCCCAGCGCTCAGGGTCGAGGACGTCGGCGGCGGTGGCGCGTGACTCCTCGGTAAAACGTTCGTGCAGCGCCTGAACGAGGTGATCCTTGTCGCGGAAGCGTCGATAGAATCCGCCGACGGACGACTCCGCCTGGGCCGCAATCTCCGCGATCGTCGTCTCGTCGAACCCCTTCTCGGAGAAAAGCTTCTCGGCTGCATCCAGAAGCCGACCGAGTGTTTTGCGGGTCCTCTCCTGCTGCGGAGCGCGGACCCATCGAAGCATCTTCGCCGAGGTCGGTTTGTATTCGAGGACTTCGCCCATCTAGAAATACAACCGGAACCGGAGTTCCGGTTTCTTTTTTACACCCCGATGACGCTGACTGTCAAGCAGGCTCTGACTTGCCGGGAAGGGTATGCACCCTGACCGCCCGAAATCCCTGCCATACGCGAATTCGAGACCGGATCGACGTGCTCAGACTGCAACCTTCCCGGGCGTTCTCGCGGGGGCCCCGCTATCCTTCGGAACTCTTGCGAAACTCTTGCGAAACTCTTGCGGCGCTCTTTTCTGATGCGGTGCAGCTTTTCGGGCCGCAGTGAGGCGCCTGCCAATGAGAAAACTCCTGATCGCCATTCTCACAGTCACGGCACTGCTCGGAGCCGCCGCCGCGGTCGTAGTCAACCGGCTGGACGGCTGGCTTGCCGAGAATCGCGAGATGATCGAGAGCCGTGCGGCGGAGGCACTCGGCAGACCGGTCGAGTTCGACCGCATCGGGGGCTCCGTCGGGCTCGGCGTCGCGGTAACGATCTCGGGTCTGCGTCTGCCCGACGACCCCGCTTTCTCGAAACGCAACATCGTCGAAATCGATGAGCTGCGCGTCGGCGTTCGATTGATTCCGGCGCTGCTCGGGCGGTACGAAATCTCGAACATCGCCCTGATCGAACCCCGGGTGGAGCTGATTCGAACGAAGGACGGCTACAACATCACAGCGCTTGCCCCACCCTCGCCGGTTGAAGACGTCGCAGAGGCGAGCGACGCGGAGCCGGCCGCAGAGCTTGCCGCGGTCATCGCTCTGCTCGACATCGAGAACGGTCGCGTCTCGATGACAGACATGACGCGCGACAAACAGACCGTCGTGCTCGTCGACAGGATCCACTGCGCGGTCAGCGATCTCGCGCTCGACGCGCCGGTGAGCTTCCGTCTCGACGCCGCGCTTCCCGGAGCCGGCCCGGCCACCGCCGAGATCACGGGGACCGCGGGGCCGTATGACGCTGACTCGCCGGGCGACACAGCGGTCCGGCTCGAAGCCACTCTGTCCGACCTCGGCGCTGAAGAGCTGTTGCGCACCTATCGAATGCTTGCCGATGGTCAGGCACCGATGCTGGCACAGGGGCCCGTCAGCGCCACACTGGCGGCAGCCGGCACGCTCGACAGCCTCGCGCTGAACGCCGCGATCCATGCGTCGGGCGCACGCCTCGAGGCGCCGGGCGTGTTCGAAAAGCCGGCAGGGACAGCGGCTTCCATCGATCTGAACGCCACCCTTGCCGGCGATTCTCTGCGCATTACAGACACGACCGTCACGCTCGCCGATGCGAGGCTGGGAGTCGACGGCACGGCGAATCTCGGAGGAGAGAGAGCGGCCTGGGAGCTGAAGCTCGAAGCCGACCCGTTTGCCCTCGAACCGCTGGCGCGCCTCGCGCCTGCGCTCGCAGAGAGCGGAGTCCAAACTCTCGAGGGCAGCGGTTCGGTCTCACTGCGCGTTGTCGGCGGCCCCACGGATCGTGCGGATGCCGTACCGCGCATTGACGGCACGATCTCGTTGCTCGGCGTGAAGGTGCAGCAGGTCGAGGGCCCGCGGATCGAGGATCTCTCGGCGACCCTCGTGATCGACGGCGAGGAGATGAGACTCGAACCGACGACGCTGCGAGTCGCCGGTTCTGCAGTCACCGTTGAAGGAGTGGTTCGGAATTTCACGAACCCTTCGGGGACCTTCAAGATCGAGTCGGGCGTGCTCGACCTTACCGCGCTGAGCGGTCCGGCGCACGAAGACGTGTCGCAAGAGGGCGCCATCCACGACCGGCTGGAGAAACTTCGAGTCACCGGCGCCTTCGGTGCGGGCTCTTCCTCGACGGGCGCGAGCGATGCCATGCAGGTTGAGGCAACGCTCGAGTCTGCGACCGGCACGCTGGCAGGCGCTCCGTACAAGGACCTCAGTGCGAGCGCACGAAAAGAAGGTGCGCGCTACGTCATCAACCCGCTGCAGGTTTCCATGTTCGGCGGTGTGGTCAGTGGCGAAGGACTGTACGTGCCGGGGACTGAGCGACCGCCAGAGTTCAACTTCGAGGTAGGCGCGGAGGATGTGGATCTCGGAGAGCTTGTCGCGTCGCAGGTCGTTCATGCAGATCTGCTGCTGAGCGGCTCGCTCGACGGACGCCTGTCGCTTGCAGCAGTCGGCGAGGAGTGGAGTGCGATCCGCGACGCTGTGGTCGGCGGCGGGCGCCTCGGCCTGACGCAGGGGATGATCCACGATGTGAATATCGCCGAGTCGCTGCTGGCCGCGTTAACGGGTCTGCCGGGGCTCACAGGGCTGATCTCGCCGGACGTTCGCGCCCGCCATCCGCAGCTTTTCTCCAGCACGGATACCGTCTTCGAGGACATGGCCGGCGAGTTCAGTATCGCCGGCGGCCGGATGCAGTCCCGCAACCTTACACTCCAGGCACAGGACTTCAGCCTCCACGGCCGCACCACGATCGGTCTGGATCGATCACTCGATGTACGGGCCACGTTCGAAGCGTCCGAGAAACTAACCGCTTCCCTGATTCAGTCGATCTCGGTGGCGAAATATCTCACCGGAAGCTCGGGACGGATCCAGATCCCGTTCCAGCTGCGTGGCACGCTGCCGAACGTGCGTCCCGAGCCCGACCGGAAGTTCATCAGCGACGCTCTCGGGCGCGCGGTAATTCAGGGCCTCGCGGACAAGCTGCTCAAACCGCAACAGCCCCGCAATGCCGACCCGGCTGAAAAACCCGGCTCAACCGAAGCCCCGTCTTCACCCGACGCCACCGGCATGCCCGGCATGCCCCGAATGCCGGGGCTGCCGACGATTCCCGGACTGCCGCAGTTGCCCTGATTCTTTCGGCGCTCGTCGCATGAACGACCGGCGCCTGCCGGAGCGCTTACAGCACGTGCAGAATCGTCGATACGCTCATACCGATGATACACAGCAGACCTGCGAAGAACGTGAGCGCTCGCCACGGCTGCAACTGATTCGCGTAGGCCACCGTATGCAGGAGACGCGCAACGGTGAATGTCCACAAGTAAACCGACGCTCCGAATGCGGAGCCTCCGGTGAGGACGTAGACCAGACCGACCGCAAAGAACGCCGGGATATTCTCGCCGTCGTTGCGCTGGATCCGAAGCGCGAGCGCGACCTCGGGTGAATCTGCCGCAGAGGCCGTTGTCCCCGAGTCGCCGAACGCTGCGGCATCCTCGGCATTGGCGTAGGACTGGGTTCCGCGCCTCTTCACGGCTGTATAAAGCGAGGTCAGCATCAACTTGATCGCGAGGATCGCGGTGCACACGGCGTACGTTCCAAGCGCGGGATTATCGGCTATCGAGGGCATATCGGGCTCCAACCTCCTGAATGCGGCGCGGCGTCTCGTCTCTGGGACGAGGCCCGGTCGCCGGCGGCGGATCATAGGCGCTCGGCACGAGTCAGGAAAACGCCGGCTTGCCGTGGCCGGAGCGGGTGCGTAGCGTAGCGCCCGCAGGGATGGCCGAGGCCGCGACTGGTTCGAGGCGGAGTTTGACCGGGCCTGCCGGGCGCCGCGCCAGTCCCGAAAGCAACGGGCCCGAAACCAACCGGCTCAAAACGATTCGCAGGCTCGCGCCCCGACTCCACAAGCAATGTCCACGAACGGTTCCATGCCCATTTCCCCAGGCCGCAGCGCAGAGCCTTCGGACCGCCGCGGCCGACCGCTGCGCGACCTTCGCATCTCGGTAACCGATCGATGCAACTTCCGCTGCCCCTACTGCATGCCTGCGGAGATTTTCGGGGAGAGCTATTCGTTCCTGCCGAGGCCCGAGCTCCTCACGTTCGAGGAGATCGCGCGTGTCGCCAGGGTCGCAGCGTCCCTCGGCGCGGAGAAGCTGCGCATCACCGGCGGGGAACCGCTGCTGCGACGCGACCTGCCGCGCTTGATCGAGCAGCTGGCCGCCATTGACGGCATCAAAGACATCGCTCTGACCACCAACGGCATGATGCTCGCCGAACAGGCCGCTGATCTGGCGGCGGCGGGCCTCCATCGCTTGACGAGCAGCCTCGACAGCATCGACGACGAGGTGTTCCGTCGTCTCAACGGCAGGGACTTCTCGGTCGCCCCTGTCCTCGAAGGCATCGAAGCAGCCGACCGCGTCGGCCTCCGCCCCATAAAGATCAACTGCGTCGTTGTCCGAGGAGTCAACGATGGCGGCATCATCGAGCTGGCGCGCCGTTTCAAGGGCAGCGGACACGTCGTGCGCTTCATCGAATACATGGATGTCGGCACGCGCAACGAATGGGCACCGGATCAGGTCTATCCCGCAGCGCAGATCATCGAGCGCATCGAGGAAGCGTTTCCGCTCGAGCCGGTCGAGGCGACGTATCGCGGAGAGGTCGCGAGCCGCTACTCGTATCGCGACGGAAGCGGGGAGATCGGGGTGATCTCGTCGATCACCGCGCCCTTCTGCGGCGACTGCACACGCGCCCGCCTGTCGAGCGACGGTCGGCTGATGACCTGCCTTTTCGCGGTCACCGGTCGCGACCTGAAGGGTCCGTTACGCAAGGGCGCCGACGACGATGCGCTGCGCGAACTGATCGGCGGAGTCTGGCGGGCAAGGACGGATCGTTACTCGGAGGAGCGGGCCGAGCGGGCGGGCAGCGCCGATCCATCCGACAAGATCGAAATGTATCAGATCGGCGGCTGACCTCATCGGGGACCGATCGAGCCTGAAATTGCCCGCGCTTGATGCAGCGCAAGGCCCCAATAAACTGATGATTGTGAACCGAACATCGATATTCGCCGCCGCGCTGGCAGCAACGCTGATGACCGCGCCATGGCTCGCGCCGTCCGGCGCCGATGCATCGCGCGCAGACCTGACTGCCTTTCTCGAGCGCGCCGGCAAGATGGCCGAACACAACCGAGCCGTTCGAGCCGATATGTCGATCGAGCTGCCGGACGGCTCGCGCGACACCGCGGTGTTGATCATCGCGCCGGAGAAAGACCGGTCGTTCATCGCGTTTCGCTCCTCGGGTTGGAGAGCGCTGATGCCGCTCAGCTGGGGCCAGGGAAAAGCGGTGCGCAGCGAGGGCGGAAAACCCGAGACCCTCGACGTCGACGACCCTCTGTCCGGAACCGACCTGCGCGCCATGGAGTTCTTCGCGTTCTGGGACGCCCGGATCGAATCCGCCTTCATCTCCGACTCGTCCCGGAATGAAAAGACGATCACACTCTACACGCCGGACGGCGTGCCCTACATCCTGTTCGTCGTCACGTTCGACAAAACGCAGCTCGTGCCGGTCTCGATGAAATATTATCGGGACGAGATGAGTAACCTTGTCCGCGTGCGCAACGACGCCGGGCACAAGATGGTCGGATCGAGGCCGCGACCGAGCTCAATCGAGATCACGGATTACAGCGAGAACACGCGAAGCGAAATCAAACTGCAATGGTCGACTCTGGACAGAATCCCCGACGCGCTGCTCGACGAGGCGACCTTTCACAGCGCTGAGGTGGACTGGCAAACAGACTCGCCTTCCACGCCCTGAACGTCAGGGCCGGCGCTCCGACCTGAGAATCAGGCCTGCGGCCATCGCCGCGCCGAACCCGTTGTCGATATTGACGACGGTGACTCCGGACGCACACGAGTTGAGCATCCCCAGGAGCGCGGCGAGCCCTCCGAAGCTGGCGCCGTAGCCGACGCTGGTAGGCACGGCGATTACCGGCATCCGAACCAGCCCGCCGATCACGCTCGGCAGCGCGCCCTCCATCCCGGCGACCACGATCACGACGGAGGCCTCGTCGAGACGCTCTTTGCTGGCGAGGAGACGATGAATCCCCGCCACACCGACGTCTTCGAGACGGATCACCTCTGCCTCCAGATAGCGAAGCGTCTCGGCAGCCTCCTCGGCAACCGACTGGTCCGAAGTCCCGGCCGAGACTACTGCCGCACGGCCGATCGTCACCGGGTCGGGGCGTTCGGGCGTGCGCAGCGTCCGGGCGATTTCGCTGTGGATGAATTCGACGGTCGGCATTCTTTTCATCACCACCTCGGCCGCTTCGGGCTCGAGGCGAGTGACCAGCGCGCGCTGTCCTGATTCGATCAGCGTCTCGACGATGCTCGCGACCTGATCGGCGGTCTTCCCCTCTCCGTAAACGACTTCAGGCGTGCCGCCGCGCAGCTCGCGGTGGTGATCGACACGAGCGAAGCCGAGATCGCGAAAAGGGAGATGGCGAAGCTCCTCCACGGCCTTGTCGACCGCGATATCGCCCTGCGCGACGCGCTCGAGCAACGACTTGATGGAATCGGGTGTCATCGAATCTGTCCGCAGGATCTGTCCGCAGGATCCGGGCGCGGGTACTTCACCACGGAAACCCGGCCCTGATCGAGCCGCCATACTGTTCCGTCGCTCAGCGTTTCGCAACGCGACCGTGGCGATACCCCGACGCCGTCACGGCCTCGCCGTTCTCGTCGATCACCGGCCCGCACGATTCAGCGTCGACCATTTCGCCGATCACCGTGAGCGGGCACTCGTGACGAGCGCAGATCTGACGCGCGCGGGCTGCGGTGTTTTTGCCGGCGGCCGTGAAGACCAGCTCATAATCCTCACCACCGGACAGCGCGTAGACGAGCGGGTTGCTCCGGAGTGAGCGACTGCGACCGACAGCCGGCGACAGCGGCAGCGCCTCGCGGTCGATCACGGCCGCGAGCCCCGAGCTGCGACATACGTGCGAAAGGTCCTGCACCAGGCCGTCGGAGACGTCGATCATGGCGGTCGGAATACCCGCACGCGCGAGCGCCGCGCCCACATCACGTCTTTGCGGCGGACGACGCCAGGCATCGACCAGCGTGCCTTTGCGACCACCGCCGGAGAGCTGTTCGACACCGGCCGCCGCTGCCCCGAGGCTGCCGGTGACGAAGATCCGATCTCCCACGCAGGCTCCATCGCGGCGAACGGGATCGACAACCGCCTCCCCGACAACGCTCACGGTGAGCGAGAGCTCCGAAGCGTTACTCACATTGCCGCCGACCAGCGCGCCACCCGCGCCTGTGGCTTCCTCGACCACCCCGCGCACCAGGTCGCGCGCGCGTTTCATTCCCAGCCCTGTCGGGACCCCCAGAGACAGAAGGATGAAACGCACGCGCCCACCCATCGCCGCTACATCGGACGCCGCGACCCTGACGGCACGCCGGCCGAGATCGCGCGCGGTCAGCCAGTCGCTGCGAAAGTGAACGCCCTCGGTGAGGGTGTCGGTTGTGAGTACGGCAGGGGCGTCGAGCGCGACGACCGCTGCGTCATCGCCGATTCCGATCCGGACGCCGGCCGCAGCCCGATCCACGCAGGCCGTCTCCGCGATGGCCGCGATGGCATCGATAAGCTCGAACTCGTCGAGAGCGGATTCTGACTTCACGGCAAAGGCCGCTAACCAAAGAGCTCACGGACCTTGTCGGCAAAGCCCGAGACCAGGGACTGTCCGCTGCTGTCGCCGCCGGCCTCCGCGAACTTTTTGAGCAGATCCTTCTGCTTGCGATTGAGCTGTGTGGGGGTCTCCACGAGCACGCGGACGATCAGGTCGCCCTGTCGGCCGCTGCGCAGATCGGGCACGCCCTTCCCTTTGAGTCGGAACAGCTTACCGCTCTGCGTCCCTGCGGGGATGTTCATCTTGAGCAGACCGTCGAGCGTCGGGATATCGATCTTCGCCCCGAGCGCCGCAGTCGTCATCGGAACCGGCAACTCACAGATCAGCGTGCTGCCCTCGCGCTGGAAAAGCGGGTGCTGCCGAACGTGCAGGACGACATACAGATCCCCGGTCGACCCGCCACGAAGCCCGGACTCGCCTTCGCCGCGCAGTTTCAGTCGCGCGCCGTCGTCGACCCCCGCAGGGATACGCACGCGGATATCGCGCATCTCCTGCCTGGCACCGACACCGCGGCAGGCCGCGCACGGGTCCCGCACCACGCGGCCCTCGCCGTTGCACTGCCCGCAGGTCTTGGCGATCTGGAACAGGCCCTGCTGGAACCGGACCTGGCCCGCCCCCTGACATGCCGAGCAGGTCTCCGGCTCGGTTCCCGTCCTGGCGCCCGAGCCGGAGCAATCGTCGCAGGCGACGGTGCGCGGGATGGTGATCTCGCGTTCGCTCCCGCGGATCGCGTGCTCGAAGTCGATCTCGAGGTCGTAGCGCAGGTCGTCTCCGCGCGTTCCACTACCTCTCGACCCACGCCGACCGCCGAAGCCGCCGAAGAAGTCTCCGAACAGGTCCCCGAGGACGTCCTCGAAGGCGGCCCCGCCACCGGCGCCGAATCCGAAATCGAAACCGCCCATCCCCTGCTCGAAGGCGGCGTGGCCGAAGCGGTCGTACTGGCCGCGCTTCTCCGCATCCGACAGGACCTGGTAGGCCTCACTCGCTTCCTTGAATTTCGCCGCCGCTACCTCGGCGTCGTCCGGGTTTCGGTCCGGATGATACTTCAGCGCGAGCTTGCGGTAGGCTTTCTTGATCGCATCGGCATCGGCATCGCGGCCGACGCCGAGGATCTCGTAGTAGTCGCGTTTCGACACTTCGCCCCGTCCTCGATCCGCGCTCGCGCGCGGTCAGAAATCTTCAATCCGAGAATCCGAGAATCCGAGAAGCCGAGAAGCCCATTGGCTCGGTGACTCGGTGGCTCAGTCGCCCAGAAGATCAGAAGCTTACAAGCTCGACAAGCTCGACATGTTCACATGTTTACCATGCTCACTGGCTCATCTGGCTCATCTGGCTCACCAATGGCGAAAGCCCCCGCCGGAAACCGGTCGGGGGCTTGTTGCCGTCACACGCGCAAAGCGCACCAGGCGCGCGACGCTCGCCGGATCGATCGCGCTTCAGGAGGGCTTTACCTCCTCGAAGTCGGCGTCGACAACGTTGTCGTCATCGGCCGGGCC
>CAXQPB010000136.1:0-15264 GCA_964225545.1 Candidatus Nitrosopumilus sp. | reverse complement strand
TATGCGTCAACGCCTGCCGCCCACCCGGACGGGTGGGACAGCGCAGAAAACAGAAATCTCTTTGGAGCCCCGGGGCGCCGGTATACGTAGATCTACGTAGCGGCGCTGTCAGGATCTCGGACGGCGCGGCGCGGGCGGCAGCAGCGGCGGCTTCAGGTCCGGCGACGGCGTTGGGGACGCCGCTCGGCCGGTGCATTCCACGGGTCTTCCGGCCATGCGTGCTTCGGGTAGCGGCGGCGCAGCTCCTTGCGGACTTCGCCGTAGGTCGTGTTCCAGAAGCTGGCCAGGTCATCGGTTACCTGTTGCGGCCTGCCGTTGGGCGCGAGCAGATGCACGAGCACCGGCACGCGCCCGGCGGCCACGCGCGGCGTCTCGGCCAGGCCGAACAGCTCCTGGATTCGCGCGGCGAGTACCGGCGGCCGCCCGGACTCGTAGACAAGACGGATGCGGCTGCCGCTCGGAACTTCGATGCGCTCGGGCGCGCAGGTGTCGAGCATCCGCCGCGCAGCGTGATCGATGCGCGATGCGATCCGTTCGGCCAGTGGTACGCGCCGCAGATCCGCAAAGGATCGGCGGCCTTCACACAACTCGGGCAGCATCGCCCGCAGCGCCGCGTCGTCCAGCCGTGGCAGGTGCTCGGCACCGGGCAGCGCGCGGCGTTCGTGCTCGGCGCGCAGGAAGGCGATGCGGGCGCGCAGCGAGACAAGATCGGCGTCATCGAGCGAGAGCGCGCGGTGCAGGTCGCGCGCAGCGGCGTCGGCGAGCAGGCGCGACGCGGCCGCATCGTCGTCAACGGCAACGGCGCCGGTTTCGAGCACGAGGTCACGGTAGCGTGTCGACTCGGCGGCGGTTACGCATTCACGCGCTTCGTCGAACGCGAGCGTGGTCTCGGTGACGATCTCTGCCGCCGACAACCACTCGCGCTCGACCGCCGAGGCCGACCGTACCAGCGCCTCGGCACGCTCGCCGCGGCGGCCGGCGTCGAGATCGAGACATACGAACAGTTCTGAAGTCACCACCGCGCTGCGATCGGACACGCGCACCCCGCGGCCGCCGACCATCACCGCGCGGTCGCCGGCGCCGCGGCGGCGCGCGACCCGGTCGGGGTATGCGCTCACCACCGCACGAAGCAGCGCTTCGGCGCTCGCATCGCCGGTTCGGTCGGAGTCGGCGCGAAGCAGGCGCAGCAACTGGTCGCGCGCGCGCAGCAGCGAGGGCGCGGCGCGCGAGGCGCCCGTTTCGAGGAGCTCGACGCGGTCGAGGAGATCCGACTCCCAGCCGCCGGGCGCTTGCCGCCTGTCGTTGCCGCGGCCGCCGCCTGCGCCTGCGCCTGCGCCTGCGCCTGCGCCGATGCCTTTTCCTGCCGCGCGCAGCGGATCGCGCTCGGAGAGTACCGCCGCTGCCGAGGCCGCGGCACGCGCGGCCCCGAGTCTCGTGCCTTCGAGGAGCAGACGCGCAATGCGCGGGCCGACCGGCAACGCCGCCATCGCACGGCCGAGTTCGGTGATCCCGGCATCAGCCACCGCGCCGAGCATGGTGAGAAGTTCCTGCGCGCGTTCGAGCGTGGCGGTCTCTGGGCGCTCGAACCAGTCGAGGTCGGACGCCGACGCCATCGCGCCGTCGCCCCACGACGCCAGCGCAAGCACGGCCGGCGACAGATCGACACGCCGCACCTCCGGCTCTTCGGTCTGGCGCAGGCTTTTCTGCTCGTGTTCGCTCCACAGCCGGATGCAGCGGCCCGGCGCAGTGCGGCCGGCTCGTCCCGCCCGCTGGTCTGCCGAGTCGCGCGCAATACGCACGCGCTCGAGACGGTTGAGCGCAACCGCTGCATCGAAGCGCTGAACGCGCGCCAGCCCGCTGTCGATGACCGTCGTCACACCGGCGACCGTCACCGAACTCTCGGCGACATTGGTCGCCAGCACGATCCGGCGGCGATCCCCCGCACGGATCGCCCGATCCTGGGCAGCAGGGGGAAGATCGCCGTGCAGCTCGAACACGTCGATGCCGGCGCGCCGCGCCGGTTCTTCGAGCACACGACCGACCCTGCGGATCTCACGCATCCCCGGCAGGAATACCAGCACATCGCCGCGATCGTCCTCGACCGCAGCGGCGACGGCTTTGGCCACCGTGGTCTCGAGCGGCTCGTCGCGATCAGGCGGACAGTAGCGGATCTCGACCGGGTACTGGCGGCCCGCGCTGTCGACGACCGGCGCATCGCCGAGCCAGGCGGCCAGCGGCCGGGCGTCGAGCGTTGCCGACATTGCCACGATGGCAAGTTCGGGGCGTACCTCGCGCTGCACTGTGCGAACCATCGCCAGCGCGAGATCGCCGTCGAGGTTGCGCTCGTGGAACTCGTCGAACACCACCGCGCCGACGCGCTCGAGGAACGGGTCGCTGCGCATCCGGCGAACCAGTACGCCCTCGGTGACAACGAGCAGCCGTGTGCGCGGTCCGGCCTTGCGGTCGAAGCGCACCTGATAGCCGACCTCGTCGCCGAGGCGCACGCCGCGCTCGGCGGCAATACGCGCCGCCGCGCTGCGGGCGGCGAGCCGCCGCGGTTCTACAACGATGACAGTGTCATTGCCGTCGCCCCCGCCTCCTGCCGGCGACTTCTGCGCGCCGGCGTCGAGCAGCGCCGGCGGAACCCGCGTGGTCTTGCCCGCGCCGGTGGGCGCGCGCAGCACCACGCAGCGATGAGTCTTCAGCGCGGAGACGATATCCGGCAGGACATCGTCGATCGGTAGTTTTTCCTTTGCGGCCGCCGCCGGTCCTCAGGCGTTCAGGCCCTGCAGGCGCTCGGTCGCCTGCAGGTATTCTTCGACAAGCTGGTAGACGACCTGTTTTACCGAGGTGCTGCTCTTCATCTGGCCGACAACCTGGCCGACCGGGTTGAAGTTCACCTCGCGCGCCGCCTCGGCGTAGCGGTGCCCGCGCGCCATCGCCTCGACCGTGACCATCGACTGCAGCGGCATCCCCAGCGGCGACGGCGCACCCTCGGCCTCCCAGGCCTCGGTCCAGCCGTTGCGAAGCATGCGGCACGGCTTGCCGGTCCACGACCGCGATCGCACCGTGTCCTTGCAGCTCGCATCGAGGTAGGTCTGCATCTGCGCGGGCGGCACGTCGGCTTCCTGAACGGTCAGCCACCGCGAGCCGGACCACACACCCTGCGCGCCCATCGCCAGAGCCGCCGCGATCGCACGCCCCGAGCCGATGCCGCCGGCCGCCAGAACCGGTGTCGGCGCCACCGCGTCGATGACCTCGGGCCACAGGACGATGCTTCCGACATCGCCGGTGTGCCCTCCCCCTTCGGTGCCCTGCGCGATGATGATATCGACGCCGGCTTCCTTGTGCTTGAGCGCCTGTTTCGGAGCGCCGCACAACGCGGCGACCATGCGGCCGCTGTCGTGAATCCGATCGATGACATCGGTCGGCGGCGTGCCGAGCGCGTTGGCGATCAGCCTGACCTTGTCGTGCTGGAGCGCGACCTCGACCTGCGGCGTCGCGGTCGCCGCCGTGAAGCCGAGCAGCTCATGGTGGCGCGGCTCGTCGGCGGGCAGTTCGGGGACGTTGTTGTCGGCGAGGATCTTCTGGACGTAGTCGCGATGCTGCTGGGGGATGGCGGCTTTGAGCATCTCCTCGAGCTTGGCCGGGTCGACCTCGTCCATCCCCTCGTACTTGCCCGGGATGACGATATCGACGCCGTAGGGACGGTCCCCGACGTGCTCGTCGATCCACTCGAGCTCGACCGCGAGCTGCTCGGGGCTGAAGCCCACAGCGCCCAGGACGCCGAGCCCGCCGGCTTTGCTGACGGCGGCGACGACGTCGCGGCAGTGGGTGAAGGCAAAGATCGGCAGCTCGATTCCGAGCTTGTCACACAGATCGGTATGCATAGGTCAGGCAGTCTCCCTGGTCACAGAATGAAACGTGTTCTAGTACAGGATCGCAGGAGAGGAAAGGTTTCCCCGACGCGGGAAGTCCGCTAAAAAATTCGCCCATGCAAGTTTCCAGCGACCGCCAGTGGCACCCGAGTGACCGCCTGCTGCGCCACTCCATCCTTGTAAGCACCGCCGTTCTGCCCCGCAGCGCCCGCGTCAGCGCGAGGCGGAGCCTGCTCTCGCGCCTCGAGCTAGGCCGCGCACATCGTGCCGGACTGATTATTGTCGGACATCCGAAATGCGGAGGCACCTGGCTGCGCGTGATGATCTCGCGTGCGTTCCAGTTCCGCCATTCGATTCCCGGCCATATCGTCGCCAAAACCGACGAGCTGCACCGGCGCAATGCGAACATCCCGAGACTGCTGTCGACCAACGGCAGCTACAGCTACGAACGAATCATCGCGGACGCGCTCGAGAGCAATCCGCCCGATCCGTCGCTGTCTGCCAAACCGATCGTGTTGCTGGCGCGGCATCCCTGCGACATCGCGGTCTCGTGGTACATCCAGTTCACCAAGCGCCAGTCGGCGTACAAGAACGAGCTGATCAACGCCGAGCTGCGCAACCCCGTCGACCGAAAAAACGTCGAGCGGTGGGAGTTCGTAATGAACGAAGAGCTCGGCCTCCCGCACCTGATCGAGTTCTTCAACAACTGGCAGAAAAGACTCGCCACGGTCGAGCGCCCGCTGCTGGTCCGGTACGAAGATCTGCGCGCCGACCCGATCCCCGACCTGCGCCGTATCGGCCGGATCATGGAGGCGGGATTCACGGATGAGGAGCTGATCGAGGCTCGTGACTTCGCATCGTTCGACAACCTGAAGAAGCTCGAGACCGAAGGGTATTTCCGCAACGGCGGCCTGTCGCTGCGCAATCGCAACGATCCCGATACCTTCAAGGTCAGACGCGGCAAGGTCGGCGGATTCCGCGACTACTTCGAGCCCGAGCAGGTCGAGAAGATGGAGCGAATGGTCCGCGAGCGGCTGTGGCCCGGCTTCGGCTACTCGGGCGAGGAAATTCAGGACCTGCGCGGCGGCAGCGCGGGCTGAGAGAGCGCGGCCGCAGCGGGTCTGTCAGGCCGCGCCGCGGACACGCTCCTCGCGCTTGATCGGGCCGGCGGCCGCCAGCGAAGTCTTCGCGTCGAGCGTGAGCGCACGCACCACCATGCGCTCGAAGTGTCGGATGCGCAGCTCGAGAAACGCAGCATGCTCGGACGGCGGCAGCCCGCGGGCATGCATGCCCTCCTGAACGCGTGTGACCACCGCGATGTCCTGCCCGTTGGTACGGTCGAGCGACTCCTTGCGAAGCTCGATGATCTCCGCGTCCGGCTCGCACATGAAACCGCGCGCGACCAGACGGATGCGCTCGGGGCCGAGCGGATCGACCCTGAGATAGGTAAACTCCAGCGGCGAGATCACCGGGATCAGATTGGGGAACGTATGGCCGAATACGGTGAACAGCCGGCCGTCCTCGCGCAGCTCGGGCGCCGCCGGCGCCAGCTCGGCGTATTCGGGTTTGACGAAGGCGTGGGTGCGGCTGCCGTGCTCGCCGAGAAAGTGTCGCGCCGACTTGGTCTCGACGAAGTCGTCGAGCATGTCGTGGACGAACGGCACGTGGTAGCCCTCGAGTCCGTTCTCGACATAGACCTTCCAGTTGACGTCGACATCGTAGGTAAACTCGTAGACACGCTTCATCGAGGCGCCACCGGCGCGCTCGAGCGCGGGCAGCAGATCGCCGAGCCAGGTCTGGAAGTCGGGGGCCTGTGAATCCAGGCAGGCGAAGACCATCGGCGCGGCAACACCGGTTCGCACCGGGACCAGACCCATCGTGCGCGGATCGCAGCTGAACTCCTCACGATCAGGGATCCCCACGAGGCGTCCATCGTGTCCGTAGCTCCAGGCATGGTAGGGACAGGTCAGCGTGCGACCGCAATTGCCCTCGCCCCGCGCGAGCGTGCTGCCGCGGTGACGACAGGCGTTGAGAAACGTCCGGATCTCGCCGTCCTCGCCGCGCACCGTAATCACCGGAGTATCGCCGATGTGGGCCGCGACGAAGTCGCCGGCCCGGGTCAGATCCGTGGTGTCGGCGACCACGACCCAGCTGCGCGCGAAAACCCGATCGATCTCCAGCCGGTAGATCTCCGCGGACGTGAAGGCCCGCGCCGGCAGCGCGTCGTCGGCTCCCATCGCTGAAAAATCGACCCCATCGACGCTCAGCTGCTCATCCATCAGTCTCTCCTCAGAATCTCGTCAGAATCTCCTCAGAATCTCGTCCAGAGTCTCCGCGTTGTCACCGGCATCGGCGCTGCTTGCCCGCGGCTATTCGGTCGCCGCAGGATGTTCGCTCGCGGCAGGATGTTCGCTCGCGGCAGGCTTGCCGCGACGCGCCGCTCGCTGCGAGAGCACATAAAAGACCGGCACGAACGGTATGGCCAGCAGCGTCGATGCGAGCATCCAGCCGAACACCACCGTCCCTAGCTCCTGCTGGCTGTCGGCGCCTGCTCCGTCCGCGGTGAGCAGCGGCACGACGCCGAGGATGAACGCGAACGACGTCATCACGATGGGCCGGAAACGCAGCCGCGTCGCCTCGACGGCCGCCTTCGCGAGACTCATCCCCTGTTTCTCCAGATCGGTCGCGAACTCGACCACGAGAATCGCGTTCTTGCTCGCCAGCGCGATCATCAGGACCAGCCCGACCTGCGTATACAGGTTGTTGTCGAAGCCGCGCAGCGCGAGCGCGAGGTAGACACCGACCAGCGCCATCGGAACGACCAGAATGACAGCGACCGGCTTCGACCAGCTCTCGTACTGCCCGGCCAGCACGAGATAGACCAGCAGAATCGACAGCGCGTAGATGAAGTAGGCCTGGTTGCCGATCTGCTTCTGCTGATACGCCGTCGCCGTCCAGTCGTAGCGCATGCCCGCCGGCAACGTCGCCGCCGCCACGCCTTCCATCAGCTCGAGGGCATCGCCCGAACTGAAGCCCGGCGCTGCGCCGCCGTAGACCGATGCGGCCGGATACAGGTTGTATCGCGTGGTCAGCGTCGAGCCGAAGCTGCGCCGGACGTCCAACAAGCCGCCCAATGGCACCATGTCACCGTCGGCGTTGCGCACGTGCAGGCGTTCGATGTCCTCGGCGTCGAGACGGTAGGGAGCATCGGCCTGCACGTAGACCTTGAAGACCTGGTTGAACTTGTTGAACAGGTTGACGAAGGCCGAACCGAGATAGGCCTGGAGCGCATCGAATACGTCGCTGACCGCCACCGACTGCGATCGCGCCTGCGTCCGGTCGATGTCGAGGAACAGTTGCGGGCTGCGCGCCGTGAACGTGGTCGCCACGCGGCGCAGACCGGACTGGCCGCGCGCAGCCCCGACCAGCGCGTGGGTGGCACGGTCGAGCTCCTGGGGGCCGAGGCTGTCGCGGTCCTCGACCATCATCTGGAATCCGCCCGACTGGCCGAGCCCGGCGATCGGCGGCGGGATCGTCACCAGAATCCGCGCGTCCTCGATCGTCGCCATGCGCCTGCGAATTCCCGCCAGGATCACATCCTGCGTCATCCCCGGCCCGCGCTCGGACCAGTCTTTGTAGACGACAAAGGTCGTGAACATGTTGCTCACGTTGGCCTGATCGAGAATCGAGAACCCGCCGATTGTTGCCCAGCTGTCGACCCCTGGTGCGCCCTCGAGCAGGCCGCTGACCTCGGCAGCCGCAGCGCGAACCCGCGGCTGTGAGGCGGCGTCGGGCAGGTGCGCGACGATGATCCCGTAGCCCTGGTCCTCGTCAGGCAGAAACCCGGTCGGCAGGCGCGAGAACCCGAAGACGGTCGCCCCGATGATGACCGCGAAGATGCCCGCCATCATCCGCGGCCGATCGACCATGTGCTGCACCACCGAGATGTACGCGCTCTCGACGCGACCGTAGACCGCGTTGAAGCCCTGATAGAATCGATTCGGCGGCCGGTCGCCCTGCGGCTTGAGATACAGCGCGCACTGCGCCGGCTTGAGCGTCAGCGCGTTGATGGCGCTGATGATCGCGGTCGCGGCGATGACCAGCGCGAACTGGCGGAACAGCTGGCCGGTAATTCCGGGCATGAACGCGGCCGGAACGAACACGCTGGTCAACACCAGCGTCACGCCGAGCACCGGCCCGGTCAGCTCCGACATCGCTTTGATCGCCGCGTCGCGGCCCGACATCCCCTGCTCGACGTAGCGCGAGGAGTTCTCGACGATCAGGATCGCGTCGTCGACGACGATGCCGATGGCGAGGATCACTGCGAACAGCGTCATCAGGTTGACGCTGAACCCGAGCGCGGCCATCGCGGCGAACGCTCCGATGATCGTCACCGGGACGGTAGTCGCCGGTACCAGCATGGCGCGCAGGTTCTGCAGGAAGACCATGATGACGATGAGAACGAGGATTCCGGCCTCGAACAGCGTCTCGTAAACGTCATCGATCGACGCGTTGATGAAGCGCGTCGTGTCGTAGTGCACGGCCCAGTCGAGACCGTCAGGGAAGTCGCGGCTGAGGTCGTCCATCACTGTGCGGATCTGGGCGGCGAGTCCCAGCGCGTTGGCGCCCGGCAGCGCGTAGGTCGTGATGTGTGTGGCGGTCTTGCCGTTGATCGACGCGAAGTTCGAGTAGACCTCCTGGCTGAGCTCGACGCGGCCCAGGTCGCTGACCCGAACCAGACCGGCAGCCTCGCCGGTCTCGGCCTTGACGATGATCTGCTCGAACTGCTCGACCTCGGTCAGTCGCCCGAGCGCGGTGATGGTGTACTGGAATGGTTGGTCGTCGGGCACCGGCGGAGCGCCGAGCTGGCCCGAGACGACCTGCAGGTTCTGCTGCCGGATCGCGTCGATCACGTCCTGCGGGGTCAGGAAATGGTTCTGGAGCTTTTGCGGGTCGAGCCAGATCCTCATGCTGTACTGGCCGGCACCGAGCACGTTGACCTGACCCATGCCGGGGATACGTCCGAGCGGATTCTTCAGGTGGATGATCGCGTAGTTGGACAGGAACGTCGCGTCGTAGCGGTCGTCTTCGGAGTCGAGGCTGACCATCAGCAGGATGCTGGTCGAGACCTTCCGGACATTGACGCCGATCGACTGCACGACCGGCGGCAGCTGCGACAGCGCGCTGTTGACGAAGTTCTGGACCAGCGCGACCGAGGTATTGAGGTCGGTGCCGACGGCGAATGTGATGATCAGCTTGTAGGTACCGTCGCTGGCGCTGCTCGAGCTCATGTAGATCGAGCCCTCGACGCCGTTGACTGCCTGTTCGATCGGAATGCCTACCGTCTCGGCGACGAGCTGAGCGCTGGCACCGGGATAACTCGTACTGACCTGAATCGTCGGCGGGACGATGTTCGGGTACTGCGCGACGGGGAGGTTGGCCAGGCTCACCGCGCCGATGAGGATCGTCACGATGGCGAGGACGTTGGCGAGGATGGGCCGCTCGATGAAAAAACGTGACATCAGGCCGCGCCCTACTTGCCCGCCTGCGTCTTCGGCTCGACCTTGCGACCCGGCACCGCGAGCAGCAGTCCCTTGACCACCACGCGGTCGTCGGCGCTGAGCCCCTTCTCGATCACACGCAGCTCGCCGGAGTCGGCGCCCGCGACGACCTCGCGGCGCTCGACCACGTCGTCTTTGCCGACCACGAGCACGTACTCACCGACCTGATCGGAGCCGATCGCGGATCGCGGCACCAGCAGCGACTTGTGTGGTTGGTCGACCGGTACACGCACGCGCGCGAACAGTCCCGGCAAGACGGTATGATCGGGGTTGGGAAACACACCGCGCAGCAGCAGCGTGCCCGTATCCGCGTCCACGCTGATGGCGGCGAAGTCGAGCTTGCCGGCGTGAGGAAAGCCCTGATCGTCGGCCAGCCCCATGCTCACCGGGCGCTCGCGCACAGCAACGGCCTCAGCCGATTCGCGCATGCGCTTCTGCACGCGCAGCAGTTCGCGTTCATCGACGGTGAAGTAGACGTAGATCGGGTCGATCTGGTTGAGCTCGGCAAGCTCGGTGCTCTCGCTGGTCCCGACCAGGTTGCCCGGATCGAACTGCCGGCGTCCGACGCGGCCGTCGAACGGCGCGCTCACCTGCGTGTAGTCCAGATCGAGCTGCGCCATCTCGAGCTCTGCCTCGGCCTGCGAGAGCTTGGCACGCGCGCGCTCGGCCTCGAAGCGGTGCTGCTCGAGCTGGATCTTCGAGACCGCGTTGGTCTTCGCGGCCTGCTCGAAGCGTTGCAGTTCGATGTTGGCCAGCTCCACCTCGGCCTGTCTTGAGTCGACCACGCCCTGCGCGCGCTTGACCTCGGCCTGATAGGTGTCGCGCTGGATCTCGAACAGCAGCTGCCCCTGCTTCACGCGATCGCCGTCCTCGAAGAGAATCTTTTCGAGGTAGCCCTCGACACGGGCACGAAGCGTGGCGGTCTGGATCGCTCGCGTCGTGCCGGTCAGCTCGATGCTGTCGGTGACGGCCTTTTCGACAGGCGTGCTGACCGTGACCTTCGGCGGCGGCGGCGGCTGGTAGACGTTGCGGTCGCCACACGCTGCGGTCGCGACAAGCAAAAGTGCGGCAACGAATCGAAGCCCCATCGGACCCGGGCCCGGACCCGGCCGACCGCTTCGAAGGGCGTGTAGATGAGGGGTGAGAAGAGCCTTCATGATGGAATCCCGGTTGAGTACGTCGGTCAGCCCGCAGGTACCGCGAACAACGTGATGAAGAAAAGAGCCGCAGCCACCAGCATGAAGCCGGCGCGCTCGGTCGCGTTGCGCGCGAACGGGAGCGCGACCAGGCACTGCAAGGTGTAGTAAAAGGCGAACGCGCGCGACGCGAGTGCGAGGATCGCCAGGGTGTCGAATGCGGCCAGCGCCACCGCGATCCCGCAGATCAGCAGATACGCGTGACGTTCGTCGACGTGATCGTGCGTAGTCTCGGCGAGATTGCCGCCGCCACCCAGCGTATCGGCCACCGCCGCGCTGAACTGACTGAGAACGGCCGCGATCACCAGCGGTACCGGCAGCAGCACCGAAGCCTTTCCGGCCAGCATGATCAGCGCATTGTCCGCAACGCTCTCGCCGAGAAAGTGCATCAACGGCGTCGCCAGCGCGATGAACGCCAGATAGACGACGGTCGAAGTCAACTGGGAGAGACGGCAGGCGCGGATACGGGTGTCGGCGTCGAACTCGGCACCGAGATAGCGCGTGGTCTCGAAGCCCTGGACCACGATCAGCGTACCGCCGAGTACCGTCAGCGCCGTCCAGGCGTCTTCATGCGGGAACTCGGGCATGACCATCGAACCGGCACGTTGCACGCCGAGGTCGTAGAGCCCGAAGCCGGTCAGCAACGCGACGATGATAACGAGGGTCACACCGAGCGCCCACAGCTCGAGCTTCTGGAGCATCTCGAGTCCGCGCGTGTAGCCGACCAGTCCGATCGCACCGACGACGACTACGGTGACGAAGTGCTCACCGGCCGGGGTGTCGACCCCCAGCCCACCGAGAAGAAACGCCGCGAGGATGCGGACGTAGAGGCAGACCGAAATCGCGTAGGCAATGACGAGGGCGAGGTCGGCGGCGCGCTCGCGGCGCACAGCGGCAACCGGCGCCGTACCGGCGTCGATGGCAGGCTCGGCGTGGCGGATATTGAACCGGATCACCGTTCCGACCGCGTAGGCCAGAGCACAGACCGCTGCCATCGCCACCACCGCATACGGCCCCGCCGCGCCCGCGAGAATCGGCACGATGACGAGAAAGCCGCTGCCGAAGATCGACGCCAGCGGGGTCGCGGTTGCCCGCATCAAAGAACTTTCGCTGCTCATCCCCCGAAGAGTCCCCCTGCCCTTTAAACTAGGCAATCGGCCGACCTCACGGTACTGCGGCCGCGGGCCGCCCCCCTCCGGGGCGGGTCTGCGCAGGCCGGCCGGGGCTTGCCGGAGCGGTGCCGGAATCGACACGGCGCGCTCAGCGCGGCATACGGGCACGCGGCACGGCGCACGGGCGACGACCACAGGAGGGAAGCGATGAACTCATTACAGAGACGGATGGTCGGACATGGAGCCGTGCTCATGCTGATCGCACTGGCCGCCGGCTTCGGGCTGGCGATGAGTCTGGTCGGAGGCTTCGAATTCATCCCCGGCTCCATCGCCGAATTCGAGCTGCCGGGAGACAGCCGCGCGTGGGCGCGTGCGCATGCCGGCGGGGTCCTCAACGGCCTGATGGTCCTGGTGGTGGCGCTGCTGCTTCAGGCGATGACACTTCCCGAACGCGCCGAAGGGCAGATCGGCTGGATGATCGTCGGCGCCGGCTACGCGAACACGATTTTCTACTGGGCCGGGATGCTCGCGGCCAATCGGGCTCTGACCTTCGGAGACAATCGCTTCGGCCAGAGCGACATCATGGCGCTCATCGGCTTCACCCCGGCCTTCGTCTTCGCCTTCATCACCATGTACGCGTTCGCCATCATCGCCCGTCATGCATTCGCGCCCGCTACGGACGAGGGCGCCGACTGAAGCGTCGATTGTCGATTGTCGAGCGTGGCGCGGCGGCTACGGTCCGCAGCGCGGACGTTTGCCCGCCGCCTTGGCATCGTTGTACAGGACCAGGGCCTCGGACATCGAGGCGATCAGCTCGGCGCTGCGGTTGTCCGGTGAAGGATGGGTGGAGAGAAACTCGGGCGGCTGCGCGCCGCCGCCGGCTTCCATGTTTTTCCACAACTGGATACTGGCCAGCGGATCGAAACCCGCGCGCGCCATGTAGGTGAGTCCTTCGAGGTCAGCCTCGGATTCCTGGCTGCGGCTGAACGGGCGGAGAATGCCGACGTCCGCGCCGGCACGCACCAGCGTTCCGGAGCCGGCCCCCCACGCCGCGTCTGCCGCGACTGCCGCGACCTCTGTGGCGATCGACCGGTTTGCGGTGTCGGCAGCATGCTCTTCGGTGACGTGGGCGATCTCGTGGCCGATCACGGTCGCGAGCTGATCCTGATTCTCGGCGACCCCGAGCAGGCCTGTGAAGACTCCGATCTTCCCGCCCGGCATCGCGAACGCGTTGACTCCGGGGCTGACGAAGACCTCGACATCCCAGTGCATGCTCCGCCACGGCTCGTCCATGTCGTCGACGATCGAATCGACGACGCAGCGTACATAGCGCTGCACGCGCGGGTCTTTGGAGATCTGGCCCTCCTGCCGCATTCGGGTGAACTCCTGATGCGCCGCGACCTCGAGGCTGCGCTGCGAGACGCAGCCGCTGATCAGGGCAGGCAGGAAGATGGCGGCAACGATGCGGACCATGACGGGAGCGGTCTAACGTCCTTTGAAGTCCGGTTTGCGCTTCTCGGCGAATGCGCGCGGGCCTTCCTTCGCATCTTCGGAGTCGATGACCTTCTGACCGAGCGCCTTTTCGAGCACGAACCCCGGCTCGAGGTTGAGCGCGCGCACCGCGATCTCCTTGGCGGTGCGGACGGCAAACGGTCCGTTCTTGCAGATCGTCTCGGCCCAGCGCAGGGCCGCGTCCATGAGCTTACCGGCCGGGACGATCTCGTTGATCAGCCCGATGTCGTAGGCGCGCTGCGCGCTGATCGGCTTGCCGGTCAGAAGCATCTCCATCGCAACGGCCCATGGGATCTGGCGCGGCAGGCGCACGTGCGACCCCCCGGTCGGAATGATCCCCCAGCGGACTTCACCGAGGCCGAAGCTGGCGTTCTCGACCGCGATACGGATATCGGTCCCCTGCATGAACTCCATGCCGCCTGCGATGCAGAACCCGTTGACCGCACAGATGATCGGCTTGAACACGTCGGAGAACGGACGCTTGGTGTGGTCCTCGTAGCCCATCTGATCGCCGGACTGGAGCATCGGGATCGCTTCCTTGAGGTCCATGCCGGTGCAGAACGCCTTGTCGCCGTTGGCCGTGAAGATCGCGACCCACAGCTCGGGATCGTTCTGGAAGTCCTCGAAGCACGCATCCATCGCGCGCAGCATCTCGGCCGTGAACGCATTCATTGCGTCGGGCCGGTTGATCGTCATCACGGCGATGCGACCGCGCTTCTCGTACTGAAATGTCTCGGGCAGTTCGATCGTACTCACGGGCTCGGAAGTCTCCTTGGGGTCAACGACGCCCTTGGTGGAGCGCTTGATCGTGCTTTGGATAGCCGCGGTAGCCGCGCAAGTCGACCGGCGCCCGGGCGACGCCGACCTTGACAGGCCTGGAAACCCGACCGTAACGTCCGAAGCGTGAGGCGAAGTCGACTCAGCGCATCGCATACCTTTTCGGTGCTTGTCGTCGCGGGCACGGCGGCCATTTCAACAATAACAACCGCCGCGGCTCCCGCCGCGAACGCGCAGACCCTGATCGAGACCTGCGGACAGGAAGTCGGCGGGGACGCACGGCTCGAGGCCGATCTCGACTGCACGGCGGCTGCCGACCCCGTGATCCGCTTCGTGCGCAGCGGCACGCTGCATCTGAACGGCCATACCCTGAGCGCGACCGTCGCGGGCGACGTGCGCCGCATCGACATCATCGGCCCGGGAACCATCACCGGCCCTGGCGACGGCGTGGTCGTCAACGGCTACGAAGTGCATGGCGGCCAGACCTCGATCATGGATGCCACGATCGCAGGCAACGCAGGCACCGGGGTGATCGCGCGCGGCCTCGGACACCGCGCGCACATCCGCATCCGCAACAGCAGTATCACAGGCAACCTCGGCGCGGCCGCGGCCGTCATCACGACCCCCACCTGTCCGCTGCCCCGGTGTGCGACGCAGGAGAAGCTCACCATCGAGAACAGTCTGATCTCGGGCAACGGCGGCGGCGTCGTCGGCAGCAGTATCAAGATCAGCGACTCATCGTTCACGGCCAACAGCGGCGACGGCGTGACCGTCGGAGTCAACGACGGCAATCGCAAGCTGCGTCTCCGCGAATCGTTCATCGATGGCAACGGCGGCGCGGGCGTGCTGCTCGACGGAAGCAGTAACGTCAATGTCGCTGTTTCCGACTCTTCGATGACGGGCAACGCGATCGGGCTCGACACTCGCAACGACGCTCCTACGAAGATCAAGCTCAAACGCTGCGCGATCGACGACAACGATGTGGGCGTGATCGGCAGCGCGAAAACCGGCACCGGTGGCATCACGCGCGTGACGGTGCTCGACACGACGGTGCTCGGCAGCGCGCGCAGCGGGATTCGGACACCGGACGAGCGCGAGCAGGTCACGTTGCGACGCAGCGTCGTCACCGGCAGCGCGGGCGCAAGCGCCTGCGGCGTCAGCGAGGCGTGCGCGGACATCGAGACCGCGGCGCCGCCACGCATCGATGCGACGAGTTCATGCGGTCTGA
>CAXQPB010000135.1:0-22380 GCA_964225545.1 Candidatus Nitrosopumilus sp. | reverse complement strand
TGCTGGTGTGGAGCCTGTTCCAGGCTTCCGGGATGCCGGTTCCTGACGTGCGAGGTGCGATCATCAGCTGTGTCGTGCCGCCGATGATTCGCGTCGTCGAAGCGTTGTGCCGCGACTACTTTCACGTCTCGCCGATTGTCGTCGGCCCCGGGGTGAAGACCGGGATGCCGGTCCGCTACGAGAACCCGCATGAGGTGGGCGCGGATCGCATCGTGAACGCCGTCGCAGCCTATGAGCGAACGGGCGGCGTCAGCATTGTCGTCGACTTCGGGACCGCGACGACGTTCGACTACGTGACCGACAAGGGGGAATACCTCGGTGGCGTGATCGTGCCGGGCATCGGAATCTCGCTCGATGCCCTCTACGAACGTGCGGCCAAGCTGCCCCGTGTGGAGATCGTGCGGCCGCCTCGCGTGATCGGCCGCAACACCGCTCACGCGATCCAGTCGGGGATCGTGCATGGCTATGTGGAGCTGGTCGACGGCGTCGTCCGGCACATCCAGGACGAGGAAGGCGTGGAGGCCCGCGTTCTTGCAACAGGTGGGCTGGCCCCCTTAATTGCCCAGGAGTCCCGGACGATCCAGGAAGTCGACGAATTCCTCACGATCAACGGGTTGCGGATCATCTACGAAAGGAATCAGAGCTGACAGAGGAGAGGGGCCTTGGCAACGGATGCCGCGAAAGTCCGTACCGTAGCGATCACAGGACAGGGGCACGCCGGGAAAACCTCGGTAGCGGACGCCCTGGTCTTCGCAGCCGGAGGCAACAATCGCCTCGGCAGTGTCGAGGACGAGACCTCACTGTTCGACACCGAGCCCGAGGAGCAGCGCCGGCGCAGCACGATCAGCACCTCGCTCTTCACCGTCCCGTGGCAGAAGCACGAGGTTACCCTCCTCGATACTCCCGGGCAGGGGAACTTCATTCTCGATGCGCGTTTCGCGCTCCGAGGTGCAGCCGCGATGGTTCTCGTCATCGACCCGACCTCGGACCCGCGCGCTGAGGTAGCGAAGGTCTGGTCGTGGGCACGCGAGGCGGGGATCCCTGCTCTCGGTTTCGTCAACAAGCTCGATCGCGCGGACATCGACCTCGATGCTTGCCTGGCGGCTGTCGGCGAAGCTCTCGACGTACGACCTACTCTGCTTCATGTCCCCATCGGCGAGGGCGAGTCTTTCCGCGGCGTGGCGAGCGTCATCTCCGGGAAAGCCTTCCTGTACGACGGTGACAGCGGAAAATGCTCGATCGGCGACGCGCCCGATGATGTCGCCGCCCGCATCGAGGATCTGAAGGCGACGCTTGTCGAAGATGCCGCCGAGGGCGACGACGAACTCCTCGAGAAATATCTCGACTCCGGTGAGCTCGCCGATGACGAGGTCCTGAAAGGACTCAAGGCGGCGCTGCGTGGAGGCACCGTCCTGCCGGTTCTGTGCGGGTCCGCGACCGCCAATATCGGTCTCCCCCAGCTGCTCGATGCGATGACCGATCTGCTGCCCGCGCCGATCGACCTCGATCCCGAGACGGGTGTCGATGGTGACGGCAATCCAATCGAGATCGCGGCCGATGAGGGCGCGCCGCTGGCCGGATTCGTGTTCAAGACGGTGATCGACCCGCACGCGGGCCAGCTCTCCCTGATCCGCATCATGTCGGGGACGACCACCGGAGACGCCCAGCTCCTCAACACGGTCAGCAATGACAAAGAGCGATCTGGGCATCTGCTGCGCCTTGACGGACAGAAGACCCGGCAGATCGACAGTGCGACGGTCGGGCAGATCGTCGCGCTCGCCAAGCTCAAGCACACGCACTCCGGCGACACGCTCGCCGACCCGGCGCGTCCGGTTCGTATTCGCGCGTTCGAGGAGGCGAACCCGGCGATTTCGTTCGCGGTCGAAGCAAAAAAGCGCGGCGAAGAAGACAAGGCGATGCAGGGCCTGTTGCGCATGGCGCAGGAGGATCTCGCCCTCAAGGTAGAGCGTGACGAAAGTTCGGGCGAGATCCTGCTCTCCGGCACCGGTCAGCTCCATGTCGAGGTTTCCTGCGAGCGGCTGGCGCGCAAGTACGGGGTCGAGGTCGAGCTCAAGGCTCCAAAAGTTCCGTACCGCGAGACCATCCGCAAGGGCGTCAGGGCGCACGGCCGTCTCAAGAAGCAGACCGGTGGGCACGGACAGTTCGCCGATTGCCGCATCGAGGTCGAGCCGCTCGCCCGCGGCGGCGGTTTCGAGTTCGTCGACAAGGTCGTCGGCGGTGCCATCCCGCGAGGCTTCATTCCCGCGGTCGAGAAGGGGGTGATCGAGGCGCTGACGAAGGGCACGATCGCCGGTTCTCCGGTCGTCGACGTGAAGGTCACTCTGTACGACGGTCAGTACCACGACGTTGATTCTTCCGAGATGGCGTTCAAAACGGCGGGCCGGATGGCTTTCCGGGAGGCGATGAAGGACGCCAGGCCCTGTCTTCTCGAGCCCTACGTGAACCTCGAGGTCACGGTTCCCGACGAATGTATGGGCGACGTGATGGGCGACCTGAATTCGCGCAGGGCCAAGGTCGAAGGGATGAGCCAGTCCGGCCACAACCAGGTCATCAAGGCCAAGGTGCCGATGGCCGAAGTTCTGCGCTACGCCTCGGATCTTACGTCGATGACCAGCGGACGCGGTTCCTTCGAGCTCGGGTTTTCGCATTATGAGCAGCTGCCTGAGCACCTCGTCGACCGGGTCGTGAAGGAGAGCGGGGTTCAGCAGGAGGCCGAGTAGTTCCGGCGTACGCTCTCGCAATCGCAAGGCTTTTCGGGACGGGCGCCGGTTGCCTAATCGTCCCGTGACCGCTACCTACAGGCGAGTCAGCGTCCGGCGCAGCGGCGGTCCTCGACCCTCGATGTCTGCTCGCCGGCGACTCAACCCAGAACGAGTCGGTAGTACGCGCGCCCGCCCTGGCGTGCGCGCGGGTTGGCGACGCGGTGGGCATCGAGAGGCCCTTACGTGGGCCGGGAGTGATCCGAAGAGATGGGACGAAACAAGATTGCGCTGATCGGCGCTGGGACTATCGGCGGCACGATGGCGCACTTGGCTGCGCTGCGCGGGCTGGGTGACGTGGTTCTTTTCGACGTTGTGGACGGGCTGCCCCAGGGCAAGGCGCTCGACCTCTCGGCGGCAGGTCCGGTCGAGCCTTTTGACGTGTCGATCACGGGCACCAATGACTACAAAGACATCGCCGGCGCCGACGTCTGTATCGTCACCGCCGGGCTGGCGCGCAAGCCGGGCATGAGCCGCGACGATCTGCTGGCGACCAACGCGAAGATCATGACGCAGGTCGCGCGCGGCATCGCGGACAACGCGCCCGATTCGCTTGTCATCATCGTCTCCAACCCGCTCGACGCGATGGTCACGCTCGCCAAGCGCGAGACCGGTTTTCCCAAGGAACGGGTGGTCGGAATGGCCGGCGTCCTCGACTCGGCGCGGTACCGGACGTTCCTGGCGTGGGAGCTCGGCGTCTCGGTCGAGTCGGTTCAGGCCATGGTTCTCGGCGGTCACGGCGACGATATGGTCCCCGTGCGTTCGAGCTGCACCGTCGGCGGCGCGCCGGTGACCGATTTCATCCCGGTTAAGCGCCTCGAGGAAATTGAGGAGCGCGTCCGCAAAGCAGGCGGGGAGGTTGTGGCCCTGCTCAAGACCGGCTCGGCATTCTACTCGCCTGCGACGTCGGCGATCCGCATGGCCGAGTCTTACCTGCGAGACAAGAAAGAGGTCCTGCCGGTCGCTGCCTACCTCGAGGGTGAGTACGGTTACTCGGGCTTTTATCTCGGCGTGCCGGCGCGCATCGGCGCCGGCGGCGTGGAGGAGGTCGTCGAGCTCAGGCTCAGCGAGGACGAAGCGAAGCAGCTTGAGGTGTCCGCGTCGCACGTGAAAGAACTGGTCGAGGCGCTCGACAGCGCCATCGCGCGATAACAAGAGGACCGGAGAACCGATGAACGTACACGAGTATCAGGCCAAGGGGCTGCTGCGCGGATTCGGCGTGAGCGTGCCCCGCGGAACAATGGTCACCAGCGCCAGCGACGCGCGCAAGGCTGCCGAGGAGCTCGGCACGCCGATCGTCGTCGTGAAGTCGCAGATTCATGCGGGCGGCCGTGGGGCAGGTGCCATCGTCTCCGATGAGTCGCAGGCCGCCGCGATCTTCGAGGCCAACCTCAAGACCGAGGGGTTGCCGAAGCACGACAAGCCCGGCGGTGTGCGACTGGCCAAGTCGCCGGCCGAAGCCGAGGAGTTCGCCGGCTCGATCCTCGGAAACCTTCTGGTGACGCGCCAGACCGGGGCGGCGGGCAAGCAGGTCGGCCGCGTCCTGATCGAAGAAGGCTGCGATATCGCCAAAGAGCTCTACCTCAGCATTCTGCTCGATCGCGCCGTCGGCCGCGTGGTGGTGATGGCCAGCACCGAAGGCGGGATGGACATCGAGAAGGTCGCCGAGGAGACGCCGGACAGGATCTTCCGGCAGTGGATCGACCCGGCGGTCGGTCTCGGCGATTTCCAGGCGCGCAATCTTGCGTTCAACCTCGGTGTGCCCGCCGAGAAGACCAAGGAGGCGGTCGCGTTCTTCCAGGCGCTCTACAAGGCCTACAACGAACTCGATGCGTCGCTGCTCGAGATCAATCCGCTGGTGCTCACCGGCTCGGGCGACCTGCTCGCCCTCGATGCCAAGCTCTCGTTCGACGACAACGCTCTGTACCGGCACCCGGAGGTGCGCGAGCTCCGCGACGAGAACGAAGAGGACCCGAAAGAGCAGCGGGCCGCCGAGTTCGACCTGAGCTACATCGCGCTCGACGGCAACATCGGCTGCATGGTCAACGGCGCCGGACTGGCGATGGCCACCATGGACATCATCCACCACCACGGTGGTGAGCCCGCCAACTTCTGCGACGTCGGCGGCGGCGCCAACGCGGAGAAGGTCGGAGAGGCGTTCAAGATCATCCTCGCCGATCCGAACGTGAAGGCCATCTTCATCAATATCTTCGGCGGTATCATGCAGTGCGATGTCCTCGCCGAGGGCGTCGTCCAGGCGGCAAAGACAGTGGGCATCGAGGTTCCGCTGGTCGTCCGCATGGAAGGCACCAACGTCGAAAGAGGCCGCGAAATTCTCGCGTCATCCGATATCGACATTATCTCCGCGTCGGATATGACCGACGGCGCGAGAAAGGCCGTGGAGGCGGCGGGCATCAAATGAGCGTTCTTCTGAACAAGGACAGCAGGGTCGTCACGCAGGGTCTGGGAAAGACCGGCCAGTTCCATCTCCAGGGCTGCCGTGACTACGGGACGCAGATGGTCGCGGGCGTGCGCCCGGGCAAGGGCGGCAGTGACTGGGAAGGCGTGCCGATCTTCGACACGGTCGAGCAGGCCGTCAAAGGCGAAGCGGCCAACGTCTCGGTGATCTACGTGCCGCCCCCGGGTGCGGCCGACGCGATCATGGAAGCAGCCGACGCCGGCATCCCGCTGATCGTCTGCATCACCGAGGGCATCCCGGCAGCGGACATGGTCAAGGTGAAGCGATTCCTCGAAGGACGCGAGTCGCGGCTGATCGGTCCGAACTGCCCGGGCATCATCACTCCGGGAGAGGCCAAGGTCGGCATCATGCCCGGCTACATCCACAAGCCCGGCCGAATCGGTGTGGTTTCGCGCTCCGGCACGCTGACCTACGAGGCGGTTCATCAACTCACGCTGCTCGGTATCGGCCAGTCGACGTGCATCGGTATCGGCGGAGATCCGATCATCGGCACCACCCATCTCGACGCCATGAAGCTGTTCAACGACGATCCGGATACGGACGGCGTGATCATGATCGGTGAGATCGGGGGCAACGCGGAGGAGACCGCGGCCGAGTGGGTCGGCAAGAACATGACGAAGCCTGTCGCGGCGTTCATCGGCGGCCAGACTGCGCCTCCGGGCAAACGGATGGGCCATGCCGGCGCCATCATCTCGGGAGGCAAGGGGACCGCTGCCGACAAGATGGCCGCGCTTGAAGCTGCTGGAATCACAGTGGCGAAGAGCCCGGCCGATATGGGAACAGCGCTTCAGAAAGCGATGGGCGCCGCCTGACGCGCGCCTGCGAGGAGTAACGCGAAACATGAGCGAGAGAACGTTTTCCATCGTCAAGCCCGACGCTGTCGCAGCCAACGCCGTCGGCGGTGTGCTCGGCCTGATCGAGAAGGGTGGCCTGAAGGTCATCGCGTCGAAGATGATTCACATGACCAAACGGCAGGCCGAGGGCTTCTATGCGGTCCACAAAGAGCGGCCGTTTTTCGGTGATCTGACCGACTTCATGTCCGAAGGGCCGTGCGTCGTGTCGGTGCTGGAGGGACCCAACGCGATCGAGAAGTATCGCGAGATTCTCGGTGCGACCAACCCCGAAGAAGCGGCGGACGGGACCATCCGCAAGCTCCACGGCTCGAACATCGAGCGCAACGCGGCACACGGCTCCGATGGGCCCGACACCGCGGCTTTCGAGATCGGCTACTTCTTCAACGATCTGGAGATTCACCCGCGCTGAGCGATCCGGCGAGCCCGCGCGCGCAGCGCTCTCTGCGTTCCCTGCGCTCCCAGCGGCTGAGCGACCTTGAAGACTGGGTCGCCGGCCGTGGCTTCGAGGGATATCGCGCGAGTCAGATCGCCGGCTGGCTGTACAATCGCCCGCCGACCGAGGTCGCCGATATGGCGAACCTCCCGTCGGCGGTGCGTGAAGCGCTGTCGGAAGACTTCGACTGCACGCTGCCGCGTGTATCGCGTGTCAGCGACTCACAGGACGGCACGGCGAAGCTGCTCGTCGAGCTCGGCGACGGCGAGGTCGTCGAGAGCGTCGTCATCCCTCGGGAAGAACGCCTCACGCTGTGCATCTCGTCACAGGTCGGGTGTGCGATCGATTGCGCGTTCTGCGCCACGGCGCGGCTCGGGCTGAGGCGGAACCTGGACCCTGGCGAGATCGTCGCCCAGGTCCTGCACGCGCGGGTGAAGGCTTCGCCCCATCCGCTTACCAACTATGTCTTCATGGGGATGGGCGAGCCGCTGGCCAACTACGACCGGCTGCTGCGTGCGATCGAGATCATGACGTCGCGCTGGGGGCTGGGTATTTCGCCTCGACGCATCACCGTCTCGACCGCCGGGCTCGTCCCTCAGCTCGAGCGCCTCGCCCGCGAGACCTCGGTTCACATCGCGGTCTCCCTCACCGCAGCGCGCGATGAGCTGCGCGACCGCTTGATGCCGATCAACAAGCGCTACCCGCTCGCCGAGCTCATGGAGGCCTGCCGCCGACTCGACCTGCCGCGGCGTAAGCGCGTCACGCTCGAGTACGTGCTGCTCGGCGGGGTGAATGACACCGCGCGTGACGTGTCCGAGCTCATCGAACTGGTTCGTGGGATGGCTGTGAAGGTCAACCTGATCCCGTTCAATCCGTTCCCCGGCGCGGGGTACGACCGACCCGAAGACGAAGCCGTCGATCGCTTCCAGACCGGGCTGCTCGCGGCCGGTGTCCACGCGACCGTCAGGAAGAGTCGCGGCCGCTACATCGAGGCCGCCTGCGGGCAGCTGGCCGCCGCCCCGTCCGAGGCGGTCGCTCCCGGGACTGACGGATGAGCGTCGCCGTGTGATGGGCGGCATCGGCGTCATCGTCAACCCTCACGCCAGTGGCAACAAGCGACGTCCGCGTCGCGTGTCCCGTTTTCAGTCGATCCTCGGCGATGACGGCGAGGTCTTCGAGACAACCGACCTGCGGCATCTCGACGAGGTGCTGACGGGGCTCAGAGAGCGGGAGGTCGAGATCCTCGCGGTCTGCGGTGGTGACGGCAGCTTCTTCCACGCCGTCTCTCGCGTAATCTCGCTTTGGGAGGGGCGGCCGCTGCCGCTGCTGCTTCCCCTGAGGGCAGGCACCATCAACAACCTCGCACGCACCATCGGTGCTCGGCGCCGGCGCGCGGAGTCGATGCTCGCCCACGTCGTCAAGGATTACCGCCAGGGGCGGACGCACGAGATCGTTCAGCGCGACCTGATCCGCGTGAATGACGAGCACTACGGCTACATCTTCGGTGCCGGTTTGATCACCAATTTCCTGCGGCTGTACTACAGCGGCCGCCGGCCTCGACCGGCTCGGGCTTTCGGTCTGCTGATCGTTTGCGGGATCTCATGGATTTTCGGGACTTCGCTGATCCGCGCGGTCGTGAACACGATCGAGGCCGATATCGAATGCGATGGTGAGCGGGTGCCGTTCCGCGGCTATACGATGATTCTCGCGAGCACCGTCACTCACATCGGCCTCGGCGTGAAGCCGTTCTATCTCAGCGCGCGCAAGCCGTCCCATTTTCATCTGCTCGCAGGGCGAAGCACGGCCGGACAGTTGCTCAGCCGTCTGTGGCGGTTCTTTCGAGGCTTTCCAGCCGATCTCGAAAGTCTCTACGACAACATGGCGAGACGGGTGGTCATCGAGTTCGCCGAGCCGCAGGCTTACACCATAAACGGGGACATTCTCGACCCGGTGAAGGTGCTCACGCTCGAGTCCGGCCCGCGGGTGTCGTTCATCCGTGGCTGATCGCGGCCTGCGTTCCAGCCGTCCCCGGCCGTCGGCTGCGTGCGAGCGTTCCCTCTGCCGAACGCAGCGGCTAGGGTAGGGCGCTTGTCACTTCTCGGAATCATAGGCGGAACCGGCCTGTACGACATCGACGGGCTCGAAGCAGTCGAGCGCGTCGAGCTTCAGACGCCGTACGGTCCTCCCTCGGATGCGTATGTTGTCGGCAATTTCGGCGACAGGCGGCTCGCGTTCCTTCCCCGTCACGGGGTCGGGCACAGGATCCTGCCCTCCGAGCTGAATTTCCGCGCCAACATCCATGGGTTCAAGCAGCTTGGCGCTGACGCGATCGTCTCGGTCTCGGCTGTCGGAAGCCTGCGCGAACACATCGAGCCCGGCGATGTCGTCGTGCCGCACCAGTTCATTGATCGCACGCGCGGCCGGATCTCTACCTTCTTCGGCGATGGCGTTGTCGCGCACGTCGGCTTTGCCGACCCGTTCTGCCCGGTGCTGTGCGATCTCGCATTCGAGTGCGCCGGTGGTGCGGGAGCGGAAGCCCACGAGGGCGGGGTCTACGTCTGCATGGAGGGCCCGCAGTTTTCCACGCGTGCCGAGTCGCACCTGTATCGATCGTGGGGTGGTGATGTCATCGGCATGACCAACCTGCAGGAGGCCAAGCTGGCGCGAGAGGCGGAGATCTGTTTCGTCACGCTCGCCATGGCAACAGACTACGATTGCTGGCGCAGTGAGGACGAAGCGGTCGAGGTCGAGGATGTCCTGCGAGTTCTGAAAGACAACGCGGTTCTGGCTCGTGACATCGTACAGCGTATCGCCAGGGAGGTCGGCGACGATCGCGCGTGCTCGTGCCGCCAGGCACTGGAGGGCGCGGTGATCACGGATCCGGCGTGCATCGCGCCCGAGCGGATTCGCGAGCTCGATGCGATCGCGGGCAGAGTTCTACGACCCGGTGCACAGGAAGGCCGGAACGAGCGCAAAGGGGAGAATCAATCATGAGCAGTTCGGTTTGTGTGGTGGGGTCGGTGGCTCTCGATACGATCGAGACACCGGCAGGACGGGCCCCCGATGTACTGGGAGGATCGTGCTCGTACTTCTCGGTGGCGGCCAGCCTGTTCGCGCCGGTCAATATGGTGGGTGTGGTCGGAAGCGATTTTCCCGAGGACGAGCGGAAGTTTCTCGAGTCCCGGGGAATCAATCTGGACGGTCTCGAGGTCGTCGAAGGAAAAACCTTCCGCTGGACCGGCCGCTACCATGAGGACGTCAACGTCCGCGACACGCTGGACCTTCAGCTCAACGTTTTCGGAGACTTCGACCCCCGGCTCCCCGACGCGTACCGGGACAGCGAGCTGGTGTTTCTCGCCAACATCCAGCCCGGTCTGCAGGACGCGGTCCTCTCCCAGCTCGACTCGGTGAAGCTGATCGGCGCCGATACCATGGATCACTGGATCGAGGGCAGCCGGCCCGAGCTCGAGCAGCTGCTGTCGAAGGTGGACCTGCTGTCGATCAACGATTCAGAAGCCACCCAGCTTTCGGGCGAGTCCAATGTCGTGACGGCGGCCCGTCGTATTCTGGACATGGGGCCGGACACTCTGCTGATCAAGCGTGGAGAGTACGGCGCACTCCAGTTCGCGGCCGACGACATCTTCGCGGTCCCGGCGTTTCCACTCGAGACCGTGAAGGATCCGACAGGGGCAGGCGACTGTTTCGCCGGCGGTCTGTTCGGAAGTCTCGCCGAGGCGGGCGAGGTGACCAAGCGCAGCCTGCGTCGCGCGATCGTACACGGAAGCGTTGTCGCGTCCTTCGCGGTGGAGGACTTCGGCCTGGGCCGTCTCAAGACGCTGAGTCGTGAAGATATCGACGGCCGTTTCCGGCAGTTCATGTCGCTGACCGACTTCCACAGCTGAAACGGCGCGAGCTTCGAGGAGCGGAACATGACAGCGATCGCACAGACGGGTTGTCCGATGCAGGGCCGGGTGTAGCGGGCCGTGGACGTTTCCGTTGTCGTCCCGATCCTCGATGAGAGGGACAACCTCGAGCGGCTGCATGCCGAGATCACCGCGGCCATGCAGTCTGTCGTGACGGCGGGTTCCTACGAGATTCTCTACGTCGATGACGGCTCACAGGACGGCAGCCGGGCCATCCTGTCGGCGTTGCACGCGTCCGATCCCCGCGTCCGGGTGGTGTGCCTGCGGCGCAACTTCGGGCAGACTGCCGCAATGTCTGCCGGCTTCGACCGCGCGCGTGGGAAAGTCATTGTTACCCTCGATGGCGACCTCCAGAACGATCCGGCCGATATTCCGGCGCTGCTCGCCAGGCTCGAAGAGGGCTACGATCTGGTCACCGGCTGGCGGCGGGACCGCAAGGACGCGTTTTTTCAACGACGGCTTCCGTCGCTCATCGCTAACTGGATCATCCGCCGGATCACGCGCGTGAAGGTCCACGACTACGGCTGCATGTTGAAGGCCTACCGCTCGGATATCGCCAAGAGCCTGCGCCTGTACGGTGAAATGCACCGGTTTATTCCGGCCATCGCGGGCGATATGGGCGCTGTGATCGCGGAGATCGAGGTCAACCACAGGCCGCGCACGTACGGGCGCTCCAAGTACGGTCTCGGGCGGACGCTTCGAGTCATTCTGGATCTTCTCACCGTCAAGTTTTTATCGGCTTTTTCCACCCGACCGATTCAGGTCTTCGGGCTCCTCGGGCTGCTCGTGGGAGCGGCAGGGGCGGGTCTGCTCGGCTGGCTCGCCTTCGAGAGGCTGGCTTTCGGCGTCCAACTCGGCGGCAGGCCGATCGTTTTGCTGGGGATCCTGCTTGCAGTCACCGGCGTGCAGTTGCTGACTCTCGGGCTGCTGGGCGAAATGCTCGCTCGCACCTACCACGAGAGTCAGGACAAGCCGGTGTACACAGTGGCCCGGGTTCTGGACCAGAAACCGGACCTGCGCGCGAACTCGAAAGACGGTCCTCGCAGGGTTGTTGCTGGCCTGTAAGTGGGCTGATACCATCCTCACTCGGACTGCGCCCTTGTTTTTTCCTTCCACAGCAGTCCTCCGATAGGAGGCAACGTGAGAATCTGTGTAGTCGGGACCGGTTATGTCGGACTCGTGGCCGGGACGTGTTTTGCCGAGACCGGCAATGACGTCATCTGCGTCGATATCGACGAGGCCAAGGTCGAAGCTCTGCGCCAGGGCGAAGTGCCCATCTCTGAGCCGGGGCTCGAGGAGCTCATCAAGCGCAACGTGGAGGAGGGGCGGCTCGCGTTCACGACCGACCTGTCGACCGCGGTGCGGCACGCTCTTGTCTGTTTCATTGCGGTGGGAACCCCGCAGGGAGACGAGGACTTCGCGCCGGACCTGAGCGCCGTCTGGGCCGTGGCCCGCAGCATTGGTGAGTGCATGGACGGATACCGGGTCGTCGTGACGAAAAGCACGGTCCCGGTCGGCACCCACAAGCGCGTTGCCAGGGAGCTGGCTTCGGCGACGGATCACCCGTTCGACGTGGTCTCCAACCCCGAGTTCATGAAGGAAGGCGCCGCGATCGACGATTTCCTCAAGCCGGATCGTGTCGTGATCGGCTGCGCGGACGAGCGGGCAGGGGAGATCATCAAGGATCTCTACTCTCCGTTCTGCCGTAGCGGTGCTCCCATTCTCGTGATGGACAACGCGAGCGCCGAGATGACGAAGTATGCGGCCAACTCGCTGCTCGCGACGCGAATCTCGTTCATGAACGAGGTCGCCAACTTGTGCGAGCGGGTCGGCGCTGACGTCTCCCAGGTGCGGCAGGGGATGGGCTTCGACTCACGAATCGGACCGGCGTTCCTGTATGCCGGGCTCGGCTACGGTGGCTCGTGCTTCCCCAAGGACGTCCGTGCGATCATCAACACCGCCGAGACGAACGAGAGCGACTTCACGATCCTCCGTGCCGTGGATCAGGTGAACAACCGGCAGAAGAAGCGGCTCTTCCAGAAGGTGGAGACCTTCTACAACGGCTCGCTGAACGGACGGACCTTCGGTCTGTGGGGGCTGGCGTTCAAGCCGCGGACGGACGATATGCGTGAGGCGCCCGCGATCGGTCTGATCGAGGACCTGCTCGCCTCGGGCTGCAACGTTCGCGTGCACGACCCGGAAGCAATGGAGGTCGCCCGCAAGATCTTCGGCGACCGCATCACGTATCACCGACAGAACTACGAGACTCTCGACGGCGCCGACGCGCTGCTCGTGGTCACGGAGTGGAATGAGTTCCGACGCCCCGATTTCGACCGGGTCAAGCAGCTGCTCAAGGAGCCTGTGATCTTTGACGGTCGAAACCTCTGGGAGCCGGCCTCCATGCAGAAGATCGGTTTCAACTACTTCCCGATCGGACGACCGTCGGTGGAGCAAGGCGCAGACGGCTAGGCTGAGCGGCCGGAACGGAGAGGGAAGAGGGGATGGCGCGGATTCTGGTGACGGGAGGCGCGGGCTTTATCGGCTCGCACCTGTGCGAACGCTTCCTCGGCGAAGACCACGAGGTCATTTGCGTCGACAATCTGCTGACGGGTGAGCGCGACAACATCGCTCACCTCATGCAAAATCCGAAGTTCACGTTTCTCGAACAGGATATAACCAACTACCTGTACGTGAAGGGTGAGCTCGACGCGATCATGCATTTCGCGTCCCCGGCCAGCCCGGTCGACTACCTGGAGCTGCCGATCCAGACCCTGAAAGTGGGCTCGCTCGGGACCCACAAAGCGCTCGGTCTGGCCAAGGAGAAGAAGGCGCGGATTCTTGTCGCGTCGACCTCCGAGGTCTACGGAGACCCGCTGGTTCATCCCCAGCAGGAGAGTTACTGGGGCAACGTGAACCCGGTCGGTCCGCGCGGTGTCTACGACGAAGCCAAGCGTTTCATGGAGGCCATGACAATGGCTTACATGCGGACCCACGGCGTGGAGACGCGCATGGCCCGCATCTTCAATACCTACGGCCCGCGGATGCGTATGCGGGACGGGCGGGTGGTGCCGAACTTCATCTGCCAGGCGCTGCGAGGGGAGCCGCTGACCGTCTACGGGGACGGAAGCCAGACCCGGAGTTTCTGTTACGTTGACGATCTCGTCGAGGGGCTGACGCGGTTGCTCTGGTCGGACGAGAAGGAGCCGACCAACCTCGGCAACCCGATGGAGATGTCCATCATGGACTTCGCCGTGAAGATCAAGGAGCTTTCGGGATCCGACTCTCCGATCGAAGAACGGCCGCTGCCGACGGATGACCCCAAGGTCCGGCAACCCGATATCACCAAGGCGAAGAAAGTCCTCGGCTGGCAACCCCAGGTTCCGCTCGAGACCGGTCTCACCAACGCGATCGCCTACTTCCGGGAAAAGCTCGGCGAAAAGTGAATCTACGGAGTTGAGTGGCGGTAGATGCGAATACTCGTAACGGGAGGGGCGGGCTTTATCGGCTCGCACATCGCCCAGGCATATTGTGACGCCGGCCACGAGGTCGCGATCCTCGACAACCTTTCGAGTGGCCACCGGGAAAACATCCCGGCAGCGGCCACTCTCCTTCATCACGACGTCCGTTCGAACGAAGCCGCCGAGGCCGTTCGTGACTATGCCCCCGAGGTCATCAACCACCACGCGGCGCAGATGAACGTGCGCGTCTCGGTCGACGATCCGTCGTTCGACGCAGACGTGAATATCCTCGGGTTGCTCAACATTCTCGAACCCGCACGAAAGGCGGGGCTGCGCCGTGTTCTCTTCGCGTCGTCCGGCGGGACCGTCTACGGCGAGCCGGAGACACTGCCGGCGCCCGAGACGGCGCCGACGCATCCGGTGTGCCCCTACGGGATCAGCAAGCTGACCAGCGAGCACTACCTGTATTACTACCGGCGAATCTTCGGCCTCGATTATGTGGCGCTGCGATATGCCAACGTGTACGGGCCGCGTCAGGATCCGCACGGGGAGGCGGGTGTGATCGCGATCTTCTGCCAGAATCTGCTGGCGGACAAGGACGTGTCGATCTTCGGCGACGGCCTGCAGACGCGCGACTACGTGTTCGTGCAGGATGTGGTCCGCGCCAACCTTGCGGCGCTCGACAGCGAGTTCACCGGTGCGGTCAATATCGCGACCGGCAGGGAGACGAACGTCGTCGAGCTGTATGAGCGCGTCAAAGAGCACGTGGGGGGCAAGGGGACCGCGCAGCACGTCGCGGCGAAGGACGGCGAAGTCCGGAGAAACGTGCTCGACGTTTCCAAGGCGCAGGAGGTGCTCGGCTGGGCGCCACGCACGGAGCTTGCCGACGGACTCGTCTCCACGGTTGACTTCTTCCGCACTCGGTCGTAGCGATCACGGTTACCCCGCTGTGCGGGGTCTCTCCGGATGAAGGCCGAGCGCATACGCAATTTCTCGATCATCGCGCACATCGACCACGGCAAGTCGACGCTTGCCGATCGTCTGCTCGAGCTCACGGGGACTGTCTCGCAGCGGGAGATGTCTGCGCAGTTGCTCGACGACATGGACCTCGAGCGCGAGCGCGGGATCACGATCAAGGCGCGTGCGGTCCGTCTCCTTTACGATGCGGCCGACGGTGAGCGCTACATGCTCAACCTGATCGACACTCCCGGCCACGTCGACTTTTCTTACGAAGTCTCGCGCGCGCTCGGCGCATGCGAAGGCGCTCTGCTGGTTGTCGATGCGAGTCAGGGCGTCGAAGCCCAGACCCTGGCCAACACCTATCTCGCGGTCGATGGCGGGCTCGAGATCGTGCCGGTCCTCAACAAGATCGACCTGCCGAGCGCTGATCCTGCCTTCGCCCGTCAGGAGATCGAGGACGTCATCGGCCTCGATGCCTCGGACGCGCTCGAGGTGAGCGCGAAGACCGGAGTCGGAGTCGGGGATGTTCTGGAGGCGATTGTCGAGCGAATTCCGCCGCCGCAAGGCGACCCCGACGCTGAGCTCAAGGCTCTGATCTTCGATAGCTGGTTCGACCCGTATCTCGGAGCCGTCGTGCTCGTCCGGGTGATGGACGGGACCCTGCGCAAGGGCGATCGAATCCGCATGATGCAGGCATCGTCGACATTCGAGGTGACGCGTATCGGGGCTTTGGTGCCGCGGCCGCTCGAGGTCAAGAGCCTCGGTCCGGGCGAGGTCGGCTTCATGGCTGCGAGCATCAAGGACATCGGCGAGGCGCGCGTCGGCGACACGGTTACCCACGCCTCGCGACCGTGCGATCGGGCGCTGCCCGGCTTCCAGCAGGTCAAACCGATGGTCTTCGCCGGCATTTATCCGATCGAGAGCGCGCAGTATGAGGCGTTGCGCGACGCGATCGAGAAGCTGCGCCTGAAGGATTCATCGTTTTTCTTCGAGCCTGAAACCTCGATGGCGCTCGGCTTCGGTTTTCGCTGCGGTTTTCTGGGGCTGCTCCACATCGAGATCACGCAGGAGCGGCTCGAGCGTGAGTTCGGGCTCGATCTCATCACGACGGCGCCGACGGTGGCCTACCGGGTCCACCTCACGGACGGCAGCGAGATCGAGATCGACAGCCCGGCCAAGTTGCCGGAGGCGGGTCTCGTCGAGTCGATCGCGGAACCATATATTCTCGCGACCATTCATGTGCCGACCGACTACGTCGGGGGAATCCTCGCGCTGTGTGAGGAGAAGCGGGGGCAGCAGCGCGAGCTGAAATACCCGTCCGAGGGGCGCTCGATCATCGTTTACGAGATGCCGCTCAGCGAAATCGTCTACGACTTCTACGATCGTCTGAAGTCGGTCTCCCGCGGATATGCATCGCTGGACTACGAACCGACCGACTTTCAGACCGCGCCGCTGGTCAAACTCGACCTGCTGATCAACGGCGACCGGGTCGATGCGCTGTCGATCATCTGCCACCGCGAGCGTGCGTATTATCGGGGCAGGGAGCTCGCCCTGCGGATGAAAAAGCTGCTGCCGCGGCAGATGTTCGAAATTGTCATCCAGGCCGCGATCGGTTCGAAGGTCATCGCCCGGGAAACGGTAAAAGCGCTTCGAAAGAACGTGACGGCGAAATGTTACGGCGGTGACATCACGCGCAAGCGCAAGTTGCTTGAGAAACAGAAAGAAGGGAAAAAGAGAATGAAGCAGGTGGGGAGTGTCGAGATCCCTCAGGAAGCGTTCCTGGCTGTTCTCAAGGTAGGCGACGAGTAGTGGCGAACAAGCGCGATCGCGCCGCGGTGGAGGCGGAAGCAACGGTCGAACGGTCGGTATGGAGGGAGTACGCCGAAGCGCTGGTGATGGCGGTGCTTCTGGCGCTGTTCATCCGCACCTTCGTCGTTCAGGCCTTCAAAATCCCCAGTGGTTCGATGAAGCCGACGCTCGAGATCGGCGATCATCTCCTGGTCAACAAGTTCATCTACGGACTTCGAGTTCCGTTCGTCGGCGCCCGTATCTTCGACTTCAACTCACCGCAGCGTGAGGACGTCATCGTCTTCGTTTATCCGCAGGATCCGAGCAAGGACTTCATCAAGCGCGTCAAAGCTCTGCCCGGCGAGCGCGTCGAGATCCGCAACAAGCAGGTGTACATCAACGGCGAACGCCTGGAGGACCCCTACGGTCACTTTGAGGACACCAGCGGGTCGATGCGGAACCCGCGGGACAATTTCCGCTCGTTCGTGGTGCCCGAAGGGCACGTCTTCGTGATGGGGGACAACCGCGACTACAGTCATGACAGCCGTTTCTGGGGCCCGGTTCCGATCGACGACATTCTCGGAAAAGCGTTCATCCTGTACTGGTCGTGGGACGCCCAGGAATTCCGGCCTCGCTGGGGACGGCTGGGAATGCGGATTCCGGACTGAATCGGCTCCTCGGGGTCATGTCTGATTGACACCCGCCACGTCACTGAGTAGAACGATCGCGTTCCGTAGACCTTTTAATCCGGCCCCGCGAGGCCGAAAAGGGTGTACGCTATGACTACGACGAACGAAGGTCACAGCCTGACTGCACTAACCGTCGGCGCTATCACGGCGCCGGCAGCGATCGTCGCGGTAACGCCTCGCCGGGAAATCGGCGGGGTTTTTTTGTGCCCGCAGCCGGCATGGCGCGACGATCGCGAGCCGGGAGGTCTGTCATGAGCGGCATGATTCTGGCCGAGGATCAGATCGGTCGCTGCCTGCGCCGCATCGCGCACGAGATCGTGGAGCGCAATGGCGGCGTCGAGGGGATCGCGCTTGCCGGAATACGCACTCGCGGGGTGCCGCTCGCAGAGCGACTCGCCGATGCTGTCGGCAGGATCGAGAGCGGGACCGCTCCGCCGGTCGGTGCCATCGACGTCTCTTTGTACCGTGACGACGTGGGCCTCGGATCGACCGCGCTGCTGGGTACGACCGAGCTCGCCTTTGATGTTCACGACATGACCGTGATTCTCGTCGACGACGTGCTCTACACCGGGCGGACGGTGCGCTCGGCGATGGACGCGCTCATCGACCTCGGCAGGCCCTCCGCGATTCAGCTCGCCGTTCTGGTGGACCGCGGGCACCGTGAGCTGCCGATTCGGGCCGATTACGTCGGCAAGAACATCCCGACGGCGCGTGAGCAGAAGGTCCTGGTCAAACTCGGCGATGAAGACGGTGTCGAGGGGGTTTTCATCGAGGAGCCGTCCGATGGATGAAACGAGCGGCCATCGCCACCTCCTCGGGCTCGAGGGCGTCAGCGCTGAGGATATCCAGCTTCTTCTCGACTCTGCCCAGAAGATGAAAGAGGTCTCTTCGCGCGACGTGAAGAAGGTCCCCACGCTGCGCGGCAAGACGGTCATCAACCTGTTTCTCGAGAACAGCACGCGGACGCGGATCTCCTTCGAGATCGCGGCCAAGCGTCTCTCGGCCGACTCGATCAACCTCTCCGGATCCGGTTCAAGTCTGTCGAAAGGCGAGACCCTCTCCGATACCGCGCGCAATCTCGCGGCGATGTCACCGGATGCGATCGTGGTGCGCCATCAGGCCGCCGGAGCCGCGAGGTTGCTGGCAGACATCGTCGACTGCCCGATCATCAATGCGGGAGACGGCGGCCACGAACACCCGACGCAGGCGCTTCTCGATCTGCTGACCATCTACGAGCACAAACCGGAGATCGAGGGGCTTACCGTCACGATCGTCGGTGACATCCTGCACTCGCGTGTGGCGCGCTCGAATGTGTACGGTCTGCTGACGCTCGGAGCGAAGGTTCGCCTGTGCGGGCCGCCGACGTTGCTGCCCGATGAGTTCAGGGCGCTTGGCTGTGAGCTGTTTTACGACGTCGCTGAAGCGGTCCGTGACGTCGATGTCGTCATGATGCTGCGGATCCAGCGTGAGAGACAGGGCGGCAACTATTTTCCGAGCCTCAACGAATACGCCCACTACTTCTGTCTGACGCAGGAGATCCTCGCCGAGGCTGCGCCGGATGTAATTATTCTGCACCCCGGCCCGATGAACCGAGGTATCGAGATCTCCAGTGGTGTCGCGGACGGCCCGTATTCGGTGATGATGAACCAGGTCGCCAACGGCGTCGCGATGCGGATGGCGGTGCTTTACCAGCTCATCGTGCCCGGTGCGGGCGGAATACGCGGGAGCAGCCTCGAGGTACGACAGGTCGAGGCCGTGTCCGGATCGAGTGACAGTGTGGAAAAGGAGGCGGCAGGCTGAGCCGGCAGACGTGAGCGAGCGAGTACGACAGACAGAGCCCATTCTCATCCGGGGCGGACACCTGATCGACCCCGACGTCGGGATCAACGAGCCGCGCGATCTGCTGCTCGACGGTGGCATCGTCAAAGCCGTCGACAAGCCCGGTGCGATTCCTGCCACCGATGCCGACCTGATCGATGCGTCGGGTCAGATCGTCTCGCCCGGCTTCATCGATATGCACGTCCACCTTCGTGAGCCGGGCTACGAGTACAAGGAGACCGTCGCCACCGGCTCGATGTCTGCGGTCGTCGGTGGGGTAACCTCGCTCGGCTGCATGGCTAACACCGATCCGGTCAACGACAACGCAGCGGTGACCCAGTACATCATCGAGAAGTCCCGGCTGGCCGGGCTCGCGAATGTCTATCCGATCGGCGCCGTTTCGATCGGGCTCGAAGGCAAGCAGATGTCGGAGTTCGGCGAAATGTACGAGGCCGGGGTGGTTGCCGTCTCCGACGACGGCATGCCGATCATGGACAGCGGGCTGATGCGGCGCGCTCTCGAATACGCCCGGATGTTCGGCATCGCGGTCATCGCGCACGAGGAAGACCTCTGCCTGTGCGGGGGCGGGGTGATGAACGAAGGGCTGACCTCGGTGCGCCTGGGGCTCCGCGGGATTCCCTCGGTCGGCGAGACGGCGATGGTCGCGCGGGACATCGAGCTGGCGCGTTACACACAGGGGCGCCTGCATGTTGCCCACCTTTCGGCGGCTGAGTCCGTGGAAATGGTACGCCGTGCCAAGGCCGACGGAGTTCAGGTCACCGCGGAGGCCGCTCCGCACCACTTCACGCTCGACGACACGGCCGTTGAGGGGTACAACACCAACGCGAAAATGTACCCGCCGCTGCGAACTCCGCGCGATGTCGAGGCGGTGCGCGCGGGTCTCGCAGACGGTACAATAGACACGATCGCGACCGACCATGCTCCCCATCACCGGGACGAGAAAGGGGTGTCGTTCGATCGGGCGGCCAAGGGGATCGTCGGGCTGGAGACGATGTTGCCGCTTTCGCTGGAGCTGGTGCGCAAGGGAGAGTTGACGATGCAGAGGATGGTGGAAGCGATGACCATCGCGCCCGCGAAAAATCTCGGGCTCGATCGCGGGACTCTGAAAAGCGGAGCGCCCGCGGATGTGGTCATCTTCGATCCTGATTACAGGTGGACACTCGACGCCGCAGCGCTTGCGTCAAAGAGCAACAATACACCGTTCGACGGGTGGGACCTGCAGGGGAAGGTCTCGCGTACGATCGTGGGCGGACGTTCGGTATGGGAGGATCGTCGATGAAAGCCACCCTGGCGATGGCAGACGGAACGATTTTTCGGGGCCGCGGTTTCGGTGCCGAAGGAAGGGTCGGGGGAGAGGTGGTCTTCAACACCTCGATGACCGGCTACCAGGAGATTCTCACCGATCCGTCCTATCAAGGGCAGATCGTGGCGATGACCTATCCGGAGATCGGCAACGTCGGGGTGAACCCCGAGGACGTCGAGAGCTTCAAACCCTTCGTGCGGGGGTTCATCGTAAAGGAATACTGGGATACGCCGAGCAACTGGCGCTCGCGCAGCAGCCTCGGTGAGTACATGCGGAGCCACGGCCTGATCGGGATCGAGGACATCGACACTCGTCAACTGGTTCGACTCACGCGTGACCGCGGCGCGCAGCAGGCGGTGCTGGCGACCGGCGACGTCGACGAGGCGGCGCTGGTGCTGGAGGCCAAGGCGCGGCCGAGCCTGGAGGGCCAGGACCTGGCCAGCGTGGTCTCGTGCGAAAGCGCATACCGCTGGCAGACGGGCACGTGGGAGCTCGCCTCCGGTTACAGCGAAAAAACCGGGGGCGACGGCCCGCTGGTTGCCGCATTCGATTTCGGGATCAAGCTCAACATTCTGCGCAACCTCACCGACCTCGGTTGCCGGGTGGTGGTGTTTCCATCGGATACGAAGGCCGACGAGATCCGGGATCTCAAGCCGGACGGACTGTTCCTTTCCAACGGACCGGGCGACCCGGACGCGGTGGGGGGAGCAATCAGCGTCGTTCGCGAGCTGGTCGCCGAGATGCCGACGTTCGGCATCTGTCTGGGGCATCAGATCCTCGCGCTCGCTCTCGGCGCGAAAACCTACAAGATGAAATTCGGTCATCACGGCGGCAACCAGCCCGTGATGGATGTCGACACCGGAATCGTCGAGATCACCTCGCAGAACCACGGCTTCGCGGTTGACGCAGATACGCTGCCCGCCGGGACGCGGGTCACGCGAATCAACCTGAACGATCGGACCGTCGAGGGGTTCGCGCACGAAGCGCTGCCGGTCTTCTCGGTCCAGTATCACCCCGAGGCCTCGCCCGGGCCGCACGACGCCCATCCGCTGTTCCAGCGATTTTTTGATTCGATGCAGACGCGAGCCACCGGCTCTGAACTCGAGCGGTGGCCGGTGCGCGCCGTCGCCGGCGCTGCGGGAGTGGAGTAGGCCATGCCTCGTCGAGACGACATCAAAACCATCATGATCGTTGGCGCAGGGCCGATTGTCATCGGCCAGGCCTGCGAGTTCGACTACTCAGGCACGCAGGCCTGCAAGGCGTTGCAGGAAGAGGGCTACCGGGTCGTGCTGGTGAACTCGAACCCGGCGACGATCATGACCGATCCGGGCTTCGCCGATCGTACCTACATCGAGCCGATGACGGCCGAGGCGGTGGAGGCCGTGATCGCCGCCGAGCGCCCCGACGCGCTGCTGCCGACAATGGGTGGACAGACGGCGCTCAACCTCGCAATCGATCTGTACGAATCCGGTGTCCTCGACCGATACGGCGTCGAGCTCATCGGGGCCAATATCGCCGCCATCAAGAAGGCGGAGGATCGCGACCTGTTCAAAGACGCGATGAACGCAATCGGCCTTGATCTGCCGCGCAGCGGATATGCGCATTCGGTCGAGGAGGGGCAGCAGATCGTCGCTGACATCGGCCTTCCTGTCATTATCCGCCCGTCGCGGACACTGGGCGGGATGGGCGCGAACATCGCGTCGACGCACGAGGAGTTCGAGGAGCGCTTGCGCTGGGCGCTCGACCTCTCACCCACGCACGAGGCTCTGGTCGAGGAGTCGATTGAAGGCTGGAAAGAGTACGAGCTCGAGGTGATGCGTGACCGCAAAGACAACGTGGTCATCATCTGCTCGATCGAGAACCTCGATCCCATG
>CAXQPB010000134.1:0-7452 GCA_964225545.1 Candidatus Nitrosopumilus sp. | reverse complement strand
CGAACGCACCCCGCACCGTCGCGTTCCGGGCTGCCGACCTCTGTCAGCCTCACGCTCCCGAGTCCCGCCCAGCGCTGCCACGACACGTGATCGGTGTACAGATCCCAGACGGCCTGTGGCGGTGCCTCTATCCACTTGCTGACGGCCACGCGTTGCATGGGACCGGATGGTAACGAGCCGCTCCGGCTGGAGCCACAGGCAGCCTGTCGAACCGTCCGGGCCGGGCTCGGAGCTATTCGATCTCACGCACGACCGAGTCAACGCGCTTCCACTGCTCATGCATCCAGTCCACCCGGGCCTGATCATCGGTCGGCAACTCCGAAAACGGCACGCGCCAGAACCGCACGGACACATGACTTCCGATCAGACCGCCGTTGGTGAGCTCGTTGAAAGAGGTCGATTTCTCGAGCCCCGAGTGAACACAGAACAGGACATCGGCGCCGATCTCCGGGCCGTTGCCGCGGAGAAGCTCGAGATACCCGCCCGGACGCGGTGGCAGCACACGCTCGAGCTGGCGAGCCCGCTCCGCTGCGAGCCTGTCGTCTCCTTCTTCGAGTCGCGCGCGGATGCGTCGCTGCTTCGACGGCGTGAAGCGTGTTCCCTCGGGGTAGATCAACACGCCCTCTCCACCGCCGAGACCGGTCATCAGGCGCCCGACCGCCGCGATCTCCGCCGAGCTGTCCGTCGAGTCTCTGCTCACAAAGTAGTTCGGGATGCGATTTCCCACGATATCCAGACACGGATCCCACAGCAGCTCCCGCTTGAGGACGTAGCGCAAACGAGTCCGCTCCGATCCGGTGATCAGCATCACTGCGAGGAGCGTATCCGCAACGCTGGCGTGACGGATGAACAGAAGAATCGGCCGGTCCGATCCATCCGCGGCAGGCGGCACCGGCTCGGCATCAAGTTTGATTCCGAAGATCGCGAACGCACCGCGGCCGAGCGCCGCGCCCCATTGGCGCTGCAGCTCATAGTTCCACGTCAGGAACCGCGGTCCGGCCGGCGAGCGCGGCTCACCGATCAGAAGGGCTGCAATCCACATCAGCCCGCTGACGAGGATTCCGACTGTTTCGCACAGAAGGTAGTACCACAGAAAAACGACCGTTCTCGGCAGCGGCAGCGGCTTGCGTCGCAGTACGTCCACAATCCCGAGGATCACGGACACGGGCAGCAACATCGGGGTCAGAACGCAGAGCAGCCCCAGGTAGAGGGGGATCGTGATGAGCCGACGACCGATCCGCGTGAGCGTGTCGTCGGGGCGTGTTACGGTCGCGTCGAGATCAGCCACTTTCGCTTCCCCGCGGCGCGTGGTCGAACGTAGAGATCAGCCAGACGAGTCCTCGATGACGAAACGCGAGAAACGACAGGTCCCTGCGGCTCCTTCTGCTGATTCTGCTCCGACTTCCCCGCCCGTGCAGACGACCGACCGCGACGAGGATCTGCGTGTAGGCGTCTCGATGTGTCTTCTCGGCGAGCAGGTCCGCTACGACGGCGGCCACAAACGTCATCACTACGTCTGCGACGTCCTCGGCCGCTACTTCACATTCGTGCCGGTCTGCCCCGAGGTCGAGCTCGGTCTCGGCACGCCGCGCGAGACGTTGAGGCTCGTGCGCGACGCGGACTCGATCCGTATGGTCGCGCCGGCCAGCGGCACCGATCACACCCCTGCCATGACCGCGTACGCTGCGGGCAGAGCGCGGCAGCTCGCGACCCTTGACCTCGACGGTTACGTCCTCAAGCGGGACTCGCCGAGCTGCGGAATGGAGCGGGTCCGGACATACACGACCGCTGGTATGCCATCCCCGTCGGCGCGCGGGCTTTTCGCCGACGCACTGATCAAAGAGCTTCCGCTGCTTCCGGTCGAGGAGGAGGGGCGTCTCGGGGACGCGACATTGCGGGAGAGCTTCGTCGAGCGCGTCTTCGCGCACAATCGACTGCGCCGGCTTTTCCGCGGCCGCTGGACGATAAAACATCTGATCGAGTTCCAGGCCGCAGAGAAATACCTGCTGATGGCGCACTCGCCGCAGGCCCAGCGAGAGCTCGGCCGGCTCGTCGCCGATGCCAGGCAACGCTCGCGCTCCGATCTCGCCGCAGAATACCGCGACGGCTTCATGAGCGCGATTCGACGACCGATTCCGAAGCGACGTCATGTCAACGTCCTCCATCATCTGCTGGGATTCTTCAAACGCGAGCTCGGCGACGACGAGAAGCGCGAGCTGATCGAGGCCATCGACGACTTCTCGGACGGTCGCACCCCGCTGCTCGTGCCCCTGACCCTCATTCGTCATCATATTCGGCGCAACGGGCTGGAGTATCTCGCCGTACAGAGCTATCTCAGCCCTCATCCGAAGGAGCTGATGCTTCGTAACCACGTCTGATCGAGCAGGCGTCAAGGAGGGAACCAAAGTGCGAGTAGCGATCTCCGGAGCAAGCGGAATGATCGGGACGGAGCTCAGCGAGCGGCTTCGTAAGGCGGGGGATACCGTTGTACCTCTGGTGCGAGGCGGCGGCGCGGAGGGAATCCGCTGGGACCCTGTCGCAGGCACGATCGAGGTCGACAAGCTGGCGGACGTCGATGCTGTCGTGCATCTCGCAGGCGCGAACATCGCCGACGGTCGCTGGAACGCGAAGCGAAAGGGACAGATCCGCGACAGCCGGGTGCTCGGGACCTCTCTGATTGCCGAAACCCTCGCAGCCATGGAGAAGAAGCCTGCGGTTTTCGTCGCGGCTTCTGCAATCGGCTTCTACGGCGAGACCGGAGACAGCGCCGTCGACGAGTCCGGCCCGGCAGGTCAGGGCTTCCTCGCCGACGTCTGCAAGGCGTGGGAAGAGGCCGCTCAGCCGGCAGCAGAGGCGGGGATCCGCACCGTGAACCTTCGCATTGGCGTCGTACTGTCGACACGCGGAGGCGCACTGGCCCGGATGATTCCGCCGTTCAAGTTCGGATTGGGGGGTGTTGTCGGGTCAGGGCGTCAGTACGTCAGCTGGGTCACTCTCGGCGACGTCTGCCGCGCCATTCGCCACTGTATCGAGTCGGAATCGATCAGCGGCCCGGTCAACGCGGTCGCACCGCAGGCGGCGACAAACCGTGACCTCACGAAAGCCCTCGGCAAAGCTCTCAAGCGCCCGACCCTGTTCCCGGTGCCCGCTCCTGCCGTCTCGCTGATGTTCGGTGAGATGGGGCGCGAGTTGCTGCTCGCCAGCACCCGGGTCAAGCCCGATGCCCTGCTGCGAGACCGTTTCGCTTTCGAACATCCGCAGATCGACGAGGCGGTCGTCGGAGTGCTCAACGCGGAGCGCGGCTGATATTGCCTATGAAGTTTCCGGGCGACGCCCGAGCGTGTGCCGGAGCGCATCCTCGAGCAAGCCGTGGCGGAACCGGTACCCGGTCGCTGACAGCCGCCCCGGCACGACTGGAGCCCCGGCGAGAAGCAACTCACGTCCCATCTCGCCGAACAGGGTGCTGACAACCGGCGCGGGAACCGGGGCGATCGCCGGCCGCCTCAGGACTCCTGCCAGCGTGGCCGTATATCCGGCGTTGTCCACGAGCTCGGGTGCAACGGCATTGACGGGACCGGACAATTCGTCCGTGCTGAGCGCGTGCAGTACGATCCCGAGCACGTCATCCAACGCTACCCAGCTCATCGGCTGCTTGCCGCTTCCCAGCCGCCCTCCCGCGCCGAGCTGGAAAGGCAGCAGCATTCGTTGAAGAGCGCCGCCGCGCGCATCGAGTACGACTCCGAGTCGCAGGTGAACCACGCGGATTCCCGCCGCCGAGGCCGGCTCCGTCGCCTCTTCCCAGCCGATACAGACCTCGGACAGGAAGCCTGTTCCAGGCTCAGCCGTCTCATCGATTTCGCCGTCTCCGAGCGACCGATCGCCGTAGAACCCGACGGCGGATGCGCATACCAGCACCTTGGGTGGTTGTTCGAGTCGAGCCAGGGCTCTGGCCAGCGACATCGTCCCGTAAACACGCGACTCGCGGATTTCCTCCTTCCGGCTGTCGGTCCAGCGGCCGCCTGCGATATTGGCGCCGGCAAGATGGATCACCGCATCACAACCGTTCAGGCCATCCAGCCCCTGACTCGCGTCGGCCGACAGCGCGTCCCACTTGACGTCGCAGTCGGCGGCCCTGCCGACCGTCAGCACCTCATGACCACCGGTCGTCAGAAAGGGAACAAGTGCGGATCCGACCAGGCCGGTCTCGCCCGTGATGGCGATCCGAGCCGGCGCGAGCCCGCTGGTATGATGCTGCGCGAGGTCATCACGAGTGATGCGGTGACGGTAGGTGAACGTCCGTTCGAGGTCGGCGCGGATCATCCCGCCTGCTACCGCTGCCCCGAGCGCTCCCAGCGGCAGCTCGTACTCGATCGAATCTTCGATGATCGATCCGCCGGTACCGCCCTCGGCCGGCCGGAACGAGTGCGTATGCTCCCAGCGCTTGAACGGTCCCTTCTCCTGGATGTCGCGAAACTCCGATCCCGGCACGCACCGGTCGTGCAGCGCATGCCAGCGCACGCGGATGGGGCCGGCGGCGGGCATCGACAGCTCGACCCGGGTCCCCTCTTCGATTCCGGGATGGTCGGTAAGCATGCGGACATCCGTCCACGGAGGTGCCAGTCGCGCGAAGGCCCCGGGCCTCGCGTGCCAGTCAAAGGCCTCCTGCGCGCCGACCACCACCTCACTTTGTCTGGAGAATTTCTGCGTCCTGGCCATTTTGTCTCTCCCTCTTCTGTCGGGTCTCCCCTGTTCGAGGTTTCACTCTACTGAAAATTTTTTTTCACACCAATAACCAAGCAGAGCCCGAAAAGTCTCGATTTTCCCCCTGCTACCGATTCACCGGCTTGGATTGAGAGACCCGAAAACAGCTTACCCGCCGCCGAGAGCGCAGAATTTTGACTGCCGATAAATCGGCTTTTACTCTGGGGATATGGCGGAAACGAAGAACCGGCTGACCGACACGCTCAGGGAAGAGATCACTCGCTACCACATCGGTGCCAAACTACGCCGACTGCGCCTGCAGAAAGCCATGGGACTGGTTCAACTCAGCGAGCACACCGGACTTTCTCCGGCCATGCTCTCGAAGCTCGAGCGCGACAAGCTCGTCCCCACCCTGCCGACGCTGATGCGCATCGCCATGGTTTTCAGTGTCGGGCTGGAGTTCTTCTTCAATGACGACGAGAACGGTCCTCCGTGCGCCGTGGTCCGCAAAGAAGACCGCGTGTGGCTGACAGACGACCCGAGCGGCCAGCGCGTCGCGTACCGTTTCGAGAGTCTCGATTTTCCCGTCACGGACCGCCGCATGTCGGCCTACTACGCAGAGTTCGAGCCCTGCGAGGACGAAGCGCCTCTCAAGCATTCACACCCGGGTGCGGAGCTGGTTTACGTCATACGCGGCTGTCTGGTGCTGTCCTTCGAACATGGGGAGGAGGAGCTGCGAGCAGGCGACTCGGCCTACTTCGAGAGTGATGTCGAGCACGGCTACCGCCGCCACGGCTCCGGTGTCTGCAGCGCGATCGTTGTCACCAGCAGCGCCGGTTGAAACACGTTCTAATCCGCCGTACATCACGAATCCTGCACAGCCGTATGTTCGAGGGTGTCATCGCACCCTGCAGGCCTGCTCCGGTCCACACGCGCCGGATGCCAAGCGGAGCGACAGAAAATGCATATCGACCTCAGCGATGAGCAGCGCGAGCTGCGCGACGAACTTCGAACTTACTTTACCGACCTGATGACCCCCGAGCTCGAGGCCGAGGTCAGCGCCGGCGGAGAGGGGGGCGGGCCGCTTTTTCGCGACGCGATGAAGAAGCTCGGCTCGGACGGCTGGCTGGGAATCGGATGGCCGACCGAGTACGGCGGCCAGGGGCGCTCGGCCATCGAGCAATACATCTTCGCGGAGGAAGCGCAGCGCTCCGGCTTTCCCCTGCCCTTCCTGACGATCAACACGGTCGGCCCGACTCTGCAGAAATACGGGAGCGAAGATCAGAAAAACGAGTTCCTCCCGCGTATTCTGGCGGGCGAGCTCTTCTTTTCGATCGGTTACTCCGAGCCCGACGCCGGCACCGATCTGGCTTCCCTCAAGACCCGCGCAGTGCGCGACGGCGACGACTGGGTGATCAACGGCCAGAAGCTGTGGACCAGTCTGGCCGACCACGCCGATTACATCTGGCTCGCAGCGCGTACCGACGCCGATGCGGAGAAGCATGCGGGAATTTCGATCTTCATCGTCGACACTCGATCGCCCGGTTACAGCTTCACCCCCATTCACACTGTCGGCAGCGTCCCCACGACAGCCACGTACTACGACAACGTGCGTGTCCCCGCATCGAACCTGGTGGCAGGTGAAGGGCGCGGCTGGGAACTGATCGTCAATCAGTTGAACTACGAACGCGTCTCGCTGATGGCATCAGGCACCGTCGAGAGGCTGGTCAACGAGACCATCGACTATGCTCGCGAGACCCTGACCCCGGAGGGCGGCCGCCTGATCGACCGGCCGTGGGTGCGGATGGCGCTGGCGCGTGCGACCGCGAAGGTCGAGGTGCTCAAACTGTTCAACTGGCGCCAGGCGTGGAATGCGGCAGGCGGTAAACTCGATTACGCGGAGGCATCGACGATCAAGGTTTTCGGTTCGGAGTCCTACATCGAATGCTACCAGCTTCTCGCAGAGGTGCTGGGACAGGCGGGCTACCTCCGTAGCGACAGCCGCGGCAGCGCTATTCGCGGACGCATCGAGCGGCTGTACCGAGCGATGCTGATTCTGACGTTCGGTGGCGGGACCAACGAGGTGCAGCGAGACATCATCGCGGTCGCGGGTCTCGGGATGCCGCGGCCGCTTCGCTGACCGGTCCCGCGGAGCAATCGCGCGCGACGGAAGTACGACCGGAGCGGCGACAACGGTCAAAGAGGCCGAGGAGGCTAATTCACAGCCGATGGATTTCTCACTGACACAGGAACAGCAGGACCTTCGGGAACTGACGGCGAAGATCTTCGAAGACCTCGCCCCGCTCGAGGGCCTGCCGGACATGGAAGCCGGTCAGGACTGGTTCAACGAGAAACTCTGGGCGAACCTCGCATCGGCAGGCTTGCTCGGGATCGCGCTGCCCGAAAGCGTTGGAGGGATGGGGCTCGGAATCGCCGAGCTCGCGGTGCTGCTCGAAGCCAATGGCAGACACGGCGGAGCGGCCCCCCTGTACTCGACGCTGATCCTCGGCGCGCTGCCGATTGCCGAGTTCGGATCCTCCGAGCAGGCAGGCTCGCTGCTTCCCGATGTCATCGCCGGCAAGGCCCTGCTCAGCGCGGCCCTGGTCGATGAAGCGAGCGACGACCCACTGGCGCCGGGAGTCAGCGCGGAGTCGGTCGAAGGCGGATGGAAGCTGCGCGGAACGAAGACCTATGTGCCGGCGGCAGCCGGGGCTGCGCTCGTGCTTGTCAGCGCGCGGACCGAAGATGACC
>CAXQPB010000133.1:0-44411 GCA_964225545.1 Candidatus Nitrosopumilus sp. | reverse complement strand
CCCTGACGGGCCGGTTCCCCAGTTACTTCGCCGATCGCCCTGCGCCGGGGACAGAAGGTCAGCCGACGGCCGGCGGCTGTAACGATCGCACGCTCACCGAGTCGAGCGCGGACGCGCGCCTTGTCGTGGTCGGCTCCTCGGCTTTCGCATCCGATCTGGTGCGTGGGCTCGGCGGGCAGCTCGGCGCATCGGGTGCAATCTACCGCGGCAACTTCCAGCTCGTCAGAAATCTCATCGACTGGTCACTGGCCGACACCGACCTGCTCGAGATCCGCGGGTCGGGAGCTTTCGCCCGCACGCTGCGTCCGCTCAGCGAGAGCCGGAAGCAGCAATGGGAGCTCGGCAACTACGCTTTCGTGCTTGCGATGCTGGCAATCATTGTCGCGTTCGCCGCGACGAGCCGGCGCCGGACACGGCCGATCGCGCCCATCCCCGATGCGCCGTCCCCTGTTCAGCCGATTGAGCCGAGTGACGTGGAGACATCGTCATGAGCGCAGGCATGAACCGACAACACGGAATGCTCACCGTTTTGCTCGTCGTGCAGCTCCTGCTCGCAGCCGCACTCTGGAGCTCCAGCGGCGCACCGCCGCTTTCAACCGGCAAGGAGCCCCTGTTCGCGGTCCGCGCAGAGGACGTGCTTGCGGTCGAGATCGTCTCGACCTCTGCCCGTAACGCAATGGCAGCGGACCGTATCGAACTCGTCCTGCAGGATGCCGGCTGGCAGCTCGCATCTGCCGACGGCTACCCGGCGGAAACGGAAAAAGTCGAAGCGGTGATAGAACTCCTCGTGGGTCTTCGTGGAGGCGAAGTGATCGCGGAGAATCAGGCCAGCCACGAGAGCCTGCGCGTGGGCGCGCGCAGTTACGACCGCCGGGCAACGTTGACCGATCGCGACGGCAACAGTACGACGGTCATCCTCGGCGGCGGGCCGCGATCTTCGATCCATGCACGCCGCGATGGCGAGAACGCCGTCCGTGTCGCTCGTGGAACAGCGATTCAGTCGATCCGCGGCGACGCTCGCAACTACGTCGACACCGAGTACGTCGCGGTCGACAAGGAACACCTCGACCGGATCGAGGTTGTGAACTCAAGAGGCCGCTTTGTCCTCATCCGCTCGGCCGATCACTGGGCCCTCGAGGGGGTCCCTGAGGACACCCACCTCGACGCGAGCCTTGTCGACGCGTTCATCAGCAACGTTGCCCGGATGACCTTGCAGACCCCCGTAGGCAAACGCGTAGAGACTGGCTACGGACTCGACGACGGCGCACACGTGACACTGACCGGAGACGTGAGCGGCGAATCGGTTCATGCCGCCTACACCATCGGATCCGCAGCAGACGAGCGCAGTTACTACGCCAAGGCCGAAGACGACGACTTTGTCGTCACCGTGCCGAAGTGGGGCGCGGAGCAGATCCGCGACAAAACACCCGAGGATTTCATCAGTAAACCGGCAGCGGACTGACCCGGCACAGGGCGTTCTCTTCCCGGTTCACTGTTCGCGCTGGAACGTATCGATCTCCAGTTCGATCACGCTTTCATTCATTCCAAGAGCCCTCGCGATCGCACGCAGTTTGTTCTGCTCGTCGGCCTCGAGCGTCTCGTCCGCACAAGCCACACGGAATGCAGTATCGAGAATGATCTGGCGCGCCTGATCATCGATCAGGCCGGATTGCGCCTCCAGCTCGGCGAGCAATCGCTCGAACGGCGCGGCTGCGTCCGGTGTTGAGGACGCCTCGTCGATCGCCGCACGCGATCGCGCCAGTTCCTCCAACAAGCCGCTCGGGGACGGCTCGCCGATCAGGTCGTGGTATACGCCCTTCATCAGAGCGAGCTCGGGAGCCTCCAACTCACCGTCGGCAAGGCTTATGTCGATCATGCAGTTGAGGATCAGGTCGCGCACCTTCAGCGCTGTGCGATCACCGTGGGCAATTCCCCAGCGCAGATCGGTCAGATCCTGCTGTTTGCGCCGGCCTCTGGCGACGCGAGGGTCGCGTTTGCAGCCCGAATTCCCGCCGGAGAGGTTGTCGTAGACGTGCACGCTGAAGTTCTCGACCAGATGCCGGCAGAAGCGGACACCGCGCACGGAATTTCCGTACTCATCGAGCCGTGGCGAGAAGGTCGCGAAGCCGAACAGATTCGGCACGACGACAAGGACCGCGCCGCCGACGCCCGACTTCGCGGGCAGACCGACATCGGCCGTGAACACGCCGGAATTATCGTACATCCCCGAGGTCTGCATGACGGAAAGCGTCCTCTTCACGATCTCCGTGGAAAGCACCTTGCGACCGTTGATTGGACAGACGCCGCCGTTGGCAAGGGTCGCCGCTGCCACGGAGAGCATCCGCGCTGTCATCTCGATACTGCAGCACGAGAAGTACAGGTCGAGCATGGTGTGAAGATCCACATCCCGCGGCAGACCGCGGCGCCCCTGCAACAGGTAGCTGATGGCGAAGTTGTTGTCCGCGCATGCCCGCTCGGAGAGCATGGTCTCTTCACTGAAGCGCACCGGCGCGCAGTCGCCGGACAACTCGCCCCACAGCTCCATCAGCAATGTCGTGATGTCGCGCGACGCCATGTCCGGAAAGCCGGACGCGACGACAGCGGCCGTCATGATCGCTCCGGCATTCACACACGGATTGTAGGGACGGTGATCCGGCAACAGACTCAGGTCGTTGAACGGACGTCCGGATGGTTCACCGCCGACGAACTGATGGGTAAAGTCCGCGCCCTCGCGATCGAGGGCCCAGGCATAGGTCACGGGCTTGGAGACGGATTGGATCGAGTGGTAGACGTCGACGTCGCCGATCGCCAACCGCTGTCCATCGACCGAGCAGACCGCAACTCCCCAGCGTTCCGGATCCGCGTCACGCAGGATTGGAATGTAGTCGGCGTTCGCCCCGCTGCGGTCCGCTTCGACACGGTCGTAGATGAATCGGATATCCTGCTCGAAATCTGCCCAGTCCGGAATGATCAGCCTGCGATTCAGGATCCGATCAATCATCAGGAGTTCGGGACCGACAATCCGGACGAACGCATCGAGATCCATCGCACGGTCGCCATGCTCCGCGAGCGCACGCCAGGTCTGCTGAACGCGGAGGTCATCGAACTGGATCCCGCAGGCGAGCATTCGCCCGCGAAGCTCGCTCGCCGTGCAGGTTCGCGAGCCCGAGACGAGGCCGAACAAATCAGAAAGCCGGTCCACGAAATACCTCTCCATCCGTACCGCCGGATTCAGCCGGCGCGCCTGCGCGGCCGAAGTCTACAGCAAGAAATCTCTCAAACTACCCCGGACAGCTATGCGGATGACTGCCCTTGTGCCACAGGCTGAAGTCAGGCAGCCTCAAGATCATTTTCCACCAGAAAGAGGGTGTTTTTTTTTTCGTTGGACGGAAGGAAGGTGCTGGAAACGAAGAAACGAAACTGCCGGTCGCCGTTGGCGTCCGCTTCTCTGATCGTACTCGCGATCATCGCCAGCGGCTGCACGGATCAATCAGGCAGTCAGCCGGTGGATCCCAAGCGAATGGCCTGGGAGGACATCGTGGCCGCGGCCGACGGCGGCTCGGTAAACTGGTGGATGTTCGGTGGTTCCGAGCCGATCAATAACTGGGTTCGGGATTGGGTGAAGCCGCAACTTGCCGAGCAGTACAACATCACATTGAACCAGATCCCCGTCGGCGGACCGTTGGAGTTCGTCAACCAGGTGGCGAGCGAGAAAGAAGCCGGGAACACCAACGACGGGCTCGTCGATACCATGTGGATCAACGGCGAGAACTTCAGGTTCATGAAGGAAAACGATCTCCTCTACGGACCCTGGGCGCTCGATGTTCCGACCAGTGACTATATCGACTGGGAAGAAGAAAGCATCGCCTTCGACTTCGGGTATCCCGTGAACGGCTACGAGCTTGCCTACGGTTCCGCGCAGTTTGTAATGGGATACGACAGCGCACGGGTGCCCGAGCCGCCCGAGTCCGTCTCCGATCTGATTGACTGGATCAAGACCAACCCCGGCAGGTTCACCTACCCTGCAGCGACGGACTTTACCGGCAGCGCCTTCGTGCGCCAGATGTGCTACCACGCCATCGGCGGCCCCGACGACTTCCTGGGCGACTTCGATCAGGAGCTTTTCGATGAGCGCTTCCCTGCGTGCTGGGACCTGCTCAACGAAATCGAGAGTTCGCTTTGGAACAACGGCGCATCCTACCCATCGACGATCAATGAATTGCAGCAGCTGTTCGCGAGCGGCGAGATCGATTACGAGATGAGCTACAACGCGGGGAGCCTCCAGACCCGGGTCGATTCAGGCTTTTACCCGGATACGGCGGATACATTCGTGTTCGATGAAGGCACACTCGCCAACACCAGTTACATAGCGATTGCTTTCAACACTCCCGACCAGGCGGCTTCACTGGTGGCCGCGAATTTCCTGTGCGGCCCTGAGGCGCAGTTGAGCGCTACTGAAACGATCAACTGGCAGACCCCGCTCGACCTGGACCGGCTGCCCACCGTATGGAGGGAACGGTTCGAAGCCGTTCCGCGCGGGCCGAAGGTCTTGCCGCTCGATGTGCTCGCCTCCCGCCGACTCCCCGAACTTCAGGGCCCGTGGGTCCGCGCGATCAATGAGGCTTGGATCGAGAACGTGCTCGAACAGTGAGGGGGGTCCCCGCCTGCCCCGCTTAACGCAGTTTTTTCACCCGTCCGTCCGGCGTCACGACATACGCGGCCTCACTCCGAGGAACGACGCGGGCGTCGGAATCGACAAGCGGCATCAGCTCCGAGAGGCGCTCGCCCATAGAGAGCCCGAGGACCGTCTTCGGGATGAAGCCCTCCGCGACCGTGATCGGAACGGAAGACCCGGCGGATACGTCACTGATACCGGCGACCAGATTGTTGAGGTAGACCCGGGCCGCTTTTGGGGGTGCCGCCCTTGAAAGCATCGCCATCGAATTGATCCTCGAAGTAATTCCCAACACCGTGATGAGTACCATCGAAGCTACGCAGAACACGCGTCGCCTCCGTGCCGCGAGATCCGTGTTGCCCGCCGGATCCGTCGGCGCCGCATTGACCGGGTGGGCCAGCGCCAGCGCCGCAAAGACGCAGACAACCGGCATGAGCTCGAAAACGTATCGCGCGATCGAGTCGGTCGCGAGGAACGCCATCGATCGGGCTCCGAGTGCCGTCGCAGCAATACTCATCGAGACCAGAAAGCCTCCGAGTATCCACGCGAGCGCAGCGTGTATTCGCAACCTCACAGACCAGCCGACGGTCATTGCGGTCGCGGCAATCGCTGCCCAACGCCAGACGCCCAGCGTTGCCGGGGAAAATGGCCCGCCGAAACAACTCTCCACCAGAACCGCCCATGAGCGTCTCTCGACGTATCTGAGCCAGAACGCCCCCGGCACGCGGACCTGCTGATCAATCAGCGACTGGCTCAACGCGAACCACAGTCCACAACCGAGCGTCAGCACCACCAGCAATACGCCGATACGAACGCGGACAGGAGGTTCCTGTCGTGTTGGATGCGCGATCTCGACGGCCGCGAGAATCAGCGGGGTGAACACCGTCTTGATGAAGAAACCACAGCCGAATGCGGTGGATACCAGTACCGCTGCGGCCGATCGCCAGCGACCGTCATCACGAAAGACGAGGTAGAAATAGACCGCCAGCGCGGTGAACAGGATGTAGGGGAAGCGGTGCATCGCCGACCCCCACCACAAAAACTGAAGCGCAAGGCTGCCGTTCACTCCGTACCAGCCGATCATCAGAGCCGCCCACCGCCTCGGCAGGAGGCGGCAAAACACCCGGTACAGAGCCGCTGCTCCGGCGAGGTAGAAGGAAAGCATGACGGCGAGCGCGACGTCGAACCGAAGCGGCGCCAGCCAGGACATGCCGTGCGCTGAGAGGTAATGGAGCGGCGTGAAGTGAAGATCCGAGTGCGAGCGAAGCAGAGCGCTCGCGAGCGGTTCCGCCCGAGCGTCGGTCAACAACCGGATATCATCACCATGGAAGTGCGAGAGCTGGTGCGCGTGCCAGGCCATGTCGAGGCCGAAAGCGACGACAACAAAGCAGGCAACGGCTGTAAGGACCCTCTCGAGAATAGTGTTGGAACCTGTGTGTTGCATTTTTTCTGCGTTCACCAGCCGTTGCTGCGGACTCTCGCGCCAGGACATGCCGTCAGGGCATCTCCGTATCCTCGCATCTCCCTATCCTGGCACCTCAGCTCCTCACTACCGTACAGCGCCGACTCAATTTGGACGTGCAGCATACTGCGGGCGATTGATCCCATTATCCGCCTGCCCTCTGTAAACCCGCGATGCCGCTCACCGGCGAGACACCTCCGGCCGGGGTCGGCCCGCTGTTAGCGATCCTCCGCGCTCGTTATCTCGAAGGCGCTCGGCTAAGAATATCGAGTTCGAGTTTGGTTTCATCCGAATCCAACCGAAAGAACCAACCGAAAGAACCAACCGAAAGAACCAGCCGAAAGCACCAGCCGAAAGCACTATGGAGACGTATATGATCGAGGATCGCATCAGCGTGGAGGAACGCGGCCACGTCCGCATTGTACGCCTGAGCAGGCCGGACAAGCTCAATGCCCTCGACCTGCCGATGTTCAGAGCGCTGATGCAGGTCGGTGAGCAACTGCGCGAGGATCGCTCAGTAAGGGCAGTCGTCCTCTGCGGACAGGGGAAAGCATTCTGCGCGGGCCTTGATTTCGCCGGCTTCATGTCACTCGGCAATGACAAAGACGCCGATCTGCTCGCCGAGGGCTCGAGCCCCGAAGTCACGCGCGCGCAGTCCGCGGCGCATGTCTTCACGACCCTCCCGGTACCCGTCATCGCGGCGATCCACGGCTACGCGTTCGGCGGCGGTCTGCAGATCGCACTCGGCGCTGATGTGCGGATCGTACACCCCGAGGCACAGCTTTCGGTGATGGAGATCAAGTGGGGTCTGGTCCCCGACATGACGGGTACACAGACCCTTCGACACCTCGTTCCGCAGGATGTCGCCAAGGACCTCACCTTCACCGGCCGCCGCCTGAGCGGTGAGGAAGCCGTCAGGCTCGGCCTGGCGACACGCACAGCCGATGATCCGCTGGCTGCTGCCATCGAGCTGGCCGACGAGATCGCCACCAAATCGCCCGACGCGATCCGGGCCGGCAAGACGCTGCTCAGCCGTGCATACACGGCCGAGCCGTCCGAGGGCCTGCGGTTGGAGGCGGACATTCAGAAGACCCTGATCGGCAAGCCGAACCAGCTCGAGGCCGTCAGGGCGAACATGGAGAAACGCCCCCCCGAATTCGCCGATCCAGACTGAGCAGGCGGCGCCCGGTGTCCATCTCCGCGCCGTGACTGCATCGAGCGGTTGAGTCAGGCAACGCGCGCCCCTAGCGTGAAAGGGAAGGACGCGGCGGTGACACGGGTCGCGTCCGCATCGTACCGGATGAAAGGCGAATCGAACTCGACAGGCTCGAACGCGACACGATGCGACGCGATCGTCGTCGGCGCCGGACACAACGGGCTGGCCGCGGCAGCGGTTCTGGCTCGTCGCGGTCTCGACGTGCTCGTCGTCGAGAAGAACAACTACGTCGGCGGCATGGCCGGCACCCGCGAGATTCTCAGCGGCTGTCGCAATGACGTAGGAGCCAGCCTCCTGTTCCCGCTCGCGCGCGAAGTCTCCGAAGAGCTCGAGTTCGAGCGCTACGGTGTGGAGTACATCGACCTGCCTGTGATGGCCTGCGACCTCGGCGCGGCCGACGCCGCGCCGCTGCTGATGTATTCGAACCCGCTGCGACAGGCCGCGTACGTGCTGCGACATTTCGGTCTGCGCACCATGATCGCCTTCGTGCGCTTCATGGCCTTCATCCAGTACCCGGCGCGCGCGATGCACCGCTTCACTCCGTGTGCCCTGCCACCGACGTACGAGCAGCTGCTGGCCGAAGCACCCGGCCCTGCGGAACGCGAAAAGCTCAGACTCGCATTCGAAGGAAGCGCGATGGATCTCATCGACCGCTTCTTTCCCGACCGCAAACGGCAGCGCACGATCCGGGCGTTGCTCAGCTTCGCGGCCATCCAGTCGACGTACAAAGGCCCCTACTCTGCCGGCAGTGCGCTGTGCCTGGTCTACACCTTCGCGATGAACGAGAGCGGCGGACTGATGAGGCGACCGAAAGGCGGCATGGGCAGCCTCTCGGAAGCACTCGCGAAGTCGATCGAGGATCATGGAGGGACGATTCGACTCCGCTCGGCCGCGCGACGGATCGTCATCGAAGACGGACGCGCAGTCGGGGTGGAACTTGCCGGCGGTGAGATCATCAAAGCACAGGCGGTGCTGTCGAATCTCGATCAGCCCGCCACGTTTCTCACGCTGGTCGGCGCCGAGCATCTCAGCGACGATTTCGTCAAGTCGGTCGAGAAACGCGAGCATCGTGGCGCGTACGTTCACATGTTGCTCAAGCTGAGCCGACTCCCGCGCTATGCCGGGAACTTTGCGTGGCTCGAGCGAAGCGCAGAGAACCATTTCAACGCGACCGCCGTCACAGATCCCGAATTGATGCAGAGCGACTATGAGGCGTGCCTGCGCGGCGAACTGCCGCTGCATCCACCGGTGGCAATGCAGATCCCCACTGTGCTCGACCCCGGGCTGTCACCCGACGGCACGCATATCGCGACGATCTACGGTTTCTACTTTCCGTGCGAGGCCCCGAAATCCGACCGCGGGCGACTGCGCGACCAGATGGCGGAGCGTATCCTCGACCGGCTCAGCTCGTACATGCCCGACCTGCGTGAGTGCATCATCGAGAAAGCGGTGTTTTCATCCGATCACTTCGCGACCATGCACGGGGCAACCGGCGGCGACTTCACGCACGGGCTCATCCACCCCGACCAGATGCTCGGTGCACGCACCATGGTCGAGGGCTCAGCCCACGCCACCCCCGTCGACGGGCTGTACCTGTGCGGCTCGGCCTGCCATCCGGGGCCCGGCGTGACCTTTTTGCCCGGGTACAGCTGCGCTCGCGAGGTTGTCCGGGTGCTGGATTCCAGGACACGCAAGGATTCCGCAGCGGTCACGGAGGAATCGCGGTCGTCGTCCGTTTCCCGCGACGAACAGACCGACGTCGGCCAGGCCGAACGTCACGTCGCCTGAGCCGGCCCCGTTGGCCTGCCTTGCCCGGCCGCCGTCGCGCCCTGTGCATCGGCAAGTTTCACGACCGCCGATTTTGAGACAAACCTCCGGAATCGAACCGAGTCACGGCGCTGACCGGCGAAAAACGTCGGGCGCCCGGACAATCAACAGGCGGGTGCGAACCTTCGTGCTTTGGAAACCGCCCTGCGTCGCGAGACGGTGGGCTCTCTTCTTTCTCTTCTTCTGTACAGCGCTCGCGGTGGCCGGCCCTGCTGCTGCCGGAGACCTGAACGCCGATGCGCCGGAAACGGCTGCCGAGGCCGAAGTGCCGGCGACCGAGCTCACACCGGCAGAGCAGGCCGAGTCGTGGACCCCGATGATCCCGAAGGATGATGCGGACTGGGTCGAGCTCGTGTCGGGCGAGTGGCTGCGGGGCACACTCGAGCGTTTCCGGGACGACACAATTGAGTTCGACAGCGACGAGCTCGACGACCAGACGTTCGATTATGCGGACGTCGTCGCCTTCCGCGTAGCAACGGCCCGCCAGTTCGTTCACACCGACCGCACGGAATACATCGGGCCTGCCGTCATGAAAGACGGCATCATCACGGTATGGACGGACAATGGGCCCGTCTCCTTCTCGCGAGATGAACTGCTGGGAATCGTGCCGACAGCGACGCGGCGCCTGGATCTGTGGGACGGAAAGGTCAGCGTTGGAGTCAGCGCGAGCAGCGGGAACACCGATGAGACGAACTACTCCGGGTTCGGCTATCTGAGACGGTCCTCGGCGTTCACGCGACTGCGTTTCGACTACAACGGAACCGTCAGTTTCGTCAACGACAGCCAGAACGCCAACAACCATCGAGGCACTGCCAAGTTCGATGTGTTCCTGTCGCGTCGTTGGTACCTGACGCCGGCGATGATCGATGTGTTCTCGGATACCTTCCAGAACATCGCGATGCGAATCACGCCGAGCGCGTCGATCGGTTATCACATCTTCAATTCATCGAAGATCGAATGGGATGTGGAACTCGGCGCGGGCGCCCAGATCACGCGCCTCGACAACGTCGCGGTATCGGCGGGCCGGCCGCTCGAGGACGAGGAAAATCTGACTGGCGCTCTGATCGCCGCGACGCGGGTGGACTGGGACATCACCAAGCGCATCGACTGGACGCTGGATTTTCGTTACCAGTTCGGTGCCCCGGATGTCGACGAGCGCTACACCAACATGTTCACGACGCTGTCGTTCGAAATTACCAAGGTCATCGACGTCGACCTGTCTCTGAAGTTCAATCGCAACGCCAATCCGGCCCCCTCGGGATTCGACGGTGGCAATCCTGTCTACCCGAAAAGCGATGACGTAACGGTCACGTTCGGGCTCGGCCTCGACTTCTGACCTGCGGGTTCTGCATGACTACGGCCCGGCCGCCCGGGATGCGGCCGGGTTCTGCATGACTACGGCCCGGCCGCCCGGGATGCGGCCGGGCCGTGGCCCTGCCCTCGCTCACGCGGCGGCCGGGGACGCTCGAGCGATCCGGAAGCCTGCGGGATGGGGCCGGGCGCGGACACCTGGCGTGATCACGATGCGTAGAGCTCGGCGCCGGCCGCGGGCAGCATCTCGTTTTCGAAGCGCGCCTGTCGGCACCCGCTGTCGTGCAGCACACCGAGCTTGCTCAGGGACAGCGCGTCGCGGACGAAGGAAGGCTCCAGACCGAGCGAATCGCAGACATCGCTGTAGGCCACCGGCCAGTCGGTCGACTCGCCGGCGAACCAGTCCTCGACCCTGTCCATCTGCGAGAGTTCATCGACCGACTCGGCACGCAGCCCGTCCTCGTACATCGCGATCGCCTCGTTCAGAACGGCGAGCATGATCCGCTGGGCCGGCCGGATCGAGTCCTCATTGTTGCAGTCGAATGCCTGGTAGCTGCCCCGAAGTCGGTTCGTTGAAATGCTCATGTTCGTCCTCCTCGAGGGCGCCGTGATCGGTCCGTGGGTGGAGTGGATGAACCGGTTTCGCCCTCGACCCATAACGCGCCGAAGCAGGAGGAGAACCGCAGGTTTTTCTTTTTTTTTCCGGTGGGTTCCGGGAAAACCCCGAAGTCCCCGAAAATCCGGGCCTCTCAGCCCGTCGGAGGGAACGGTTCAGGCAAAACCGAAATCGCGCTCCGTGAACTCGCCCAACAGGCGAACCTGGCCTGATGCCAGAAGGTGCAGAATCACTGCGACAGCCTCGTTGTCATCGCGCGCAACCTCCGCGACCGCGTTGACCACGTCCAGCAGCGTTGTGACCTCGCGGCCATCCACTGCATCGGTTGCTGCTCTCATTCCGGATTTCGCAAATGACATCTCAGACTCCTCAACCGCACGCTTCCGCCCAGAATTCCGATTCTATCAGATAGAGTCAGACACCTCGCGTTCGGTCGATGAAATGATCGTGATAGATCGCTCGCATTTTCGATGCTCCACGGTCGACGGGTCCCCGAAATTGCTGCGCCGCTGTCGCGGATTGCCCGGTGAAACCTCGATTATCGCAATTTTCATCTTGCCTGTCTGTCCTTATCGGTCATCTTTCGGATGTTCACGATGTTCCCGGCACGGACCGCGTTGCCGAAAGGCAAAGCGGTCATGGAGCCTCCCGTCCGGCGCCCCTCCCCCCCATCGGGCACCGGATGGTACGGCGGCGGCCTTCTCCCCCCCCCCCAACGCGAATGGTCGCCGCCGTGAGGCGCCGTGGCTTCGATCCCACCAGCCACACGTCGTCTTGAGCCGTGAGCCGACGACGGTATAGTCCCGCCGGGAGCCGTGCTGCAGCCACCTCGACCTGAAACCTTTTTCAGCGTCGCACCGACCTGCCCGGCTCCCGTCCCGAGACCCTGCGGAGAATCCGATGTCGAGAAACACTCTCGTTCAATGCTTTGTCATCGGCCTTGTCGCAGCGGTCGCGGCGGGCAGCGCGCATGCCGACACGGTCTGGCTGAAAGACGGCAGCGTCGTAAAAGGCGATATCCTCGAGATCAGCGACAGCCATCTCGAGATCGACACCGACTTCGCCGGCGACATCAAAATCGACCTCGACGATATTGAATCGGTCCGCTCCTATCGGGAGATGACGATCACCTTCACGGACGATTCGGAGCGCACCGGGTATCTGCGCAAGATGCCCGACGGCCGCGTCTACCTGTCCGCAACCCCGCCACCGGACCCGTCAGCCGCGACGGCGGCAGGCACCGCCGATTTCCTCACCGATTCTCCCGAAACGCTCGAGGCCGCTGCCGGCGCCGTCCCCGCGCCGAGCCCGGACCCCGAGAACGACGCGGAGATGCTCGACCTTTCACGCGTTCACAAAATGGCACGTACTCGCCCGTACTTCTGGTACGAGTCGAACATCGATCTGGGAATCAACGCGGCGTCGGGAAACTCCGAAACGGCAGCGGCGAATATCAGCGGAGCGTTCAGACCCCGCTTCGGCAAGAACCTCATCGACATCGACGGACAGGCCAACTACCAGGAGGCCAACAGCGATGTCACCGCAGCCAACTGGCGTACCCAGATCAACTACACACGTGAACTCACGACACGCTGGGGCGCGACCGGATTTCTTTCGTTCGAAAACGACGAACAGCAGGATCTCGATCTGCGAACGACGGCCGGTCTCGGCATGTCGCATATCTTCATCGATCGCTCATCGACATACCTCGACGGCGTACTCGGACTCGCCTACGTCAATGAAGCATACGAGTGCCCGAACGCGGACATCGGTGTCAACTGCAACCGAGGCTCCAACGCGCCGCCCGCGCAAAACCCCTTCGAAACCGGCAGGCAGTACGGCGCGATTCGCTGGCAGGCGGGCTTCAGCCAGGATCTGTGGACCGACGATATCGCGTTCTACCACCGGCATCGGCTGACGCAGGGCGTGATCAGCGAGACGCAGTTCATTGCGCTGACGACGAGCGGACTCGACCTCGACGTCTGGGGTGACATCAGCCTCAAACTCGAGCTCCAGTTCGACTACAACACCAAGCCGGTGGGCAACAACAAGAACGAAGATTTGCGCTACCTGGTCAAGCTGAGCTACGACTTCGAGGGAGACCAGAACGACTGGTGGAAGTAGGAGAAGATTTTTGAAGCTCAAAGGAAAAGTCGCGCTCATCACAGGTGCAGGCTCCGGTATCGGACGGGCCATCGCACATCGATTCTCCGAAGAAGGCGCAAAGGTCGTCGTCAACGATCTCAAGCTCGCTGCAGCGAAACGAACACTCGGCGAGTTGAAGAAAGGTCGGGGCCTCGCGGTTGCGGCTGATGTCTCTGACTCGGCAGCGGTGCGACGGATGTTCGCAAAAGTCGACAAAGAACTCGGCCGCCTCGACATCCTCGTCAACAATGCGGGCATCGCGGTCTCGAACCCCGACGACTTCGAGCGCCTCAATGAGCTGAGCGACACGCGCATCGAAGAGATGATGAGCGGCGTCGGGATCAACACGCCGTGGGCGATCACCGAGAACCTCACCGACGAGGACTGGCACAAGATGATCGACGTCCACCTGACGGGTACGTTCTACTGCGCGCGTGAGGCGCTGCGCAGAATGTCCGCGTCGGGACGCGGCGGAACGATCATCAACATGTCCAGCATCGCAGGGCTCGGCGGCCTCGAGAACGTCCCGCATTACTGCGCAGCGAAAGCCGGTATCCTCGGATTCACGCGCGCCGTGGCACGCGAGGTCGGGTCACAGAACATCCGCGTGAATGCGATCTGTCCGGGGTTCATCGACACCGCCATGACCTCCCGGTTGAACGACGTCATGAAAGGGATGATCACCGCGCAGACGCCTCTGGCGCGCTGGGGCACCGCAGACGATGTCGCCGGAGCGGCGGTATTCCTCGCCTCGGAAGATTCGAGCTTCCTGACGGGGCAGTGGATCTCGCCCAACGGCGGGATCCTCATGCAGTAAGCAGGCGGCAAGCGCCGCACCGAGCTGCAGACACGCATGCCAAGCGGATACTCATGCCGCCTCACCGGGCTGCTCGCGGTCATGATCGCCGGAGCGGCGGGCTGCATGCGGCCGGCGCAAGATTCCGGTCGCGCCATCGTGATCGGCATCGACGGCGCAGCCCGTCCGATGGTGGTGCGGATGCTCTCGGCGGGCGAGTTACCCAATCTGGCCGCAATCGCACGACGCGGAACTTTCGGTCGGATGCGCCCTGAGGGTCCGCTGCTGTCACCTCGGATCTGGACCTCGCTGGTGACCGGGAAATCCCCCGAGCAACACGGCATCGAGAACTGGGTCTGGTTCGATCACGAAAACAAGCCGCGGCTCTACACCAGTGCCGACCGCCGTGTGCCGGCGCTGTGGAACATTCTCGGCGAAGCGGGTCGGTCGGTCGCTTCGGTCAACTGGCTGATCACACACCCGCCGGAGTCGGTCGATGGCGTGATGGTCAGCGATCACGTCCTCCCGACGTTTTCTGCCGGCAAGCTGCGGATCGCACGCAAGTTCGCCGCCCGTCAGATGCAGACCGACACTCCGGCGACCGAGATCGAGATCGACGATGGCGGCGCCGGGAGCCCGAGCGTGGAGCCCGAAGCCTGGCGCGATACGGTCGCGCAGCGCCTCGCTTCGCCGCGGAAACTCTCCGCAGTCACGAACCCTTTTGAAACCGGCGACGCGATCGAACACCCCGGCCTCCGCTCGCTGGCGCGCATGATGTGGGAGTCTTTCGAGAACGACGGAGCGATCGCGGATCTCGCGCTCGAGATCCAGTCTGAAACCCGACCGGATCTGATGCTCGTGTATCTGCCGGGAATCGATCGCAGCTCACACCTGATCTGGCCGCGAGAGCTTTATTTCGACGACGCAGGCGGCTCGCGGAGCGCGGGAGAAGACGCCGGAACGGAAGCCGATCGGGACCGTATCCACTTCGACTGGCTGCGGACTTACTACCGTTACGTCGACGATCTGGTCGGCGCTCTGACGCGCGGCTACACCGAACGCGACCTCGTCATCGTGCTGTCGGACCACAGCTTCGAGAGAGCGCCCGACAGCGGATGGCCGCCCGGCCGGCACGACAGCGACGCTGCGCGCGACGGAATCTTTCTCGCACGAGGACCGGGGGTACGCCCCTCGGACACCGACAGCGGTCCTGTCGTTTCGATGCTCGACCTGACCCCGTCACTGCTGGCCTGGCTGGGCCTGCCGGTCGCCGAGGATATGACCGGAGATCATTCAGCGTTCCTCGATCTCGCGCCGAACGCAGGCAACGCGACGGTGGCGACGGTCGGCACGTACGGCACGCTGCCGGTGCGGGCGACGCCTTCGGCAGGAGACACCGACGATCAAGACGACGATGCGCGGATCGAGAACCTGCGACTGCTCGGCTATGTCGACTGATGCGCTCATGCACGACGGGGCTTCCGGAAGCAGCCGCACGCGCACCGCGGCACTGCTTGCCGTCTGTGCAGCGGTCCTGCTCGGCTGCACGCCCGAACCACCGGCTCCGGCGCGCAATGCCATCCTGATCTCGATCGACACGCTGCGCCCGGATCATCTCGGCTGCTACGGCTACGGGCGCGACACATCCCCCAACCTCGACAAACTCGCGGCGCGATCCGTGCGCTTCGATCGAGCGCTCAGCGTGAGTTCCTGGACCCTCCCCTCCCACGCGTCCCTGCTGACCGGGCTGTACCCGGCCGAACATGGCGTACGCGGCGAACTGAACGCTCTGCCTCCATCAGCCAACACGATCGGCAGGCTGCTGCGCAAAGACGGCTTCGACACGTTCGCGGCGGTGAGCCACCCCTACCTGTCGCGACGCTGGGGGTTCGACAACGGCTTCGCGGGCGATTTTGATGAGTCCGAGGCGACCGGCTCGACCAACCACCCTGTCGCATCGGGCGTGGTCGACAGCGCGATCGAGTGGCTCGACAGGCGAAGCGATGACCGACGCTTCTTCATGTGGCTGCACATCTTCGACCCGCACTGGGATTACGATCCACCTTCGCCCTACGACAGCTTGTTCGACCCGGACTACCAGGGCACGACCGAAGGAAAGTACGTCTCGATCAAGCCCTACATCAAAGCGGTCGCGGGATACGAACACCCCCCGCCGCTCGCCGAACGCGACCTCGAACACATCATCGCGCTGTACGACGGGGAGATCGCCTACGTCGACGCCAACCTCGGTCGCCTGTTCAGTCGCCTCGCCGCGGCAGGCCTGGACCGCGACACCGTCATTTTGGTCGTCGCCGACCACGGTGAGGAGTTCATGGAACACGGCTCGCTCGAAGGCCACCAATGGACACTGTACGAAGAGGTCGTCCGCGTGCCGCTGATCGTCTACGTACCCGGCCTCGAGGGCGGCCGCGTCGTGACCAACGTCGTCTCGACGGTCGGCGTTGCGCCCACCGTGCTCGACCTTCTCGGCGTCGACGGCGTCAGCTCACGTGCAGCCGCACGCAGCCTCGCGGGCAATGTTCTGCGCACGGGCACGCGTCCCGGCGCTGCCGCGTTACTCGACCTCACCGTGCGCGGCCGCAATCGCCAGGTCGCCCTGCACGACGGCGACTACAAGCTGATTCGCTATCACGACGGTCGCAATGAGCTGTACGCGAATCCCGAGATGGGAAACGAGCACACCAACCTGGCGAAGGACAAACCTGCGGTCGTCGCCGAAATGTCGGCGGAGATCGATCGCCGGCTCGAGGCGATGAGCCCCCTGCCCGACGCCGGTGCGCAGCGACAGTCGATCAGCAACAGCATGATCGAGCGCCTGCGAGCGACCGGCTACATCGACTGAACCGCGAGCCGGGGGGCCGTCCGAGCGTGCCCCCGCCCGTCAGTGGCGGCCGCCGCCGACCAGCCGCAGCACAGGCTGCGATGGATCACAGGTCGCATCCTCAGTCATGGCAGCGAATTCATCCCCGGCAGGATCCAACCCGCCGGGGTCGGCACGCGGCAAAAGACCGACCTCGTAACTGACGTCATCGACGCGATCCGCCATCGCCTCGAGTACCGCCCAGAGTTTCTGCTCGCGTCGCCGCGCGTTGCGCAGCGCGTTGAGCGAGTAAGCAAGAAAAGGGATTAACAGGAGAGTCGTCATGAAGTCTCCGCGGTGCGAGCCGTCGGCGGGTCTCGCTCCGTCTTTTTCGCGTGGTTGAACCGCTGTCCCGCACTGCCTCTCGCCCTCACGGGCACGGTTCAACTCGAACGTGCTCGATTACGGTCAGGCGTGCAACGAAATATTCGGAGAATTCGGGGGGGTGCGCGCAGCATCGCCTGACGATCATTCCAATGCTTCATCAAGCGGTGTTTTGCTACGGGGCAATACACGACCGGCATTGAGCGAAGGCAGCTGCCGCAGGTAGCTGGTCCACAACGCGGAGTTCGATCCCCTGCCCTCTCTCGTTCGGCGCAGCGCGCCGCACGCATGAGGCCGTCCGGCACGCGGCGGCGTCCGACCGGCACGGGACTGTCCGACTCCGCTTCAAGGAGGACACGGATGCTCATTGCGCTCCGATCTCGTAACGCCCGGTCGACCGCGAAACGACAGGTGATGATTTCAGCTCTGACCGGCGCTGTTCTGCTGACGAATACTGCGCGCGCCGTCGCGGCTGCGATCCCCGAAGCCGGTCCGGAGATCGCCCCTGTGCCGGCGAGCCGACCGGCGCAGCAGGCAACCGAGTCCGCGCAGATTCGACTCGAGCTGCTCCGCCGCCACGCAATCGAACAAGCCACCCGACGCCTCGAGCGCAGCGCCGAGGAGCCGCTGCACAGATTCCTGCCGACCCGGCGGCCTGCTGATCTTGCCGAGCCTCGCCGGTGAAGCCGCGCAGCGCATGCGCCCCCGTGCTGCGCGGCTTGCTCGGCCTGCTCGGCCTGCTCGCAGCGATTTCTCCTGCAACTTCGCGACCTGCCTGCGCGGGCAGCTTCCCGCTTCCGGGCAGCGCGCCGGGATCGCAGACCGCGACCGCCGATCCGTTCGTCGGACTCGCCAACCGACCGGAGGCCGACCTCTTCACGGGCAGCGCGCGGACAGCGATTGCGATCGAAGTCCCTCCCGGCCGCGCGAACATGACCCCTCGCCTCGCGCTCAGCTACTCGAGCAATGGCGGCCCCGGGCCGATCGGTCACGGCTGGACTCTACCGGTCGGACGCATCGCCCGATCGACGAAACACGGCCCGCCGTCCTGGGATGATTCTGCCGACACGTTCGTTCTCGAACTGCCGGGACGGAGTACCGAGTTGATTGAGCTCGGAGGCGGTCGCTATCGCGCGCGGCACGAGGGGGACTATCTGAAGATCGTACGCGCACGCACCGGCAGCCACTGGGTCGTGTTCGACCGGGACGGAACTCAGTACGTCTTCGGTCGATCTCCGGCGACACGAAACAGCAGGCTGGGCCTGGATATCGCAGACGGATCGAGAACCTTCGCGTGGTTGCTCGAGCAGATTGTCGACCCGTGGGGCAATTCGATCGACTTCGTTTATCTTCCGAGAGACGCGAAAGACGCGGACGGTCCGGGCGGCCGGCTCGGCTCGGTTCACTACGGCGGGAACACGAGCCTTCCGGGGGAATGGCCGGACGAGATCGACCACCTGTTCCGGGTCGACTTCATCTGGAGCACACAGGCGAGCGCACCCGCAATGCCGTGGCGCAGCTACGACGCCGGCTTCGCCCGCAACATCGATGATCGAATCGCGCTCGAGCAGATCACGACACGCTATCGCGATGTGGATGGCATCGAGCGTGTCGCGCGGACCTATGAACTCTCATACGAGGTCGACTCCACCACCCTGATTCGCCACCTGCAATCGGTCACCTTGCGCGCCGACGGCGACGACGGAACCACCGTTCTCCCGGCGAGCGTCTTCGTGTACAGCCCCTCGCTCCAGCGGGGATATCCCGTAGGCTCTCCATCCACGCGTCGCGATCGCGCGGTGCGCTTCGAATCGCCCGGGCCCATCCACGACCGTAACGATAAAGTACGCTTCGATATCTTCGATATCGACAGCGACGGAATCGTCGACTACGTCGACGCGACTCGCGGAGTACGATTCGGAATGGCCGGCGGCCTCGGCTTCGAGCCGGAGTGGACCGAGTGGCCCTGGCCGCCCGATCACGACGTGATCCGCAAGATCAGCGACAGCGAGAATCTTCACAGCAACATCTTCGATCTCAACGGCGACTCTCTCCCCGACTTCGTCGATGCCGCCGGCAAGCGTTGCATCGGGCAGTGCACCGACTGCGCGGCCGGCTGCTGGGATGTATACCTCAACGAGGGCGGCGGCTTCGCGCTGGAGCCGGTGGCGTGGCCTGCGCCTGCATCCCGGATCCGCGACGCAGGCAGCTCGGGCGTCATTCATCAGGACACGATCGACCTCGACGGCGACGGGTTACCGGACTTCGTCGACTCGCGAGGGGCACCCGACGGGTTCTGGGACGTTTACCGGAACAACGGTGCGGGCTTCGATGTCCACGATGTCAGGCGCTGGCCGGTGCCTGCCGTCGGCGACCGCATCGGCCACGCCGCCCGCTCCGATGCCGTGACTTTCACCTGGTCCGGCCTGATCGATTTAAACGCGGACGGCCTCCCCGATCTGATCAACACGCGTCCCGGATACTCGCGTGAGAGCCGAGGCCAACACGGCGAACGCGCCGAACCCTACGGTTCCGACCCGGCATCGCAGCTCGCGGACAAGCGAACTGACCACTGGGTTGTTCACTTCAACAACGGCAGTGGCTTCGAGCCTGCGTTCCTGTGGCGCGTTGAAGGCGCGGCGGTCTCCGACCGGCGGCTTCACGGGCACTACAGACACGACAAGAGCGGAACGGCCGCACGTACCTTCTCCGATCTTGTCGACATCACAGGCGACGGCCTCCCCGACCTGGTGCGGCGTGTCGACGGAGGCGATCTCGACTATCCGCTGCCCTCATGCAGAGCGGAAGCTCTGTCTTGTGCCGACGGCCGCGAGGCACCGGAGTGCTGCGAAGCGATGCTGCTTTTTGTCAATACCGGCGCGTCGTTCAGCGCGCCGGTCGCGATACCGGCATGGGAAGACGAGCACACGCTGCGGGCATGGCACGACGGTTCAAGCCCGGTGTCCGGTCGTGAATTCGACCTGCTCGACTTCGACGGCGACGGACTGATCGACCTCGTAGAGCGGGTCGGCGTCGAGTGGCACATCTACCGTCACCCCGCGTCCCCGTTCGCGCAAAGCGGCTCGGGCACCTCGACCCCGATCGGATTGCGATCGCGACCGAACCTGCTGGTCGCGATGATGAGCGGAACCGGCGCAGAGTCGCTGCTCGAGTATGCGCCGGTCACGTCTCTTCCTGGGCCGCGCTGCGAACGGGATCGGGATGGACCGTCGCAGCAAGGACGCTGCCTGCCGTTCCCCTACTGGGTCGTCTCCGCCCACAGCCACGGCGACCCGTCATCGCCGGTGCCGCTGGCCGAAATCGCCCACACCTACGTCGATCCGCTCTACTCAGCCCGCGAGCGCGAATTCAGAGGGTTCGCGGAGGTCGCCACGGTCGATGCCGCCGGACGATCCGAGGTGACCGGTTTTCATCAGGACGATGCACGCGCGGGCATCGCGCACACGATCGATCGGCTGGGCAGACCGGACTGCGAAGCGCTCGACCCGGATGATCCACAGGATCCATGCAGCCCATGGCAGTTCGCCATCACGAGCACGGAACATGAGTGGGACACCGGCCCGGTCGTTCTGCGGTCGACGAAAACCATTCCACACAACCGGGTCGACGGCCGCACGGAGCCTGTCCCGCACCTTCAGAAGATCGTCGACTACGAATACGACGGCTACGGCAACCGCACACGCGAGACCACCCGCACCGCTTCACACACGTACATCATCGAGCGTGAGTACAACCCACGCGTCTCGAGCCGCAGCTATCAGGTCAACAAACCGACACGGATCCGTGGATATGAGCAAGGTGGAGACGTTCTGTTCGACCAGGTGTTCCGTTACCGCAAGGGAGCGCCGGTACGCAGCGAAGCCTGCCAGATCATCGACGGGGAGAGCTGCCGACGATGGGCGCGTACCCGGATCAAACACTGGAAACCGTCGGGGCAGATCCGGCGGATCAAGTCGCCCTCGCGGGCGACCACTCGCTGGCGCTACGACGAGGACAGTCTCGGCCTTGTCGAGACCCGGCGCCCATCGGGTCTGGTCATGCGACATCGACACGACCGGGGAACGGGCCTCGAGCGCCGCCGCGAGATGCCCGACGGCCGCGTCGAAGAAACCGACCATGACGGACTGGGACGCCCCATTGAGGTCCGCACTCTGTCGGAAGACGGCGTCCTGTTCGTGGAGCGTTCGGCGCAGTACTCCGTGCCGATTCCGACGCTCGGTCTGCCCGGCCGAACTCGGATAGACGCCGTCGGACAAGCACCGATCGTGACTTTTCACGATGGCGTCGGTCATACCATCGCGACTAAAACGCTGGTCGATGCGACTGCATACGGCGTCACCGCCGTTGTGTCCGGGTTGCGACGTTTCGGCACCGACGGGCAGGTCCTGGCAGAAGCTGCACCGCTCGAATCCGGGAATAACGACGTCGACACTCTGGAGGTTTCGTTTTCTGACGCGCCGCCCACGCATCGCACCATCCACGAATACGAGCACGTCACCGGCAGACTCGCGCGATCCCTACGTCCGGACGGGACATCGCTGATGTTCCACAGATCGATTGCCGGAGTCCGCGCTGCAGTGGACGCGAATTTATCGGGCTCTTCGTCTGGCCGTACATCAAACTCTCCTTCGGGTCTTTCGGGCAGCGCTACGGACAGCGAGCGTGCCGATTGCGCCGACTCCACAGGCAGCGTCGAGATCGAGTACCTCGACGCACTCGGTCGTACGGTCCGTCGTGACCAGTGTGCGATCGTGCCCACGCTCGGGCCTGCGCTACGGGACAAGTCAGAATGCCCGCAGGCGTGTCTGCTCGCCCGCACCGACTACGAGCATGATGCCCTCGACCGGGTCACGGTGATCCGCTCACACGCTCTCGAGACCGGTCTTGCGTACGACACGGCTCGCTATGAATACGACGGCCTCGGCAATCGCACGGCAGTTGTCGGTGCAGACGGAGCGCGCTGGCAGACCGACTACACGGCCTCGGGGCGCGTACGACGGCAGACCGACCCCGACGGACGCAGCGTTCTGTACGCATACGACCGTGCCGATCGGCCGGCGGCGAAAAGAGCCGGCAACAGCACTGTCGACTACGACTACCACACGGCCGGACCGGGTGCGGGCAGGCTGGCTTCAGTGTCGGTGCGCAGCTCCGGCACCCTGCTCTCCCGCCGCAGACTGTCATACAACCGACGCGGGTTGCCGTTTGTCGAGAGTCTGGAGATCCAGACCCCGACGGGCAACGCCGTCGCCTCCTCCTCATGGCAGTTCGAGCGCAGCTACGATCTCGCTGACCGCCTGACCAGCGCCACCTACCCCGCAGCCGATGGCGCAGAACGTGTACGCACCGAGTACTCTCAATTCGGTAGGCCGATCGCCTTGCGCAGCGACCGGCAAGAGATCGTATCCACGGCCCGATACGACCTTCAGGGGCGTGTCGTCGAGATCCACTACGGCAACGGCCTCACCGACCGCCTCGGGTACGACGGGCCGGAGGGCCTTTCGCGTCTGCGATGCCTGCGTACATCGGCAGCAGCCGAGGGCGGCGGCCCGCCCTGCGCGGCCGGTCCGAGCGATCTGTCGGCGATCCGGATCGAGACCCGCGACCCGACCGGTCGCATCACGACAATCCTCGACGAGCACTCCGCTCCCGGTCACGGCGCTTCGTCCTCGCGGTCGCACACCTACGACCCGCTCGGGCGACTCGTCGAGACCCTCTACGACGACGGCACCGTCTCCCGTGCCGATTACGATTCGATCGGCAACCTGGTCCAGCGTGACGAGACCCCGTACATCTACGACGCGCTCTCGAATCGACCGCACACACTGCTCCAGTCCGGCGACGGGCTCGTCATTCACGATCGAAGCGGTAACCGTACCCGGCGGGGGCTGACCGCTTACTCTTACGATGACTTCGGTCGTCTCACGGCGGTCAGCGACGGGAGTGGTGAACGCGTCCGTTTCTTTCACGCGGACGCGGCTGACCGCATCGGCCGACACGACCTCATCAACGACCGCGTCATCCATTACTTCTCCGGCCAGTTCGAACTCGACACCGACAGCCGGGAAGTCATCCGGCATTTCTATCTCGGCGATCGGCAAGTCGCCTCGGACAGCCAGCCGGCCGGGCACGGCCTGTCCTTCAACCGGCGTCACAGCGCGGGCAACGCGCTGGCCGCTCAGCCCGTGACGAATGCGGGGCCGCGTGATGGACGCTCCCGCCTGCAGGGCGGGCCGCAAAGGATTTTCGGAACAACCAACGACCAGTCGCGGGCTGCGTTCGGTGGGCTCGCGGCATGCTCGCCGATCGCCGCGTTGGCGTGCCTCGCGATCGCTGCTCTCGCCGGCGGCAGACGCCGCGGAACAGCCATTCTAGCGGCCGTGCTTTATCTCACCGCGATGTCCCCGGGGGTCGGTATCACAGCCGGCGCCATCGGCTTCGAACCGCAGCGGGACAGCGCGCTACGCGCCGCGGCCGCGGTGCAGGCAAAGTCAGCGGTTCGGGATTCAATCGTATTCCACCACCTCGACAGCATCGGCTCGGTCGGGATGCTCACCGCTGCCGACGGCTCGATCATCGAGAAACTCAGCTACGACCCCTTCGGGATGCTGCGTGGGGCATTCGACGCCACCGGCAACAAAGTGGCGACCGGTTTCGAGCCGACGTCCGTGGAGGTCGGCTTCACCGGCGCGCAGATCGATCGTGAAGCCGGGCTCATCGACTTCGGTGAGCGGTTCTATGACCCCGAGCTCGCGTTGTTCCTGACTGTGGACCCGGCAGAGCAGTTCGCTTCGCCCTACAGCTACGCTGCGTGGGACCCGGTAAACCTTTTCGACCCCGATGGCCGCTTTCTCCCGCTCCTCGCTGCAGCGGCGTTTCTCGGCGAGACCTCTGCCCTCATTGCAACGACCTCGCTCGCCGTCGCGACCGGCTTCCTTGACGGCCTGCTGCGCAGCGGCGACCTCGGCGCGGCATTGCAGGCCGGCGCATTCGCGGGTGTCTCTGCCGTCGGGACCGCAGGGATCAGCGCCGCGCTGCTCGGGCCGATAACCGCGCTCACAGGCCTCGACACCGCGCGTCTGGCCGTCCTCGACACAGCGGCGAGCGCTTTCGGGGCGGTCCAGAACTTCCGTGAGGGCAGCATCGCGCGCGGGCTCGCCGCCACGCTGAATTTCGTTTCGCGACTCGGCACTTTCAGCACCCAGGCGCTCGGGCCCTCCGAAGCCGGCCTGCGTGAGCCGGACGGCGCGGTTTTGTCATCGACATCGCGCCGGTCTTCTTCCGGCGCACCGGGGGCGCTCGACGGCGCACCGCTTGATCACGAACTGTGGATCGCCGCACGTTCAACCGAGGCAGACGGAAAGATCGGCCATTCATTCGTCGCACTCGGACGCACCAGCGCCGAGCTCGAAGTCTATGGGTTCTATCCGGCCGAGCCTCTCGCGCTGACCCTTCGCGACCTGACGCGGACAGTGGACGGGACGGTCGTGGAGGGTGTAGATGCAGCCGGGCTCGAGCGTGCGATCCGCGGCGAGAGTGGCCATGGCGCGGTAAAGTATGCGATTACCAGACCCCAGTACGACGCCGCACTCGCGGAGATCAACCGCTATCGCGGGCTGAGTTACAATGCCGCACGATGCAACTGCACCTCGTTCGCTGTGGACGTCGCCCGAGCGGCGGGAGTCGCCGCTCCGTATGCCGGCGTCGTGCCGAGACCTGCGGTCCTGCTTCGTGGTATCCGTAAACGGACCGGCCGGTGAGCGGAATGATGAAGACGAGACATAGAACAATCCAGGTCGTTGCGCAGGTCATGCTTTTGATGGCCACCGGCAACGTGCCCGGCGTCGCCGACGACGGTCGCGGGACGCAGGAGAGCAACAGTGAGAGTCAGGAGATCTTCGACATGACGGGTCATCGTTCTTCCCCGGCAGCCGCGGGCAACCCGCTGGCGACTTTTCAAGGCAGCCGGACAACACTCGAACGCAGCGGCGATCGGCGGTTCCTCATTGTCACGCGAGAAATGTCGGACGCACGCGAAGTCTCGGCGGACCAGCTCGCTGTGATCGAGTACCGGCAGAGCGTCTCGGACGATGAGCAGGCCTCGCGCGATTCCGCAGCAGACACGGGGACCGTCCGAATCCATGAGCGGAATCGAGCGGGCGAGCAACGCAGCGACGCCGTGCAGCTTGGCTCAATCAGTCAACGTGAGTGGGAGCGCCTCGAAGCAGAGTTGATCGATGGGCAGGGCAACGGCTTCGGCCCCATTGTCGCCATCATGCGTGGCCGGGCCCGTCTCACCGTTCCGGGACCGAAAGGCGGCAGGCTCGATATCAATGCGGCCGACCGAACCCTCCACGTTGACGCGCGGGCGATGAAACCCTTCGCGACCTCGGTCGATCGCATCGCGAGAATAATCTACGAGAGTGACTCCGGTACGATCGCCATCCACCTCGAGCCCGCGAACGAGGGCGAGGCGATTACGCTGGGCCCGGTAAGCGGTCAGGCGTGGTCGCTGCTGGAGGCGTTTTTCTTCGAGCAATCGCCGTTCGGCGTGGACAAGATCGGCCGGGAGTAGAAGTCCTCGCGCCGGCGGTAGATAATCTTCCGATGGGACTTCATTCGCTGAACCCACGCGCCTTCTCGTTTGCGATGGCCGCTCTGGCAGCCGGCGCGACGCTGTTTCTGTCCGGCGACGTACACGCACAGACTGCGACGCCCCGCTGCCCGGCCTGCGAGGCGGGCAAGATCACTGGGTCGGCAACCGGCGGCTCGCTGGAAACCCGAACGTGGATCCGGATTGACCCGAATGACGACGAGATCGACCGGGTCGCCGTGCAGCCACGCAGCGAGCAGAGCCAGGCGCGGATCGAGGCGCTGATCGCACGGCACCCGAGCCTGGCCGATGCCGGCTCGCCTGGACCCTCTCGATAGCATCACGCCGCCAGCATTGCCCGAAGTCCTCCGACCGATTACCCTCCCCCATCGCGGCCCGCCGCGGGTCACCGCGAACAAGCAAAGGAGAGGTACGAGGTATATGGGACTCAAGGTCATTCAGTGGAGCACTGGAAACGTCGGCAAGTATGCGCTGCGCGCCATCCTGGGACACCCGGAGCTGGAGCTTACAGGCGTTTGGGTAAGCAGCGAGGAGAAAGCCGGGAAAGACGCCGGTGAACTGTGCGGCATGGGCGCGACCGGCATCCTGGCAACCAACGACGCCGACGCACTGCTCGCCTCCGATGCCGACTGTGTCTGCTACACCGCAGCAGGAGATACGCGGCCCGAAGAGGCCGTCGACGATATGTGCCGGATTCTTGCCTCCGGCAAGAACGTCGTCTCAACATCCGTCGTCGCTCTGGTCCACCCCACGACCTTCGATCCGGTCGTGAGCGCGAAGCTGGCGGCCGCCTGCGAAGAGGGCGGCACATCGTTCTTCAATTCCGGTATCGATCCGGGCTTCGCCAACGACTTCCTGCCTCTCGCGCTGTCGGGCCTGTCAGAGAACTGGAACGAGATCCGTATCCTCGAGATCGTCAACTACGCAACGTACGACCGCCCGGAGATCCTGTTCGATGTCATGGGCTTCGGCGGCTCTCTCGACGAGACGCCTCTGCTGCTCCTCGATGGCGTGCTGACGGTCGGCTGGGGCGGAACCATCCGCTTGCTCGCCGAGGGGCTCGGGCTGGAGCTCGACGAGATTCGCGAGGTGCATGAGCGGCGCCCGGCGGAAAAACCGATTCAGATCGGAGACAGCACCGTAGAGGTCGGCACGACGGCAGCGATGCGATTCGAGGTGCAGGGCATCGTCGACGGCCGACCTGCCGTTGTCGTCGAGCATGTGACCCGGCTGGACGACGATCTCGCGCCCGAATGGCCGAACGGGAACGGCAGCTATCGGATTTTCGTCAAAGGCGTGCCGGCGATGAAAGTGGAGTTCGAGTTCGAGGACGAGCACGGCGACCACGCGGTCGGCGGAGTGGTCCTGACCGCCACGCGTGTGATCAACGCCATCCCTGGCGTATGCAGCGCCCCGGCCGGACTGCTGTCCGCTCTCGATCTGCCGCTGGTAACCGGGAAGGGCCTCTACAAACCCGCGAAATAGCCGGCTGCCGACCAAGCCGCCGGCGGCCCAGGCTCAGGTAGCCTGCCGTGGCCGTCCAGACCTCGCGGTCCGGACGGCCACCCAGCCATCAGGATCGAACCGTAGGACGGATCCCGGCGCTCAGGGCGCCAGCGGATCACAAATCGCCACCGCCACGCAGCTGCCGCCTCCGCAGCGGGCATCCGTGCCGCAGGCAATCCCCTGCAGCTCGACAGGGCTCAGTGCATCACAGGTGCCTCCGCCGGGTGTCTCCAGCGCTCCAACGCTGTCGCACGTACCGTCACAGAAGTTGCTGATCTGACCACCGGGCTGGAGGAAGGTCAGCATCTGAGTCGTCGCGGCCGGCGTCTGTCGCGGGCCGTTGTGCGGGTCGCAGACGTTGGTCGGAATCTGGTTCGACAGCGGCGGGATATCCGGCTCCGGTGCGGGGTCGAATATATCGAACGACCCGGTGTCCCACATCACGCTTGCCGAATCGACAGGTCCGGTGACATCGGGAATATCGACCAGGCCTTCGACGAGGGACCCGGTGAGATTCGGGATACCGAGCGAACGCACCGCAGCTTCGGTGCACTGGTTCGAAACCTGCTTGTCGAGCCAGGCCGGCCAGTAGAGCAACTTCTTGGCCGAGCCGCTGCCCGGCAGCGGGTCCGTGGTCGTGTTGTGAACGGTACTGACCGGCTCCGCAGCGCCCCACAGTTCCTCGAGCAAGCTGATCATCTTGATGTAGTCGAGGGGATCGGTGACACCGACCGTGCCGAGAACAATCTGGAAAGCGAGGAACTGCGTCGAGCGCTGCAACAGACAGGAGAAGTTGACCGCCGGCACGTCGAGAACACCACGCTCCACATCAGGAGACAGCCCCATGAAATAGGTCCCGTGGATCCCGCCGAGACTGATGCCATAGTAGAACATCTCTTCGCCCGCACCGGGAAATGCACACTCGCCAGGCGCATGCTCGAACGCGGTGTCGCGGCAGAACAGCCCGGTCTTCATCATCTTCCCCAGCACCAGCTGGTTCAGCACGCCTTGTCGGAGCCGGTCGGTGAACGCCGGGAAGTTGTTGAGCTGGCTGATGTTGATTCCGGTAATGTACTGTCCGATCCAGTTGACATCCGAGGAGGTGTCGCGACGGCTCGACAGCCCGATCCAGTCGGTCCCGCCGGCGATGTAGGTCCACTCGTCTCCGAACTGCGACTTGAGCAGTGGAATTCCCTGAACCATTCCCTGTCCGGTACCGAAGATCCCGTGCCCGAGCACGATCGGGCGGGTCGTAACACCGACGTCGAAGATACTGCACGGGATCGAGATGTCGTATGGCGAATCCATGAAGCCGTTCTGAACGGGCACATCGTTCGCGTCCACGTTCATGAACTGCACGCCGCTCTGCTCCGGCAGTCCGTCGAGGAACAACGGCGCCTGGAACGTGCCGCTGATCTCTTTCCAGACGACGTGGGAAGGGTCGCTGCAGTCGTTCACGATCGTCTCGGAATCGACAGTGAAGGGAATCTGCCCCGGGTCGGCATCCACCGTGGCGAGCCAGGCAAACGACTGATCACGCATGGAGAGCATCTGTCCGGTCTGCTGCTCGAGGCTCGCGGTGGTGAAGTCGAAAGCGAGGTCCAGACTGCTCCGATCGATTCCATTGGCGGTAAGCGGCGCGAAAACGTCGGCTTCCATGCGCGCGCGCACCGCTTCGACTCCAGGATCGCTCGTAACCGTGTTGTCGCGCAGAGCGGCAAATGATGCCTCCGCATCGACATCAACTCCTCCCGGCCCCTTGAGATTCCGCAGCGCGACGATGTAGCGCGTGTTGGGCTGGAGAATCACACCCGGCCTGACGACCAGAGACTGACGACCCGGGACCTGGTCGCCGGTCGCGCGCGCGTCGAGTTCAAGCCAGTGAAGGATGCGTACGCCGGTATCGGCCTCCATCAGAATGCTGGGGCTGTCGGAATCGGTCGAGCGCGCAGTGTACGTGCGCGTGTCAATCCACGGGGGACCTGCGGGCTGCCCGCAGCATCCCGGCGCCAGCAATCGCCCGGCGTTGGTCTGCTCGAGGTCGACCTGCGTTTCGAGATGCATCAGGATCTGTGAGCCGGTGCTGAAACCGTCGAGTTCGTTGAGCGGCTCGGGCGAGACCGGGTCACCGTTCACCGGGAACATCGCCTGCGGCGGAAGCTGCACGCGCAGACCCGTGGGGCGGCTGGAGTCCGCGACCGTCCAGTAGTTCGAGGGGTACGGGTACGCACAGTCGACGTTGTTGAGCGGGTTGCAGAACGCTTCTGCGGACGCGTCGGCCGCCCCGTTGTCAACGACGTCGCAGTCGACCTCGGCTCCGAAACCGTCGGCGGTATGAACAGCGCGACACGCGCGGGCTTCGACGAGGTCCTGCAGGCACTGCACCGAGTCGGCCTGCACGCCGCCGCCGACGCAGTCACCCGGCGCGGTCGTGTCCATGTCGAGCCCCTCGTCGATGCACTTCGACTGGATGTGATCTCCGAATTTGACGCCCGCCGAGGCAACCTTGCCCTTCGCATCGAGAAGCGAAGAGCCGACCCCGTTGACGGCAGTCTCTGCGAGACAAGCCGCGACGACTTCGGCGGCCGTCGTTGCGCCGCCTTTCACCGTTGCGGCCTTACAGCTCTCCCACGCCTTCTCCCAGGCCTCGAAGTACTTCGTCGCGAGCTTGGCGATGCCGGCCTGGCACTTGAGTCCCGGATTCGTGCTGGCGAACTGCCCGGCATTGAGATCGTCTCCGAAAATATCGTAGAGCAGGTCGAGCGCTTCCGTGCCCTGGGCTGCATTGACGGCCGCGGAGCTGCTGACAAGGTCGGTGCCCTCGAGACCGTCACAGGTATCGCCGGCAGCAAACAGGTCGGTCACCTTGCCTTTGGCACCGGCGACCTTGCCCTTGGCATCCGCGGTGACGCAGGTCCCGAGCGGTGCAGTGAGTTTTCCCTTGCCTGCCGCTTTTACGCAGCCCGCGTTTTCCTTGCCCTGGGCCTTGGCGACCTTACTCCCGACCTTGCCGGACTTCGCGTAGCAATTGGAGTCGGCGATCTGTGCGGTGTCAGTCCCTGCACACAACATCTCAATCGCAAACGTCGAGAACGTCGCGATCGTGCAGATAGTCAGCGCGCTACGGCGCGTAGTCTCGGTCATCAGTCTCATCCTTGGTCTCCTGTCCGGGCGGTTTCGGTTCCGATCGGCCCCACAGATTACTAGCGACTCCACAACTGCGACAAGGCCGGACCGCGCAGGCTGGTGCAGTTCGAGGCGGGTCGAGCCGCGCAACACCCCCATCTGGGTGACGGCATGGATTTTTTTCGCTTCGCCGACCGCGTCCGGGACGCGAAAGGCGACCGTCATGCTCGGGGGGTGGAGGTCCGCGCTTCGGAGCTGCCGCTAGGTCCGGGAACGTGCGAGTGCCATCAGCAGCGACCCGGCTACAACCAGACACGCTCCCAGCACACCACCGGTCCCGAGCGGCTCGGGTGTGATCAGCTCGGGTACGATCTCCGAGCCGACGTGGATGACCGCGAGCGTGACGAGCGGCACCAGCGCCAGCACCGCACTGACGCGAGAGGCTTCCCAGTGGGCCAGCGCCTCGGCGAATGTCCCGTAGGCGATGACCATGTTGACGATGCAGAATACCAGCGCGCAGGCCTGGGTCGTATTCAGAGACAACAGAGCCATCGGCGAGGCGACGGGCGTGTACAACAACGCCGCGCCGACAAAAATGCAGAGCATGATCGAAAGCGAGGGCATCGAGCGCAACAGCTGCTTCTGCGCCATTCCGTAGATCGCCCAGCTGACCGCAGCTGCGATCATGCAACCGACACCGGCGTAATACCGGTCCAGAGCCCCGAGCAGTGCCGCGATCTGATCGCGCGAAAACACAACGAGCCCGATCGCGAGAACCAGCAGACCGATCCATTGTGCGGGTCCCACGCGCTCTTTGAACAAGACGACGCTGCCGAGCGCGAGCAACATCGGCGCGACCTGGATCACGACCTGCGCAGTGCCTGCGTTGGTTCGCTCGAGTCCGAGCACGTAGAGCAGATAGTTGGCGGACAGTGCGATTGTGGCGATCGCGAGGAGTCCGCGTCCGTTGCCGGAGAGCGCGCGTGGATCGGGAAGCGCGCCCCGCAGAAACAGGCCGAACCAGAGCAACGCTGCGGCTGCGATGAAACGGCACCACGACAGCGTGATCGCGTCCATGCCTGTCAGGGCCAGATTGAGCCCGAGCGGCAGAATGCTCCACATCACGACGGTGATGAGCGTGAGCGTCAGCCCGAGCGCGGCGCGCCCTGACGGTTCGTGCAAGGCGGCCCCGACCGGCGCGATCGTTCCGCCTCCGCCCGGCGCGGTCGCCGTCGCCGTTGCCGGTACCTGCGACGGACTCGACTGCGTGGATGCAGGCGTCACGCCGTCTCGCTTGGATGCAGAGGAATGGTCCACGGCCGTGCGGCTCCGATCAGTCGAGCAGCGCGAGGATATCCTCGCGGGTCAGTGCGGCAGCGCCGCTTCCGCCGTCAAGCACACCCTGCGCGACCGCACGCTTGCGTGCCTGAAGGTCGAGCACACGTTCCTCGACCGTGTCTTTCGCGACCAGGCGATAAACCATCACAGGACGATCCTGGCCGATTCGATGGGCTCGATCCGCAGCCTGATCTTCGACCGCCGGATTCCACCACGGATCGAGAAGGAACACGTGGTCGGCGGCCGTCAGGTTCAGGCCCGTGCCGCCGGCCGTCAGTGAAACAAGCATGACGGGCGGCCCTTCCGGACTCTGGAATCGATCCACCACCGCTGCTCGGTCTCGGGTACTTCCATCCAGCCGCACGAAATCGAGACAGAGCCTGTCCAGATGCGGCTCGACCCGATCGAGCAGACCGGTCCACTGCGAGAACACCAGCGCCTTGTGTCCGTCGGCCGCAGCATCTTCGAGCGCTTCGCACAGCGCCTCGACTTTCGAGGACGAGGCGGCATCCACTCCCGGCAACAGGCCGCGGTGACAGGCCGCCTGCCGCAGCCGAAGTAACGCCTCGAGCGCTGCGAGCACTCCGCCGCTGCCTGTAAGGTTACGCACGACATCGGCGCGGGTCGCGTTGCGCACGGCATCGTAGGCCGCACGCTCGGTGTCATCGAGCTCGACGTGAAGCACGGAGTCGGTGCGCGGCGGAAGGTCGGAGGCGACGTCTCGTTTGAGCCGGCGAAGAACGAAGGGTCGAATCCGTCGCCGCAGCCTCTCGAGCGTGGTCGGATCATCGGCGAGCAGCGGAGCCTCGTATCTCGCGGTAAAGTCGCTGCGACCGCCGAGCAAACCACGATTGGCAAAGTGCATCTGGCTCCACAGCTCCGAGAGCCGGTTCTCGATCGGTGTCCCCGAGAGCGACAGACGGAATTTCGCCTCGAGCTCAAATGCCGCTCGAGCTGCCTGACTGTCGGGGTTCTTGATCGCCTGCGCCTCGTCGAGGATGACGGTCCCCCACCCTTGCGCGCTCAGCGTGTCGATGTCGTTTCGCATCGTTGCATACGTGGTCAGCGTCACGTCGCCATTGCCGAGAGATCGGCGCGGTCCGTGATACAGATCCACCGACAGGTCGGGACGGAACTTTTCCAGTTCCCGCACCCAGTTGTGAATCACGCTCCGGGGACACACGATCAGCGACCGGCCGTTCAGAACACACAGCGCCTGAATCGTCTTGCCGAGCCCCATGTCGTCGGCGAGCACGGCGCCGAGTCCGGCTTCGCGCAGCCGTCGCAGCCAACGGACGCCGGTCTGCTGATAGGGTCGCAGCTCGCCGCGGAACCCCGGACACAGGCGCGAAGCGTCTTCGGCCGTCTCTGCTGAATCTGCGGCGGGCTGATCCCGATGCATCCCGCTCAGAAGACCGCGCAGCCGCTCAACCTCGAACGGCGGCGGCTGCTCGAGCGCCTCGCACAGCTCGGCGATCAGAGGCAATGCCGCGCGCGGTAAAGCGCCGTCGTTCGCCTGCCGCGCCGACAGCAGCTCGGCGACCAGATCGCCGTGACGTTCGAGCCACGCATCCGGCACGCGGGCGAACGCTCCGCCGCCGAGAGAGACCAGGCCGATCCCCTCGCGCCAGGCCGTGATGACCGCACCGGCAGAGACCTGCAGGTCGCCGTCCCCCGCAACCTCGAAGGCCACGTCCACCGCCGCCGCGTCGTCGTCGCCCGAATCGGATGTGATCAGTCGCGCCACCAGCTCAGCCCGCGCGCGTTCGGTCTGCGGACCGCCTCCGTGGCGACCGCTTCGTTCAAACTCTTCGATCTCGGCGAGCACGCGTGCGGCGTCCGCGCCTTCGAGGCGGACGCGACGTCCGGGCATCAGGTTCGTACGATCCTTGAGCGCGAGCTGAAGTCTCTTTTCGGCAGGTTCATCACGCAGCGGCACCGCACCGCCGAGGTGAACCAGACGGCCGGCATCCACGCGCGCCGTCGGCGTGGCGCTCTTGTCCGCCGGATCGGCATAAACAAGAAGCGGGAGAATATCGACGCTGCCACCTTCCATATCGATCTCGAAGCGAATCACCGGGCTGAGAGCCGCCTTCTCGCGAGGCAGTCTCTGCGTGTGAATCTCCAGCGGAACCGTCCGCCGCAGCTCGGGGAGGACCTGTCCGATCAGCTCTGCGAATTCGCTCGGCTCGAAGGTTCTGCGCAGCGGCAGCTTCTCCCAGCGCTCACCGAAACGACCGCCGGCGCCGAACGGGTGCAACACGCCCCCACGCAACAGAACCCCGGGGGCAACGATCGCATCGACCTCGGGATCGGCTTCGATCGTCAGCTCCACAGCGCCCCGATCCCCATTCGCGTCCGTGATCGATGCACGCGGATACAGCGGTTCGCTCGAGGCTCTTACCGCACGACCGTCGAGCCGGATGTCGCTCACGCCGACGAGCAGGCGCAGTAAGCCTGCAACGCGATCGAAAGGAATCGGCCGGTCTGTACGGCGTCCACCGAATCCGGACAGAAAGCGATCTACATCGAGGTCGGCATGGGTCGGTGCGACTCCGAGGTCGGCACTGCGACCGGCAACCAGGTCCAGCAGCGTGCCATCGACACCGACGCCGTCGCCGTCGCCATCGCTTCTGTTGTCATCGGGATCGCCACTGCGGCCCGGGCCTTCATCATTCGTCCCGCCGGGACGCAGGATCCGGCGCTCGACAATCAACCCGCCGGGCGTCGCGACGAGGTTGTGCCGGATCGAACCGTTGGCGTCGGGGCCGGTGAACAGAGATTCAGGCCCGCCCGGCGCCTGTGTCGCCGCGACGGCGCAGGCCGCCGCATGCTCGCACGCCTCGAAGCGCCCGCCGCAATCACATTCCCACTCCGAGTCCTCGGGATAGAGGCTTACCGCCGGCGGGATCGGGCGCCCGGTCTCCCGCACCCGAAACCGCCATTCGGCTCCATCGCGCTCCTCACCGGCTACCACACCGGCACGCGCGAGCTCGACCCCGCGCGACCACAGGGCCGACGGGCACTCTTCTTTCAGAGCTTCGAGCAACGCGCTCCAGTCAGACATCGGAACTCCTCCCCTCGCCTCCCGGCGAGGGAGATCACAGAAACCGTCGGATTCAACGCCCGCGCCGCGCGCGCGTCAAACCGCTCGCTCGAGGCCCGACGGTCATGCCGGATGCGTTCGGACCGGCTATACTGGACAGGTAAGCGTCTCGCCCGTCCGTCGGGCCGAATGCGGTACACGAAACCTGCGATGGAAACCGGCCTCTACATCAACTCGCGGATAACGCTCCCGGCAAGAGAGCTGCGCGAGAGTTTTGCTCGCTCGGGCGGCGCCGGCGGCCAGCACGTCAACAAGACCTCCTCGAAGGTCGAGCTGCGCTGGTGCCCCGCGACCAGCGACGCGCTGACCGAAGAAGACAGGCAGCGGCTGCTGTCGCGGCTGAGACTGACGGCCGAAGGCGATGTCATCGTGACGTCCGACCGTGAGCGTGACCAGTTCTCGAACCGGCGCGACGCGCGGCGTAAGCTCGCCGCGCTTATCCGTCAAGCGCTTCACCGCCGACCGGCACGGGTGGGGACGCGGCCCTCCAGAGCATCGGTCGAGAGACGGCTGGATACAAAGCGGCAGCGATCGGCCGTCAAGCGCGGCCGGCGCGGAAGCGCGGATTCGGACGAAGGGTGATGAGGACTTCCGAAGAGGTGGACGAGCGATCGAAGTCCGACTGGTTCGTCTACGTTCTGGTATCGGCGCGCGGCGATCGTACCTATGTCGGGATATCGACCGATCCCGCGCGAAGACTGCGCGAGCACAACGGCGAGATCTCCGGAGGTGCACGCAGCACGCGGGCCGGACGCCCGTGGACACTCGCACGGATAGTGGGACCTCTCCCTGACCGGGCCGAGGCACAGCGGGTCGAGCACGCCCTGAAAAAGAAACGCGGTCAGGAAAGGCTGGCGGCCGCTGACCGTCCTGCGACGTAACCGCTCGACCACGCCCACTGGAAGTTGAAGCCGCCGATCCGCCCATCGACGTCGCAGATCTCCCCGCAAAAATGAAGGCCGGGCGAGACGCGTGACTCGAGCGTTCGGGGGTCGAGCTCGGCAAGCGGCACGCCGCCGGCCGTGACCTCGGCGAAGTTCCAGCCCCGTACATCCTCGACCGGCAATACGCTCGCTTCGAGCGTGGTGACAAGGCCGCGCCGGGAGGCTCTCGAAAGCTCTGCGGCCGCCCAGCCCGAGTCCACGTCTGCCTGCGCACACAAGGTCTCGAGCAGCCGCGCCGGCAGCCGTCCGCGCAAACGGCCGGCGACCGAGCCGGGACCATGCTCGCGCAGCAACGAATCGAGCGCATCCGCTTCGATCGCAGGCAGCCAGTCACAGATGAGCGAAACACCCGGGTCATCCCGCCGCGCCTCCCACCAGTGCCGACTGATGTCGAGCACGGCCGGCCCCGAAACACCGAAGTGTGTACAGAGCAAAGCACCGCGGGTCTGAGCGATCCGCGCGCCGGTCGCAGAGCGCACCTCGAGCCGCACCTGCTTGCTGACCCCTGACAGCGATCGGAGCGGGTGGCCGTCGGGCAGCTTCAACGGCACGAGCGCGGGAAAGACATCTTCGGTGAGTGAGTGGCCCAGCGACCGGGCGAGTCCGAAACCGCTTCCGTCCGAGCCGGTCGAAGGCAGACTCCGGCCGCCCGCAGAGAGAATGACACGGCGGGCCTCGATCACCCCCCAGTCGCCCACCACGCGGTACCCCGCCTCGCCCCGTTCGATCGCAGTGACCGGTCGTGGATAGTGCAGCGCCACACCGGCTCCGGAGGCTGCTTCGAGCAGCGCGTTGAGAACCGTTGCGGCCCGGTCGGTGGTCGGGAACAGCTTGCCGCCCGGCTCCGATTTCAGATTCACCCCGATCTTTTCGAAGAAACGGACGGTGTGATCGACGTCGAGGCGACCGAGAATCTTGCGGATCGAGTGCTGCGACGAGCCGCTGAAGTCAGCCGGCTCGACGTTCTCATTGGTGACGTTGCAGCGTCCGCCGCCGGCGATGAGAATCTTCGCGCCGATCTTGCGGGCCCCGTCGAGTGCGACGACGTGCGGACGCTCCCGGTCACGGCCACGCCCGGCAGTATCGACTCCCGCCGCATGAATCGCAGCCATGAGGCCCGCCGCCCCCGCGCCGACGACCGCGATGTCACAACGATCATCCATCGACCGGACTGTCAGCCTGCAGGGTCCGCACCGAAGTCACTTCGAATTGCTCATCACTCTCCCGGACCCGGCCCGGCGAATTTCGAGCCGCGGGAGCTGCGTTGCGGGCCCCGCACGGCTCACCAGAATGCGTTGGAGCCGCCATCTCCAGATACGCAGGACCCACGGGCGCAGCGCCGGCCTTCTCCAGGCCCACGCAGTCGCTCGCCACGCTCGCCGTATTCGCGCGGTCTCTTTCGATGTCGGCAGCAAAGCCTGCACGACTTCAGGTTTAGCATGAACGCGGCGGCAACGCGGCATAGGCAACAGGGGCCGCGCCCCCTGGCTCGTTGGCGCTTGAAGTTCAGGCGTGTTGATTATGCGCTCATGTTTCGGCGCGCGAAGCTGTTCCGACGCCCGGGAATCGCAGGCTGCACGATGCTCCTCGTGTGCGTGACCGCGCTCCTGGGCGGCTGCATCGACAGGCAGAGCGCCGACCGCCGGCCGAACATCGTCGTCATCCTGATCGACACATTGCGGGCCGACCACATCGGCGCTTACGGGTACGACCGGCCTACCACTCCGGTGATCGATGAGCTTGCCCGTACGGGCGTACGCTTCGAGAACGCGGTCAGCCAATCGTCGTGGACCCTGCCATCCATAATGAGCCTGTTCACGTCGCTGCACCCCCGGGCGAACATGAGTTCGACACTGCCCGAGGTCCTCGACGACGCCGAGATCACACTCGCAGAACGGCTGCGCGAGGCCGGCTATTCGACGATGAGTGTTGCGACCAATCCGTACACTCTGCACGAACTCACCAATGTCATGCAGGGCTTTGACGACCGCGTCGCGAAGACTTCCGCGAAAGCCGGCTGGGTGGTCGATCAGGCGATCAACCGGCTCGAAGACCATGGGACGCGCGACAGCGCGAGACCGTTTTTTCTCTATCTGCATCTGATGGACGTGCACACGCCCTACTCGCCACCACCGCCTTTCGATTCGATGTTCGACACGCTCGACGGCGCCGCACACACCGAGGCCCACCGGAAGCCGGCCGGGGTCAAGACTGCCGCTGAGCTTTCACAAAGCGCTTTTGCCGCGGCCCGCAGCCATACGCTCGCGCTTTATGACGGCGGGTTGCGCTACGCGGACACCGAGATCGGTCGTCTGCTGGATTACCTTCGAACGAAAGGCCTGCGCGAGAACACGGTGATCGCGATCGCATCGGACCACGGCGAGGCGTTCTGGGACAACGTCGAACTGGAAGAGACCTACAACCTCAAGCACACCCACGCCTCGCTGAAGGGCTTCGGCGTCGAGCACGGCAACTCTTTACTCGAAGAGCAGGTAAGCGTCCCGCTGATTCTGAACGGGCCGGGGGTCGAACCGGGCGTTGACCCGTTGCCCGCGCGCAATCTCGATCTCGCACCTACGCTCATGGCACTGAGCGGCGTGCCGTTTAATGCCGGCGAGATCGACGGCACCGACCTGCGGCGCCGGGATGCGGCGGACACGCCTGCCGCTGTGAGCGAGACGTGGCTGTTCCAGAAACAAGTCACGCTGGTACAGGGAGACAGACAGCTCATCCGAATCGGCGACGAGGAGATTCTCTTCGACACCATCGAGCGGCCGTGGAGATTGATCGCGGACGAACCCGAGACAATCGCCGCGATGTCCGCAGCACTGGACAGCTACCTGGAAAAAGCCCGGCGGATTCGATCGAGACGTACAACGGTCGATCAAAAGACCGTCGATTCGCTGCGAGCCCTCGGGTACCTGCAGTAGTGTCGCCGAATTCCCGACGCCGCTCCGGCGCCAGACGCCGGGATTATCGGTCTTCCACCTGTCTCACCGTCCAGTTCAACCGGTAACGCCCTCCGGCAACACGAACGCGGGTATCGGGGCCGCACGCGCCGGTCCCGACCCCGCGCAGTGCAGCGTCGATGTGCACGTGAATCCGCTCGTCAGCGCGAAGATCCGCCAGAGTAAGCGCAGCGGTCAACGATTCAGGGCTGTAGCGACCGACATCGAAAGACGCGCCTTCCAGCTCGAACCGCACCCCGCGGCCGGCGGCCGACAGCAGCTCGAACCACCGCGTGTCGATGTGTGTACCGTGGTGCTGAGGTGTCATGTACGGAACGAACTGGTCCTCGACGTCCGACTGCCAGATCCCCAGCGGGGCAGCCCGCCGATCCGAAGCGGTCTCCCATGGCCCGCGGCCGTACCATCGCAGCCGACTCCAACCGGCCGGCACCGAGAAACGCACGCCGATCCTCGGGAGATCATCGAGCTCTTCCGGAACGATGAACTCGTCACGGATCGACCAGCCCGCCTCGCTCGGGCTCAACCGCCGGCGGTGCGTGATCTCGTGTCCCCCCGCAGTCGACCAGACCGCAACGTGATGAACATCGGCGCCACGGGTGGTGCGACGTTCCGACACCTGCGTCAGCTCGTGCAGACCCCACTCCTGCCACCGGCGCAGGGGTCCGAACAGGCCGGCCAGCGGCCCGCTGCGCTGGCCGTCGTTGTCGACCGGCGCGCGCCACAACGCGAGCCGCGGCCACTCACCAAGCAACCCGGTCAGTGTTTCATCGATCGCATCCATCGAATCGACGGCATCGCCGCGGTCACTTTGCGGGCGCGCAGCCGGCGCGTTTGTCACCAGCACAGCCTGATCCCAAGCGACCGGATGGCCGCGCTCACACCACGGGTGCGCGCGCGCCTTCAACCAGCGCACAGTTGCAGTGACCTCACCGCACGCCAGAGCCGGCAGGCCGGGCACCGTGAACGACCGTACAAGCGAACCGCCCGGCGCGAGCAGAATCCGGTGTCGCTCGCGCCGGAACACCTCTCCATCGGCGGCGAGCTCAAGCTCCGCACGCAGGTCCGAGGTGTCGGTGAAACGGCGGTGGCTTGTCATCCTCAGCTTGAGACGACCCCGCCGCAGGGAAAACTCCGTACGGATCGGCCGGCTCAGCCAGCGATGCTCCTCGACGGCGGGATGCGGCGTGCCATCCCACCCGGTGATGCCGTTGCAGCAGAACGCGCCGTCGTTGGGCTGATCACCGAAAGCCCCACCGTAAACCGGCATCTCGGTGCCGGTCGCATCCGGCAGCACAAGCCCCTGATCCCGCCAGTCCCAGATGAAGCCGCCATGCAGTCCGCGATGCTCGTCGAACGCCGCCCAGTAACGGTCAAGGTCTCCGTTCGAGTTGCCCATGGCGTGACTGTACTCGCACAGTACGACCGGACGCTGCGGTTTCCTCGCGGCTGTGACCCATTCGACCAGCCGATCGACGCTCGGATACATCGGGCAGTCGATGTCCGAGGCACGGTCTGCCGGCTGCGAATCGTCTCCGTTCCATGCCGCCGCGTTCGCCCCTTCGTAGTGTACGAATCGCGATGGATCGGTCCGCCGCACCCAGGCCGCCGCGGCGTCATGAGCCGCGCCGTACCCCGACTCGTTGCCCAGCGACCACGCGATGACACTCGGGTGATTGCGGTGGGTAGTCAGCATGCGATGGACGCGTTCAACGAAGGTCGGCGCATACCGCGGGTCGTGAACAACCTCTTGCAGGCGGGCATGACTCTCGAGGTTGGCCTCGCAGATTACGAACAAGCCGATCTCATCGCAGGCGTCGAGAACGACGGGATCGGGCGGATAATGAGCGGTCCGGATCGCGTTGAAGCCTGCGCGCTTGATCGCCGAAACCTCTGCACGCAGTTCCGCATCGGAGCAGGCTTTGCCGCGCAGGTGATGGTGATCGTGTCGGTTGACACCTGCGATCCGCGCCGGCTCCCCATTGATCAGGAGGTCCGGCCCATCGATGCGCACCGAGTTGAATCCGACCAGAACCGGGACGACCTCCCGTGACAGGCCCGACCGGTCGAGCAGTTCGACGAGCAGCCGATACCGCGCAGGGCTCTCGTCCGACCACGGCCGCACACTGGACGGCTCGAGCGTCAGACCGACAACCGGTCCGCCATAGGAGTACGCATCTCCCATCTGTGCGACGTGCCCGACCGTACTGAACGCCGGGACGCCCGCACAGGCCTTTCCCCCGCGCACCGCGCGGCCGTCGAGATGCTCGAGGCGACACCGCACCGACCAGTCGCCGGCCGCGGCATCCGCGTCGCGAATGATTCGTGCTTGAAGGTCGAGACGCGGCCCGCCATCGACCGTCGTGGTGACCTGAACATCGGCAAGGGACGTAACGCCGGCCGCACGCAACGCGATACGCCGGTGCAGGCCGCCGTGGAACCAGTGGTCCTGATCTTCGACCCAGGTATGTGCCGACCACCGCACCACCATGATCGCCAGCTCGTTCGCCCCGCGAGCGAGATGCCCGGTGATATCGAACTCACTCGCCAACCGGCTGTCGGTCATGATCCCGACGAAGCTGCCGTTGAGCCAGACGGCCGCGGCGCTCTCTGCCCCGCCGATATGAAGAATGCAGCGCGGGCTCCGCTCCGACACACCGGCAACCTCGAGCTCGGAGCGATCGATCCGCCGCCGGTAAAGACCGGCCATCGGGCGCTCGGGAATATCGGGGGGATCACCGGCGAACGGCATCACCACGTTGGTGTAGTGAGGGAGATCGTCGAAGCCCTGCATGGTCCAGCAGCCGGGGACTTCAATCGGGCGCCAGCCTGATCGAGGACCGCACCGCGCCCGGGTCCATCCTTCAGGCGCATCAGCCGGGCTGTCGACGAGGCGAAACCACCACTGATCGTCGAGCTCGTACCATCTCGGTCGGCGCCCTTCCCTCGCATCGGCGAGCGAAGCGAAAGAAAGCGTCGATGTGCGCGCAGGCAGGCGACCGACTCCGGTAAGCGTCGGATTCGCCCACCACTGTCCGAGGAGTTCGACGAGAGCCTCGTGCTCGCTTGCCGGGTGACTTGCGGTCATGGCGATCCCTGTAGCGCCGCTCGGCCATCGCCGACGGCCGTGAACGCGGCGCGGATACTAGGTTTCGTTCCGTTTTCTCGCCAGCCGGCCGCCGCGAAAAAATCCGACGCTCCCTGTCGTTGCCGAAGCGCAGCAGGACAGACCGCCGATCCGTGAACCGGCAGGCGCCGGCAGACACGGTCAGAAACTGGCATGTGCCGTGGACGCGACGGTCGGCTAGGCTGCGGCGATGCAGGAGGCAACGTCCCAGGACCGCGCGGCGAGCAGGGCCGATGAACGCTCCGTGCTCCTGTGGGGCGGCCTTACGCTGTTCCTCGTCGGCTGGGCCGCTGTATCGGTCACCAACGCTGGAGAGACGCTGTTCCTCAAGCGCGTCGGTGTCGACCTGCTGCCTCTTGTCTTCCTCGTCAACTCGGGGCTGCTGGCAATGACGACCTACCTCGTGGGGCGCCGTGCAGCCGCCACCGAGCATGGACACGCGCTCACCCTGACACTGGCGGTTACCGCGGTCCTGCTGCTCCTTCTGTGGATCGGGGCCGTGCTCAAGCTCCCGGGTGTGCTCGGTGTTCTGGTGGTCGCCGCCAAGCAGATACAGGCGGTCGCGCTGCTCGTGTTCTGGATCGCGATGGGCGGCTGGGTCGACAGCCGTCAGGCGAAGCGACTCGTGCCGCCGATGCTTGCCGGCGGCACCCTCGGGGCGGTCCTCGGCAGCTTTACCTCCGGCCCGCTCGGAAGCGCCGTCGGCATCTCTTCGCTGATCCTCGTAGCAGCTGTCGCGCTTAGCGGCGCTGCGGCCGCGACGCTTGTGCTGCGCGCCAAAACACTGGTCAGACTGGGCGGCGCACAGCCGCGCCGCCAACGCAGAGACGAGGATCGACTGACGCTGCGCCGTCTGTGGAAGGACAGCGGGCTGTTTCGAATGCTGGCCGTGGCGGGCGTGCTCAGCGGCATGCTGGCACCGGTGCTGTATTTCCTGTTCTCCGTGGCTGCGGACGCTGCGACCGCCGGACGCAACGGCGAGCAGGAGCTCCTTCATCTGTACGGAAACTTTCGCGGGTTCATGAACATCGCGATCCTCGCGCTCCAGCTCGGCGGGACATCGTGGCTGTTCAGACACATCGGCGTACCTCGTGCAGCCATTCTCGCGCCGGTGATCTCGGCCGCCGGATTCATCGCTTTCGCGTCGGTCGGCGGCATCGCCGTCGCCATCACGGTGATGGCTGCGGCAACGCTCCAGGACAAAGCACTGGCCGAGCCCGCCGAGCGTACTCTGGCGACGCTGTTTCCGGAGAACGCTCGCGCGACCGTAACCGCACTGCTTGACGGACCGCTCAAGCGCTGTAGCGGCGCTGCGGGAAACCTGGTGGTGCTGTCCACAATCACGCTCGGTGCGCAGACCTGGCTGCCAGTGCTTGCGGCGCCGCTCGCGCTCGTCTGGCTCGGCGTCGCGGCAGCTCTCGCCCGCGTGTATCCGTCGCTCCTGCTGGAAGCGGCCGGGCAGACGCGCTTCGGCCGTGGTCAGGCGCCCGATGCCGAGCTGCTCGACCCCCGCACTATGCGCCAACTTGCAGCCTCGCTCCTCGACCCCGACCCGAGGCAGTGCCGAGCCACTTGCGAACTGTTGCTCGAGGCCCCGACAGAGGCCGCCGTCGGTGCGATCGCCGGGGCACTGCGCAAAGCTCCCGGCAGCAACTTCTCGGCCCTGCTCGAAACGCTCGACCGCCTGTCTACAAGCCGAACCGATATTACCGAACGCAGAACGCGCCTATCGCTTCAGAACGCGGCGCGGGCAGCTCGCAAGGCAGCCCGCGAACGCGACGATCTCATCGGTTTCGAACGTGCCCGGATCTGCATGATCTCAGGCATGCTCGGCACAGGACCGGATGGGGATGAACAAGCGGCCCTGGAGGCCTTGTGCGGCGCGCCGGGGAGTGACCCGGCGCTCAGGCTGGCTGGAAGCTTTCGCCGCGGCGCAGATGGAGTCGAGGCGGTCCTCTCAGCGGCGGCGTCGGGTGACGATGCGGACTCGCGCACGATCGCGCTGCACGGACTGAGAACCCTGCTGCTGCGCGCTGACGGAGCTGAGCGGCCCGAGACGGTCGAACAGCGACTGATGGCCGTTGCGGCGCTGCTCGCAGATACCAGAACTCGACGCCAGGCAGGCGAGACTCTCGCACGAATCGCGTCGAGGCACAGGGGTCGCCTCGACCGGACAACTGAGATGTTCCTCGCGTATCGGCAGGATCCTGACCCCGCGGTGCGTGCAGCGCTGCTGCGCTTCATCGGCGCTACAGGAAACACCGCCGAAGCACGCTGGGCGGTCGGCCGCCTCGCGTCGGCGGACACGCCTGAGGTCGAGGCCGCCACACAGTGCCTTCGTGAACTGGGGCCTGACGCGATCGAGGGAATTCTCGAATCGTTCCATTGCGACGGCCGGCGGACACGCGAC
>CAXQPB010000132.1:0-19519 GCA_964225545.1 Candidatus Nitrosopumilus sp. | reverse complement strand
CGTCACCTCGAGGTACTCGGCGGCGAACTCAGGAGGCAGAACCTCGATCAGGATCTGGTTCTCGATCCAGACCTCCATCACATGGAAGCCGCCGCGCATGCACTCGTAGCATACCCGGTCTTTCCCTCGCTCGCACTGCTCATCGCGACGGTCTCGCTGGTCGCCATGACCTGGTTCAACCTCGCCATCGCAGGCGTGTTCGCCGGCCTGGTCGCGCTCGGCAGCGCGTGGTACTTCGCCGTCGCGCGGCCGCGCAGCCCGTCAGATTGAGTACGCGGCAAACGACTCTGTTTGCCGCAGCGTCCCCGACGCCCTAACAGGTTCTGTGTGCCGTCTGCACCACAGCGGCCGACGACAGAGCGAGGTAAACGGTCATGATCCACCATCTTTCCATCGCTGTACGACAACCGGGGCATGTCGCATCGGTGCTGGCCGAGCTGATCGGCGGCGCCTCGGTGGCGTTTCCACCCAATCCGGGCAGCTACTGGGCGCTGCAACGCGACCCGCACGGTACCGGCATCGAGATCTATCCCGCCGATACGACACTCGAGCCCGACGGGGAGCGCGGCGTCGCCTTCGCGAAGCAGCCGCAGACGCAGTCCGGGTACGTGGGCTACCACTGCGCGATCAGCGTGCCGACAGGGAAAGAGCAGATCGCGGCCATTGCTGAGCGGGAAGGCTGGCAATGCTACGGGTGCATGCGCGGCGGCTTCCATGTGATGGAGGTCTGGATCGAGAACCAGATCCTGATCGAGGTTCTGCCTCCTGAGTTCGCCGCCGAGTACCTCGAGGTGACGCACCCCGACCGCGTCGTCGAGCACATGGCCTCGGTGCGCCGCCCGCAGCCGTAGTCAGCCGCGACTCAGTCCTTCCGTGGCGGCGGTTCTGTCGCTCGCCGGCACCTGACACCTCGCGGGGCGTTGATGCGCCACGGTGATCAGATACAGTCACGGCCGCTTTACATCCGAATCGAACGGGCAGGACTCGGGCCCGGGGAGCGCGGACGGTTCACAATCGAGGATCATCACGGTGACATCATCGAAGTCCACTGCGGCTCTCGCCGCTCTCGTCCTGCTCACAATCAACTTTGCCGGTCCGACCGAGGCCGCCGCGCAGCGCGGCGCGGAGATCAAAGTCGTCGACGGCGTGAAGAAGAAGACCGTTCCCGGCTTCGGCGGCGTGATCGCCGAGCGCTACGACGACTCACAGGAGTGGTGGGCTCCGTACGAGGAACCCGAAGAAGGCGCACCCAACATCATCATCTTCGTGCTCGACGACGTCGGGTTCGCGCAGATCGGCAGCTTCGGCGGGCTTGTCGAGACTCCGCGGATCGATCGTCTCGCCGAGAACGGGCTGCGCTTCAACAACTTCCATACCACGGCGCTGTGTTCGCCCTCGCGCGCATCGCTGATGGCCGGCCGGAACCCGCATTCGATTGGACTCGGCAGCCACGCACTGACCGCGATGGGTTTTCCAGGCTACAACGCGATCATGCCTCCTTCCGCCAAATCGGTCGCCAACTACCTCCAGCAGGAAGGCTACGTGAACTATGCGATCGGCAAGTGGGACCATACGCCGCTGTACGAGGTCTCCCAGGTCGGACCGTTCGACCGCTGGCCGAGCGGCGAAGGCTTCCAGCATGCGTACACGTTCATGGCGGCGGACGTTCACCAGTTCATTCCGGTCATGTGGAACGATCACACGCCCGAGCCGTATCGCAAGTCCGTCCATCTCGATCAGGACCTCGCCGACCGCGCGATCGAATGGATCACCGGCCACAAGTCGATCAAGCCCGATCTGCCGTTCATGATGCTGTGGGCATCGGGCTCGATGCACTCGCCGCATCACGCGCCGGACAGCCATATCGACAAATACAAGGGCAAGTTCGACGCGGGCTGGGACGAGGTCCGCAAACAGATCCTCGAACGTCAGAAAAAGCTCGGCATTGTCCCGGCCGACACCGAGCTGACCGAGCGCATCAAGGACATTCCGGCGTGGGACTCGCTGCCGGACAGAGAAAAGAAGCTCTATGCACGGCAGATGGAGGTCTTCGCCGCCCAGCTCGAGTGGGTCGATCTGCAGATCGGGCGGGTGATCGACGCGCTCGAGCGCATCGGCGAGCTCGACAACACGCTGATCTTCGTGACCGCCGACAACGGCGCCAGCGGTGAGGGAGGACTGGCCGGGACGTTCAACGAGACCTACGTCCTGAACGGCTTGCAGACCCCGCTCGAAGACAACTTCGACAACCTCGCGGACTGGGGCAGGGAGAACACCTACCCGCACTACCACGCCGGCTGGGCGATGGCCGGCAACACCCCGTTCCGCTACTTCAAGCAGAGCGAGCATCGCGGCGGCCAGCAGGACCACCTGGTCGTTCACTGGCCCGCCGGCATACGGGCACGCGGCGAGATCCGCAGCCAGTATCACCACATCATCGACATCGCGCCGACGATCCTCGAAGCCGCAGGCGCCGAGGTCCCCGAGACGTATCACGGCGTCGAGCAGCAGCCGATGGACGGCGTCTCGATGCTGTACGCGTTCGACGACGCAGACGCCCCGAATCAGAAGCAGCGGCAGTACTACGAGATGTTCGGCAACCGGGCGATCTGGGTCGATGGATGGAAAGCGGTCACCATTCACGCCAACCGGATGCCGTGGGAGCTTGCCGTCACGCTGCCCTTCGATCAGGACCGGTGGGAGCTGTACCACGTCGCCGAAGACTTCTCCGAGGCTCATGACCTCGCCGGAGAAAACCCCGACAAGCTCGCCGAACTGGTCGCGATCTTCGACGAGGAGGCGTGGAAGTACAACGTCTACCCGCTGTACGACGACATGATCCAACGAGTCGCCAGCCAGCAGGATCGTCTGTTCGGTGACCGGGAAGAGTTCGTCTACTTCGCGCCGGGTGCAGTACGGATCGCCGAGAAGTCCTCGGCGCCGGTCAAAAACCGCGCGCATACGATCGAGACCATCCTTGAAGTGACAGGCGACGAACAAGGCGTCCTCGTCGCGGTCGGCGGCATGACCGGCGGATTCGCGCTGTACGTGAAAGACGGGCGGGTCTGGTACGACTACAACTATCTCAACGGCGTCCACTACATTCTGGAGTCACCGGTACTCGAAGCGGGCACCACCGAGGTGAAGTTCAACTTCATCAAGACACAAGAGTTCGGTGGACTCGGGCAGCTGTTCATCAACGGAAAGAAAGTCGACGAGGTCGAGATGCCGTTGATGCACGTCAGCACGTACTCGCTGGCCGAGACCTTCGATGTTGGACGCGATACCGGGACGCAAGTCTCGACCGCGTACGAGGACCCGTTCCCCTACACGGGCGAGCTGGACAAGGTCGTGTTCCGTGTCGGCCAGGGCTCCCAGGTCCCGCCGCGCACGCTCGGCACGGGAGTCTACTGAGCGGCGGCCGGCGCCCTTACTTACGCCGAGACCTGAATCCTCGCCGGATTCTGCCGGCCGAGGATGTCGGCGGCCTCTGCGATGATCTCGTCGAGGATCTCTCGAGCCGGACGCTTTCGGGTCAGCATCCCCGAGGTCTGACCGGCCGCGTTCATCAGGAGATCGTGACGGCCGGCCTTGCGGATCGAGTGCTCGAGGTCGCGGATCAGCGCCGCCTGTTCCCCCATGGGGAGCGCCTGCAGGCCCGAGTTCTCCCACGCCACAATGAACGGGTTGGTGATGTTGCGCATCGTCTTGCCCGAATAAAGACGCGTCACTTCGGTGTCTTCCGCAGCGGCATCGATGATGCGGTCCTTCTGCAGCTCCGGCTGATTGGCCTCGTTGGCCACAAGGAACGCGGTCCCGCACCACGCGGCCTCGGCCCCCATCGCGAGCACACCGGCGAGAGCGCGTCCGCCCGCAATCCCGCCGGCAGCGATCACCGGTGTCGGCGCGACGGCTTCCATCACCTGGGGCACAAGCGCGAGCGTCCCGATCCTGCCGGTATGACCGCCGGCCTCGGTTCCCTGCGCGACAACGTAGTCGGCACCGTCTGCGGCCACGCGGCGGGCGCCGCGCACGTTACCGACGAGCGACAGGATGGTGGTACCGTTGGCCTTGAGGTCTTTCGCGAAAGGCCCTGGAGAGCCGAGCCCCGAAGCGAACACCGGCACCTTCTCTTCGAGCAGGACCTCGACCTGAGCGCCGGCCCAACTCTTTCCCTCAGGAACCCAGCTGCCCATCGTGTTCTGCTCGCGCGGAGCGCGCTCGATGTCGATACCGAGCTGATCGGCGATCTTCGCGATCCCGTCTCGATACTCTTCGGGGAAGCGCTCCTCGGGGTCCTTGTCGTCCGCCGCGGCTGCAAGCTGCGCCAGATCGACGCCCTCAGGCCGTTCCCACAGGAAAGTCGAGGCGAGCAGGAGGTCGACGCCGAACGGTTTGTCGGTCAGAGACCGCACGAGGCGGATCTGTTCACGTAGCTGGTCGGGCGAGTAGGCAACCCCACCGATCATACCAAGCCCGCCGGCGTTGGAGACGGCCGCACAAAGCTCGCCCGTCGCCACCGGATCCCCGGTCCCCGCCACCGGCCCCATGCCGGCCAGAATGATCGGATACTCGATGCCCACCCGGTCGCAGAACCCGGTTTTCAGAATCGGTCGTGACTTCGTCATGCTCTCCTCCGCAAATCTCGTACCACGGCTGCCTTACCGCTCGCCCCTGTCATTCATGTATCCTCCCGCAGCCTGAGAACAGTCCGGACGAAAACGCCCCCCTCCTGTGGCTGCCGTCCGGCAGTGCCGGTTTCTCGAGACAGCCACGCGAGTTGACACACCAGCGCCGGAAATCCAGCGACAAGTCGGCGAAAAGGGGGAAAATCATGCAATCCAGAAAACATCTTATTCCGGTACTCCTCACTGCCTCGATAGCGTTCGGAACGGCTGCACTCGCAGACGACAGCGACTCCGACAGTGAGAACGCCGGACCGGTTACGTGGAGTTGTCAGGGGATCAGAGAAAGCGTCGACCCGAGCAAACCCGAGTATGGGGAGAAATTGAGCGGGCTGTTTCGTGCGGACATTTTTCCTGACGGGCACCGTGAGGCCATTTTCTCCGCCAGCTTCGGAGGACCCAAAGGGGCCGGGACCGCCACGGCGCCAGCTTTGAGCTGCAGCTGGAAGCGAACCGACGAACTCGGGCCCTTGTCGGGCCGCTGGCGTATAGACTGGCGGGGTGGTGATTCGGATGACTACAACTACATCAGGGTCACCGAAGATGTCCTGTTCGTTGGACGGTCGGACAACGCCGGTGGCGAAGTCGGAAACATCACCTGCCTGCGACAGACCTATCGAGGAACCACTTCGGACAGGTCGGACTGATCCGCGAGTGCCGGCGGCGCGCGCACTGCGCTCGCACTGCGCTCGCACAACGCTCGGAAGCTCCGCCGCCGGCACTTTCCATCAGGCCTGCGCGTCAGGCGCGTCAGGCCCGCGAGCTGGCCGCGCCCGTGTCGCGGCCAGCATGCCGCAGGCGGCGTGGCGGGCGGCGCCGCCGGAGTAGCGGCGGATGAAGGGGATGTCGCGGGCGGCCAGCTCGTCGATGAAGGCGTTGCGCTCAGCGTCGCCGGCGCGCGGGTAGCCGCCGTCACGCGCGTCGTTGACGTCGATCAGGTTGATCCGCACCGGCACGTCGCCGAGCAGCTCGTCGAGCGCGGCGATCTCGTCGGCGCCGGTGTTCTCGCCGCCGATCAGCACCCACGCGATCGTCACGCGCTCACCGGTGGCCTGTGCGCGTTCACGAATGGCTGCGGCCAGCTCGGCGAGCGCGACGTGGCCGGCGACCGGCAGCAGCCGGCGACGGCGCGGCTCGACCGCTGAGGTCAGCGAGACGATGAGCTTGTACGGCCGCGTCTCTCGCGTGAAGCGGCGGATCTGCTCGACCAGTCCCACCGTCGAGATGGTGATCGCCTGCGCCGAGATCCGGCCGCCGCATGGATCGCTCAGCACTTCGGCCGCGCGCATCACCTCATCGTAATTGTGCAGCGGCTCGCCCTGGCCCTGGAACACCGCGCCGGTTACGCGGCCCGGCGCTTCGTCACGCACCTGCATGAACGCGCTCACCATCTCCCACGCTTCGAGGTCACGGGTCAGTCCGAGCCGGCCCGTCGCGCAGAAGTCGCAGGCCATCGCGCAGCCGACCTGTGACGACAGGCAGACGGTGAAACGCCCCGGCCGGTGCAGCGGGATGCGCACCGCTTCGGACAGCGCGCCATCGGGCGAGCGGAACAGGTACTTCACGAAGCCGTCGGCTTCGTCTTCAACGCGGTCTTCGATGCACAGCCGCTCCCAGCGGTAGTTCTGTTCGACCGCTTCGCGCACGCGCCTCGGCACAGGCCGGCGCAGCGGCCGCGGCGAGTCGCCGCCGTCGGAGATCAGGTGGGCGAGGATGCGGCGCGCGTCACGGAGGTCGGCAAGCCGGTCAAGCCGGTCACGCGGGTCAAGCCGGGCAAGCTCGGCGAGCAGGCGTTCGGGGGTGTAGCCGAAAAGATGCGGACGGCTCTCGCCCGAAGCCGTGTTCCGAATCACGCCCGCAGCCCGCCGGCGTCGCGTTCGTCGATCATGCGCGCGACGCTCGCGGCGTCGTAGCCGAGCTCGGCGAGCAGCTCTTCGGTATGCTGCCCGTGCACCGGCGGGCTGCGCCGGACAGCGGCCGGTGAGCCGCCGAGCTTGATCGGACAGGCGGTGACTTCGAGCGAGCCGAGCACGGCGTGTTCGGTCGCGGCGATCATGCCGTTGTGCCGCACCTGCACGTCGTCGGCGACTTCTTGAATTTCCTTGATCGGCGCGGTCAGCACATCGGCCGCGACCAGCCGCTCGACCAGCTCTTCGCGATCGAAACGCCGGCACGCATCGGAGACCACCGCGTCGAGTTCTTCCTGGTTGGCCAGACGCGCGTCGATGGTGCTGAAGCGCGGATCGTCGGCCCAGCTCTCGCCGAACGCGCCGGCCAGGTTGCGGAAGAACTTCTCGGACGGACAGGTGATGACCACATTGCGCCCGTCGCGCGTCGGGTAGACGCCCGAGGGCGCGAAGTACTGACTGCGGTTGCCGGTACGCGGCGTGATCTCTTCGTTGAGGAACCACGCGCCGAGCCCGCTGCACTGCGCGTGCACAAGCGCATCGAGCAGGCAGACGTCGATCCGCTGCCCCTCGCCGGTCCGCTCGCGGTGAAACAGCGCGGCCAGCACTCCCGAGCACACCAGCTCGGAGGTCATCGTGTCGATCAGCGGGACCGTCACGCGCACCGGCGCGTCGCCGGGGTGGCCGTTGAGCGACAGCAGCCCGGCGTAGCCCTGGGCGAGAAAGTCGATACCGGGCCGGCCCGCGTAGGGTCCGTCGGGGCCGAACGCCGTTACGCCGGCCCAGATGATGTCGGGCCGGTGCTCACGGACCTGGTCGTAACTCTGGCCGAGTTTTGACAGCGCCGGTTCGCGGACGTTGGTGATGATGACGTCGGTCGTCGCCAGCAGCTTCGCGAAGGCCTCGCGCGCCCGTTCGCGGCGCAGGTCGAGGACCAGGCTGCGCTTGTTGCGGTTGATGCTGAGGAAGGGCGAGCGTTCGCCTTCACGCTCAGGTCCGAGGTGGCGGCTGTCGTCGCCGAAGTGCGACTCGACCTTGATCACGTCGGCGCCGAGGTCGCCGAGCAGCGTCGCCGCGTAGGGTCCGGCGAGCATGGTCGCCATGTCGAGAACGCGGATGCCTTCGAGCGGACCGTTTGCGGTTGTCATGCTGCCTCCGGTCTCCGGTAAACCCGTCACGCGCCGCCCGGCACCTGTCACAGGATCGCGCCGTTCGCCTTGAGCTCCGCGATCCGATCCCAGTCGTAGCCGAGCGCCTCGAACAGGATCAGCTCGGTGTCCTGCCCGAGCTCGGGGCCAAGCGCCTGCACACGGCCCGGCGTCTTCGAGAACGTCACCGGCAGCCCGCGCACTTTCACCTCGCGATTGACCTCCGCGCACTGCGTCTCGAGGAAGTAGTCGTTGGCCCAGGTCTGCTCGTCGGCGACCAGCTCGGCGAATGTGCCGATCGCGGCCGCGTCGAGCTGCGCTTTGCCGAGCGCGTCCACCCACTCGCCGCGCGGCCGCGTCGCCAGGCGCGCATCGAGCGCGGCGATCAGCGCGCCCGCGTTGGCCTGCCGCGCTGAAGCGTCGGCAAAACGCGCGTCCGATGTCAGTGCGTCTTCACCGAGCACGGCACACAGCCGCGCGAAGTCGGCATCGTCGTTGGCCACGCACAGAAACAGCCAGTCGTCCGAGGCCCGGTAGGTGTTCCAGGTCGGGTTCGGTGCCTGTGTGCGCGAGACCTGCCGCGAGTACTGCGGACTGCGCGTGGCGAGATAGCCGAGGAAGCTCGGCGCGGCCATGAACAGCTGCGCGCCGTACAGCGAGGCGTCGAGAAACTGCCCGCGGCCGGTCTTCTCGCGCGCGTTGAGCGCGAGCATGATCCCGAGCGCGGCCATCGCTCCGCCCATCGCGTCGCCCGAGCCCATGCCGAGATAGACCGGCGGCTGGCCGGGCTCGCCCTGGCGGGTCATCAGGCCGATCAGCGCCTGCACCGTCATATCGAACGACGGCTTGGTGATCGTCCCCTTCGGCCCGTAGCCGCTGCCCATGGCGTAAATCAGCCGCGGGTTCATCGCGGCGAGCCGCTCGTAACCGACGTCCCACTTGTCGAGCGCCTTCGCGCTCAAATTGGTGAGGAACACGTCCGAGCTCTCGACGAGCTTGTGCATGATCTCACGGCCGTCGGCGTGGTTGAGGTCGACGGCCATGCTCTTCTTGTTGCGGTTGATGACGAGGAAGTACTGGTTCCAGTCGCCGACCGGCAGCGCCTTGATGCTGCGGATCCCGCGCGCGAGGTCGCCGCCCTTGGGGTTCTCGCAGTGGATCACCTCGGCGCCGAGGTCGGCCAGATGCTGTCCGGCGACCGGCCCCTGGAACCACATCGTCAGGTCGATGACGCGGATGCCTTCGAGCGGCAGCTTCGTGTTCTTTGTCTCGCCGGCCATGATCAGGACACCACCCCGCGGGCGCGCAGCCCGGCAATCTCGTCGTCGGCCATGCCGGCCACGTCGCGCAGGATCTCATCGCTGTCGGCACCGGCCTGCGGGGCCTCACGCCGAACTTCGGCAGGCGTGTCGCTCATCCAGATCGGGAACCCGAGCGTACTGACCTCACCGGCATCAGCCCGTGTCGTGTCGAGGATGTAGCGGTTGGCGCGGGCCGCGCCGTCATCGGCCGGATAGGTGTAGTCTTCGATGACATCGGCCGACATCTGCCGCTCGGTGAACTCGGCGCGCCAGTGCGCTGCCGGCTGCTTGCGGAAGGCGGCATCGAGGGCCTCGATCAGCGCGAGCCGGTGATCGCCGCAGCGCTTGTCGTGGGTGTCGAAGCGCTCGTCGGCGACGTCGAGTCCGGCGACCTCGGCGAGCATCGGCCACCAGCGGTCGGTGTCCGGCATCGTCAGCGCGATCCACAGCCCGTCGCTCGACGGGTAGAGCACGCCGCTCATCGGGTTGCCGGCATCGAGCCGCGAGACCGGTTGCAGCATGCGTTCGCCGCCGATGGCGAGGTAGGCCTGCAGGTCGAGGCTGGCGCCGTACATGTTGCCGGCCAGCAGCGACGAGTCGATCTGCTGGCCCTCGCCGGTGCGACGCCGGTGGAACAACGCGACCGTGATGCCGAACAGCAGAAACACGCTCGTGTACATCTGGCCGTGGGCGCCGTACAGCGGCGGCTGATCGGGCTGCGGGAGGATCGGCATCATGCCTGTTCGTGCCGCCGCCAGCTCGTCGATCGCCGGAAGATCGGCGTCCGGTCCGTTCGGGCCGAAGCCCGACCCGCGCGCATAGATGATGTCGCTGCGTGATGCCGCGACCGAGTCGTAATCGAGTCCCCAGCCGGCGAGCTCGCTGCGGTCGCGGTCGGTCAGCACGACGTCGACCGAGCCGGCAAGGCGCGCCGCAATCGCCCGGCCTTCATCGCGGCCGGGGTCGAGCGCGATGCTGCGCTTGTTGCGACCGGTATAGGCGGCGATGTAGTTCCAGTCGGCGTCCTGCGGTTGCGGTTCGCTGCAACCGGGTACGTCAATGCGTACGACGTCGGCGCCGAAGTCGCCGAGCATCGCGGCCGCCGCGCGCCCCCAGAACGATTCAGTGAGATCGAGGACGCGGATGTCGTCGAGTGCGATGTCCATGTTCAAGGTTCAAGCCTGGATCCGTTTTCGTGCCGCGCGGGTCATTTTCATGCTCATGCGCGTGCCGCCCCCGCGCGCGATCAGGACGGCGACGTGCCGGTCAGGCGACGCCACAGTCCGACGATCGCATCCCAAAGCGCGTGGAAGAGCAGCGAGGGGACACGGATCGCGTCCGAGTCGTCGGCCGCAGCAGGCGCGCTGTGCTGCGCGGTTGTGCCCGCGGCCTCGCCAGCGGCCTGGCTCGCCGCGGCAGCTCCGGCCGTTGCGCCCGGCGGTGCGGCCACGGCAGCGGCCGCTCCGCCGCCCTCGAGCTGCTTCTTGGCCTTGGCGACGAACTGTTTGAACAGCTGATGCGAGACGCCCTGGATCATGCGGCTGCCGACCTGCATCACCCGTCCGGTCAGCTCGACGTTCGCTGTCGCGACCAGCTCGGTGCCGCCATCGGGAAGACTGTGCAGCGCGCTGTTCATGTGACCGCGTGCGGTGCCGCCGCCGGTCTCCGTGCCCTCGGCCGACATCAACACGGTGCGCGCACCCTCGTCGACCTCGGTCAGCTGGACCTTGCCCTTGTAGGCGGTGCTGATCGCGCCGATCTTGATACGGATCGAACCGACGAAGTTGCGCTCGTCCACGACCTCTTCGAGCTTGGCACCGGGCATACAGGACGCGACCTTGGCCGGGTCCATCACGAACGCCCAGACCTCCTCGATGGGGGCCTGAACCTGAAACTTCTCCTCGATCTCGATTGCCATTTAATTCGGAGCCTCAGCGGGCGCGCAGGTTCTTCGGAGCTGTCGAAAACCGCGTCGACGCGAGGATTCAGCCCGGAATGAAACGTGTTCTACCAAAACGCGATAATGGTCGAGGTCTGCAGAAATGGCAACGCGTGCGGGCGCGCGACCGTGACTCCGGCGTCACCGGACGCACTCGATAAACGCCATCGGAGGCTGGTCGAGCAGGTCCGACCAGTAGTCCCGATCGTGTTCGAGCAGGCCCTGGTCGGAAAGCCTCGGCGCGTGCCAGCGGACTTCGCGGAATCCTGCGCGGCGCAGCGCCTGCTCATGGATCGCCACGTCGAGGTGATAGTTCTCGATGTCGAACGGTCCATCGCTCAGGTGGAAGGTCCAGCGGATCGGCGTTCCTTCGGCCCACTCTCCGATCGCCTCCGTCTCGAATCCGTACTTGCGGTACGACGGCGCTGCCGGAAAGAACAGCGCCGGATTGCAGTTGACCGTGACGAAACGCCCTCCGGGCTTCAGGGATCGTGCGAGTCCGTCACACATGGCCTGCAACGCTTCGCGATCGGTCGCATAGTTGAGCAGCCAGGCAGCGACCACCAGATCAAAAGGCGCCGGAGACGACCACGTCCGTGCATCGGCTACAACATAGTCAACGCCGAGCCGATGCCGGGTCTCCTGCTCGCGCGCGAGGTCGATCATGGCCTGCGATGAGTCCAGCCCGGTGACTGCCGAGGCACCACGCTGGCGGATCAACCGGGAGTAGAACCCTTCGCCGCAGGCGACGTCGAGTACGGTCAGACCGGCAGGGTCGCCGATCAACTCGAGCAGCGTGTGGCATTCGACAAAGGTACGCCACGGCTGCTGCTTGCTGCGCTGATATTGCTCCGCGATCGGATCGTAGTTCGTGGTCACGGCTCTCCTGCGCGCTGCCGGTCGTCTCCCGCCTGCTCACCGGCACCCCTCTCTCGCGGCGTGAACTGCTCGCGGTCGTTGAACACGCGCACCGGCACCCAGCCGTGGATCTTCGAGAAGCGCACGAGCCGGGTGGTGACCGCGCCGGTCGCGTCAAAGACCCAGGGGTCGGACTCGTCCTCGAACCACAGCGTCACCATGTGATGTCCCCTGCCCGACCGCCGCGCGAGGACGGCCCGGTACAGATCGGCGCGATTGAATCCGAACTCGACGAGCAACTGGTAAGCGATCAGGTCGAGTCCGTCGCAGTCATCGAGGTTGCTCGCGAGCAAGTCCCCGACCGTCGGCCAGTGATCGTTCGAAACGCCGGGACCACGATCCGACTTGTAATGAAAACGTCCCGTTCTGCGCGACCAGTCGGCGATGGACGCCGCCAGCTTACGCCTCGACCCGGTCTCGAACGCGGCCATTTTGACGCTGAGTTTGCGGTCCAGCTCGGCAGCGCGCACCGACACATCGTCGGGCAGCCGGAGGTCGACGTCGTCGGCCGCCCGCTCTCTGCGCTGCCAGTCCTCGATGCGGCCGCGCCAGGGATCCGCCGCGCGGCTCGACGCGCGATCCGGCAGCGCAAAAAAGTCGTACTCCGGGGCCGGAGCAAGCACCGACGAGCACGAGGTCGCGAACAGCGTCAGTGCGAACCCCGCGGCGAGTTTCAAAACGGCGCGCGAGGCTGCGCGCGAGACAAGCCGGAAAACGGCCGGAGAAAAGGCGCGCGATCCCGTGCGCGCGACCGCGCGGGCCGGGTCGTGCTCGAGAACTGGAATCGACTGAGGGGTCACGATCGCGGGGAGCGGCGGTTCGCCGCAGAAGAGCGCTCGCCCGGCACGCGGGCAGTCGTAAAAACAGACGGGGGGCGCCGCGTTCGTTGCCGCGACGCCCCCCGCAAACAGGCTTCGAGAACTTCGATCAGTCGAGGACGACCGTGAAGCTCTGCGGGCCGGCGCTGACGCGCGCGCCCTGACCGGCGCTGCGAACGCTGAGCGTCACGCCGTTCTCGTTGCGCATCGTCACGGCCTCACCGCCGCCGCCGGCCACCGCACCGGCGCCGATCGCGACGTAGGTTCCGGCGAAGTCCTCTGCGCGGTCGAGTCCGCGAACGTCGCCCTCACCCGAAAGCCGCGCGATACCGAGATCGCCGAGCGCGATGCCCTTGACGCGGAAGGTGTGCTGGACGCCCTCGAAGCTCAGGATGCCCTCGCCCCAGCTCAGGCCGAGACCCGCACCGACAGCGGTGGTGCTGAGAACTGCGAAGGGAGGCGGGGCCGAGTCCACGGTGACCTCAACGACCTCGACGGTTTCAACGACTTCGACTTCCATGACCTCAGGCTCCGCCGGTACGACGATCGGGCCGCCGCCCACCTCGTCCGCCCGAGCGGCGCCGGCGCTGACCATCATGACCACGGCTACTGTTGCGACGATACGTCCGAACATCTCGTATAGCTCCTTCTTCTTTCTTCCTTGGAAAATTGCTGCGTTGCCGGCGTCGCACTTCCGCTCCACAGAGCGAGCAGCGATCGACACCCCGACGCGGGGAGTTAATCCCCGCACCCGTTCCTTCGCAAACGGCGCTGGGCAGACAGTCTCGGGCATGAGCCGGCTCAGGGCGTCGAGTCTCCACCCGCCGTGAACGCCGACGGATCGAAGGGCCGCACCTTGTACGTGGTCTCGCGGCGGATCTCGACCGTCCCGGCCGACGCCCCGCGCGGCTTGCTCACATGGCGGGCGCGGGTGCAGGACACGGCGACCGTGCCGGCACCGCGAGCCTTGCTGTGCCAGGCCGCGATTCCGGCCGCGCTCTCGAGCGTCGTACGGTCCGGCTCGCGGCCGGCTTGCGCCCGCAGGATCACGTGGCTGCCGGGCATCCCCTTGATGTGAAACCACCAGTCGTCCGGCCGCGCGACGCGCAGGCTCAGCTCGTCGTTGTCCGCAGAGGTCCGCCCCGCGAGGACCTCCCAACCGCCATCGAGCCGGTACTGATGGAAGTCACGAGGACGCCCGCGGTTGCGCGAAGATTGTGATGATGGATCGGATTGTTTGCGGGCCATGAGCACGTTCCTCTGAACGGGTTCCTCGCCGGATTCTCCAGACGACTCTGTCGCACGATTTTCTCGCACGATTTTCTCGCACGATTCTTGCGCACTAAAGATGCGCAGCGGCAACGTCGCCGCCCGACGTCCGGCCGCCTCAGACCCTGCGCCGGCGCGCTTAGAGGGCTTCGGGCGTGTCGATGTCGACCGGGGCGCTGCCCGCGATCTGCACTTCGACAACTCGCGAGGGCAACGCTTCGATCACCGCGCGCGCGCCGCGATCGCCGTCGAGCCGGTCGATCTCCGGAAATACGATCGAGTCGAACACGACCGGATGGCCGGGACGACGGGTGTGTTCGCCGACGTAAACCGCGCGGACAATCTGCGGTCGTTCCGTCAGCTCGGAATCCGCACCGCCGCGGTATCGCTCCAGACAGCGATCGATGGCGCGGGCGCGCACGTCGGGTTCGTCGCCGAGCAGCACAGCGACCGCATCGGCACCTTTGGAGGACGCGGCGCGAATCCCGGTCCGCAGCGACTCGCTGATGCCCTGCTCCGCGGACTCGACCTCGACAACGCGCATCGGCATCCGTCCCTTCCCTGCGCCCGCAATCGTCACCGCGATCGCCTCGCGGATCGGCGGCGCCGCGTGGCCGACAACGATGATCAGCTCATCGAGCGTCGTCCGCGCCGCGGTATCGATGACGTGTGCGATCAGCGGACGGCCATCGACCTCGAGCAACTGCTTGGGGCTGCCCATTCGCGACGAACGCCCGGCAGCCAGAATGATCCCCGCAACCCGCACCGGCATCGTTCAGCGCTTCTCGCGCGTACGCGCGCGGTGCGCGATCAGCTCGGCGAGCACAGAGACGGCGATCTCATACGGACCCGTCGCGCCGATATCGAGTCCGACCGGTGCGTGGATTTTTTCAATCTCCGCTTCGCTCACACCGGCGGCACGGAGCATCTCGCAGCGCTGCGCATGCGTGCGCCGGCTGCCGAGCGCGCCGACGTATTCCGCACCGGCGGCGAGCGCCCGTTGCAGCGCGGGGAGGTCGAACTTCGCGTCGTGACTGAGCGTCACCACCATCGACCCGGCGACCGCAGCATCGTCCTCGAGCGCGTGCTCGGGTCTCAGCCGGACGAGTTCGACGTCCTCGGGGAAGCGGCGCGCGTCGGCGAACGCCGAGCGCGGGTCGATCACGAAGACGCGGAAGCCGGCGCGGTCGGCCAGCGCAGCGAGCTGCGCAGCGATATCAGTCGCGCCGATGATGAAGAGGCTTTCAGGCGCCGATGCAGCGTTGACGAACAGGCGAAGCGCTGAACCCGCCGTTTCGAGCTCGACGACTTCGCTGCGCTCGAGGCTCGTGTATTCCTCGAGCAGCTCGGCGACCGCGTCGTCAACCGACGGGTCAATGCTCCCGGTGCGCCGGAGCTGCGGTGTCGTCGCGCACGGCAGCGCGCCGGGTTCGCGATCCGAGGCATCGGCCAGTGACATCCGCCGGCCTCTCCATGCCGGGGGATCGAGCACGGCAGCGGAGACGTACGGCGCACGCTCACGCAGCGCATCGACCACCGCCTGCCAGGCAGGACCCGACGGCAGCGTCTCGACAAGAACGTCCACCGACCCGCACGGCAGACCGACTCCGAGGTCCTGTTCGTCGGCCAGTCCATAGCTCTCCAGCGTCGCCTCCCCGCCCGAGAGAATATTCAGCGCGCGCTCGACCACCGCGGTCTCGACGCAGCCTCCGCTGACCGAGCCGACCATCGAACCCGATTAGCCGATCGCCATCGCGGCACCCGGACGTCTCGGCGACGACCCGCGAACAGCAACCAGCGTCGCGAGAGCCACACGCTCACCGGCGGCAAGCCATTGATCGATCTGTGCGATGAGGTCGCGCAATACGGGCGGTGACGGTCAGGGCCGGCCCGCGCGCGGCACATCGACGGTACGCATCTCGATGCGTCCGCCACGCTTCTCGCGCGCCACGTCGCGCTCGTGGGTGGGCGCCGTGCAGAGGAACAGGGTACGTCCCTCCTCGCCGCCGAGCATGCAGGCGAACGCGACGGTCTCGACCTCGATGCGCTCGGTGATCTCACCGCCTTCGACCACGCGAACAACCTCGCGTGTCATCGGTGATGTCACCCAGATACCGCCGTCGGCGTCCAGGCAGATGCCGTCCGGTGAGATACGGCCGGGTTCGATCGCGAAGCCGTGATCGTCGAACGCCGCCCATGCTCGACGATTCGACAGGCTCCCGTCGGGCTCGATGGTGAACGCGGTCAGGCAGCCGCCGAACGTCTCACCGACGATGAGAGTCGAACCGTCCGGGGTCAGCACGGTGCCGTTGGGGAACGCGAGGCCGTCTGCGACGACCGACGCGTGCCCTTCGGGCGTGACCAGCACCAGTTCGCCTGTCCGCCGCGCGGCCGGATCTTCCATCGACTCCAGGTCGAACCCGAAGTTGCCGATGTACGCACGACCCTGATCGTCGACGACCATGTCGTTGCAGTGAAAGGTGGCCAGATCAGAAAGGTCGGCGATCTCCGCGAGTCCGTCGTCATCGAGCCGCAGCAACATGCGATCGGTCATCGAGACGATCAGCAGACGCCCGTCCGGCAGCCATCCCAGGCCCGAAGGCTGGTTGGCGACCTCGGCGATCGTCTCGCTGCGGCCGTCGAGGTCGACGGCGACGACACGGTGATCGTGCATGTCGGAGAACCACAACCGACCATCGTGCCAGCGCGGCCCCTCCGGGAAGACGAGATCTTCAAGCAGGACCTTCGTATCGGAAGCCATACGGCGTCAAACCAACCGCGCAGCCAGACCCGAGTCCAGCGCGCCGCTCATGAAGCCTCGCGGTCCAGCACCGCTGCCGCGACCAGCTCTTCGAGATGTCGCGAATCCCACCACGTCAGCTGAAGCTGCTTGGCGCGTCGGAAGAACAGCTGGATGTCGTACTCGACCGTGAAGCCCATGCCGCCGTGAACCTGCACACACATCGCGGTGACATCCCGGTAGGTCTGACAGGCGAACAGCTTGGCCATCGGCGCAAGGCGGTCGATCGGCAGACCGCGGGAATCAGCCCAGGCCGCCTCGTAGACCAGCGTGTTTCCTCCGTCGACGTGGGTCTGCCCGTCGGCGAGGTAATGCGACAGCGCCTGGAACGCGCCGAGCGGCTTGCCGAACTGCTCGCGCACCTTGGCGTACTCGACGGTGATTTCCATCGCGCGCTGCGCGCCGCCCATCGCCTGCGCGCCGCACAGGATCGCCCCGCGCATCATCGCGGACTGCCAGGCCGTCCAGCCACCGCCCGGCGCTTCGAGTCGCGCGCTCGCGGGAACCCGGACATCGGAGAACTCGACACGATACTGGGTGTCGGAGCCGAGGCTGAGCTGCTGTGAGAGCTGGACCCCCGGCGCCGTCGGATCAACCATGAACAGGCCGATGTCTTCGGCAGCGTTGCCGGTACGCGCGAGCACCAGCAGCGCGGCCGCCGAGCTGGCGAAGTGGGCGTGGAGCTTGGAGCCCGAAAGCACGAAGCCGCCGTTGTCCGGCTCGGCGCGCATCTGCACGCCCTCGGGGCGAAAGCTGTTGCCGGGCTCGAGCCAGGCCGGTGCCAGGATCGACTCGCCGCTGGCGATACCCGGCAGCCACTGCTGTTTCTGCTCCTCGCTGCCCGCCTCGGCAATGGCCGTGGCGCTGAGCACGCAGCTCGTGAAATGCGGTGTCGGCGCGAGCGCGCGGCCGAGTTCCTCGTAGACGACCGCGCCTTCGATCGCGGACATCCCGCTGCCGCCGCAGGACTCGGAGATCAGCAGCCCGAGAATTCCGAGCTCGCCCATCTGCTTCCACATCTCGACCGGATACCCGGTCGGATCGTCTTCGAGCCGGCGCACGGCCTCGATCGGCGCATGCTCCTCGCAGAGTCGGCGCACCGTCTCACGAAGCATCTGCTGCTCTTCGGTAAAATCGAGATCCATCGATCAGCTCCTGTCCCGTCGGCCTTTCGGCTGCTGTCGCGTCCGCCTTACGGCTTCCAGTTCTCGCCGCTGCGGCTCCACGGGTTGTCGTCCGCATCAACCGGTAACGCCACCCGAACCTCGCAGGACGTGCACACCCGCTCGCCGACGCTCACACGGACGGCGAGCGATGCCCACGCGCATCCGGCCTCATCGGTGTCCACGCTCTCGACGGTGCCGGCGAAGACCATCCGGTCGCCGGGAAAGATCGAGTCGCGCATCCTGAACTTCATACGCCCCAGCCTGCCCTTCGGGCCCGACCAGTCGGTCACGTAGCGCTCGAACCACGCGGCGAGATTGGGCGTGTTCATGAAGATGTCGCGGACGCCGTTGCGCTGCTGGGCGAAGTCGCGGTCGTGATGCATCGGGCGCCAGTCTCGTCCCGCGAGCGCGCCGAGAATGATCGTCGTCGCGCTGACGTCGTAGCCGAGCTCGGGAAGCTCTTCGCCGGCGCTGACCTGTGACACCGTCAGCGAAGAGGTCTGCGCGGTACGCGCTCCTGCCGTCGCCATCACGCCTCCCTCCGGTAGCCGTAGCCGGTGTAGCTCTCCAGCCCGACCCGCTCGCCGCGCTGATTGGTATATTCGACCTCGATCACCCAGAAGCGACCGATGCCGAGCTTGGTCTTCTTCAACTCGCTCACCGAGCGCAGATACTGCCGGGTCTTGAGGCGGTCGCCCGGCCGCACCGGCACATCGAAGATGATGGTGTTGTCCGACATCGCGGCCTCGGGCAGCCCGAGCGCTTCCTTCAGGTCGAAGTGGACCTGCAGCGGCAGCACCTCGCTGGTTCGTCCCGGTGCCCAGTGATGCGGCCGGAACCACGCTGAGAGGAGCGTCGGTGGAGCGATCGGCCCGCCGGTCAGCGCCTCGGCAATCTCGTCATCCCAATACAGCGGGTTGGCGTTCTCGACCGAGGAGCACGAGGTCCAGAAATAACCGCGCTCAACCGGGAACTCGCCGTCCTCTTCGTACCGCGGCTGATCGACCCATGCCTTGACCTCTTCAGGGAGGTCGTCGGCGACAACATTCGCGCTGCTCATGCGATCACTCCTTGTTCGCGCATCGCGGCTACGGCCTCCGTGCTGAGACCCGCCTCGATCAGAAGCTCGTCGGTGTCGGTCTGCGCGGCGTCCCGAACCGCGACCGGCTCCTGCGGCCTGCTCATACCGGCAAGCGCCGGGCCTACCTGTCGAAAGCGTCCGTGCTCTGGATGCTCGGCCTCGGTGAACAGACCGCGGCTGTCGAGCTGCGGATCGTCGACCAGGTCGGCGATGGTATGCACCGGCGCGATACACGTATCGACCTTCGCGAACACCTCGACCCACTCGGCGAGCGTCCGGGTCTCGAACGCGCGCGCGAAATCGGCGCGCATCTCGTCCTGGCACGAGTCGTCGGTCTGGCGCTCGATCCACTGGTCGCAACCGAGCGCGCGGCACAGGTTGACGAAGAACGGAGGTTCGATGGCGCCGACCGACATCCACTTTCCGTCCGCGGTGCGGTAGCTGTCGTAGCAGGCGTAACGCCCGGTGAGGATATCGCTGCCCGGGC
>CAXQPB010000131.1:0-12356 GCA_964225545.1 Candidatus Nitrosopumilus sp. | reverse complement strand
GCAAGAAGCGCCGATACCTTGCTGCAGACTCAAAACCGCTCCAGGAGTTACCGTCCGCATCCGCCCTTTTGCCGTTGGATCGTTCGGTCCCCATTCGGCTGACGGAAAACACCGCCTGTATCGCCTGTCTTTCGAGCACGGTGTGCGAGCGAATATCCGCTTGGACAACGGCCCGGAGTTCAGCGCGCAGGGGGCGCGCGACGGGATGCGGAAGGCTGGCGTGACGATGCTGTTCATCGAGCCGGAAAGCCAGTGGAGAACGGCGGCCGCGAATCGTCCGATGCCCGGCGTCGAGTCGAATTACCTAACGGTGAGCTTTTCTATATGCTGCGCGAAGCGCAAGTCATGCTCGGGAGCTGGCGGGGCAGCATGGCGGGTGGACAGAACATCGGGGCAGACCGGCCGCGCGTGCCGAACAGCCGCGTATTGCGGTCGAGTCTTTACCCGGCGGACGCAGTCACGCTGATACATTCGTGCGAAAACTCTCGAAGCAAACGGGATAGCTGTAGGAGAGCAGATGTTTTTTACAGTGGTCGTACAAAGCGAGGATATTGATGCACACGGTGTCCTTGACGAGTTGTTGGAGCAGTGCCGCGCGGAACTCGGCGACCGTGTTCCGCAGGCTGGCATGTTATTTTGCACCATCGATTTAGAACATGAGAAACTCGTGCAGGGTATTGACGACGCCTGGCCAGGCATCGCGCTCATCGGCTGCACGACCCATGGCGAGTTTTCATCGCGACTCGGTTTTCGTGACGATTCTACCGTCCTGTTGCTGTTTGGGTCGGATACCGTCGAGATGACGACCGGCCTGGGCCGTAACGTCAGCAAAGACATCGCCGGGGCCGGTGACCAGGCGGTGAAGATGGCAACCGGGAAAGCCTCCAAGGCTCCTGCGCTTTGCATTGCTTTGCCAGAAAGCCTCACGGCCAGCGGGCAGCAGATTGTCGAGTCACTGCAGCAGAATCTTGATGCCGGCGTACCTGTAATCGGAGGCACAGCAGGTGATGCGTACAAACTCACGGGCACACGCCAGTTTTGTGGTCGAGAGGTGTTTTCGGATTCGGTTCCGATTCTGCTTTTCTCTGGACCGCTGGTCTATTCGATTGCAGTTGTGAGTGGATGGAAACCCATGGGCGAAGTTGGGTTGGTAACGCGCTCCGAAGGGAGCCTCGTGCATGAAATCGATGGTGCTCCGGCCCTTGAGTTTTACCGGCAACGACTGGGAGACGACGCCGTTCCGGGGCCGGAGAACCCGCTGGCGATTCTGGATGAGTCGGGCGCAATCAATTGCCTTCGCGCCACAATCCGCACCAATGTCCAGGAGAGCGGAGCAATCAACTATCTGGGCGATATCCGCGAAGGCAGCACGGTGCAGATCACCGTTGCCGACCGAGGCGACATTCTCGCGGGCTGCAAAGAATCCATTAGCAGGGCCTTCTCTGATTATCCTCACGGAAAGACACCGGCTGCAGCACTGTTATTCTCGTGCGCGGCGCGACATCTGCTTTTGGGGACACGAACGAGGGAGGAAATTGACATCGTCAAATCGGTTATAGGTTCGGAAATTCCGATCTGCGGTTTTTACGCATACGGGGAAATCGGGCCGCTGAATGGGAGAGATCCCATCTCGAAATTTCACAACGAGACTTTCGTTTCGCTCATTTTGGGCACGTGACGATGGGAGCGTGGGTGGGTTTCCCGAACTGACTTTCTGACAAACAGGTGCTCCATCAATGAACGACACCACCGCAAACGACGCCAAGAGCAACGTTGAGGTCCCTGCCCTCCAGCGCCAGCTCCGAATTCTCGAGAAGAAGTTATCCAAATCCGAGCAAAATCGAATTGAGCTGGAGGAAGCCAAGGACCGCTTCGACGCCCTGTACCAGAAAACGATCAGCGAACTCGACGAGCAAAAAGAACTGGTCGAGGAAAAAAACGCAAAGCTCGAAAACCTTTCTTTAAAGCTGTCAAAGTATCTGGCACCACAGATCTACCAATCAATCTTTTCCAGCGAACAAGATGTCTCACTTGAGACGAAACGTAAGAAGCTCACCGTCTTTTTCAGTGATATTAAAGATTTCACCCAGATTACAGACGACCTCGAGGCAGAGGATCTGGCAAGCCTGCTGAACGAATATTTTACGGAGATGTCGCAGATTGCTCTGGAACACGGAGCCACCATCGACAAGTTCGTCGGAGACGCCATGCTGATGTTTTTCGGCGATCCCGAGACGAAGGGCGTTGAGGAAGACACCAAGGCATGTGTTCGCATGGCAATCGCAATGCAGCGCCGGATGGGAGAGCTGGAAACGATCTGGCATGCGCGGGGATACGAACACCCGTTCAGAATGCGGATCGGCATCAACACAGGCTACTGCAATGTCGGAAACTTCGGCAGCGCAGCACGAATGGACTACACGATCATCGGTGGCGAGGTCAACTTGGCCGCACGTCTCGAGTCCCAGGCTGAACCCGGCGGCATACTGCTGTCCTATGAAACCTATGCGCTGGTGCGGGACATTGCCGAGGCCGAAGAGCTGCCATCAATTGAGGTAAAAGGCATCCGGCGTACCATCCGGCGTTTCGCCTTGAAGAATTTTCTCGGTGCAGGTCAATCGGACAGGTTCATCCATTGCGACATTGAGGGGGTATCTATCCGAATGGACCTGGACCGCATGAGCGATGAAGACAGATCCACTGCCTTGGATCACCTTTCCCGCATTATGAAAAGGCTGAAGATCGACGATTGAGGATAGCCGGTGTCGTAGTAACGAACTCGCGGACCAGGAATTCGGCTTACCGTCACAAAGACCGTCAATCCGTAACTGAAACGGGTCATCCAGAAGCACCCGATACCTTGCCGAAGACTCAGAACCGCACGAGAGATTCCTGTCCGCGGACGGTCGTCCCATGTCAGCGGGCGAGAACGGCTCGGACGAGGCGGAACACAGGCGCCGCCTCTACCCACGGCGGAGCCGCGCGATTGCACGCCGCGCACGCGACCGGTAGCTTCCCTCGCCGCGTCCGTCCGACGCCGACGACGTGATGACCTCCCCCGCTCCTGCAGCCGCCGCCCCTCCACGCTCAACGATTCGCGAGTTCAAGACGCTCTTCGGTCTCTCCGCACCGGTCGCCGCTTCGCAGCTCGGCATGATGACGACAGCCGTGGTCGACACGATGATGGTCGCACGGGTCGGGCTGCCGGAGCTCGGCGCGGTCGCGATCGCGTCGACGTGGGCCTGGTCCTCGGGCTCGCTCGCGCAGGGAATCGTGCAGGGTATGGACCCTCTGGTCTCCCAGGCCCACGGCAACGGCGACGGCGAGTCCGCGGCCCTGGCGTTCCAGCGTGGTCTCGTCATCGCGCTTGCCGTCTCGATCCCGCTCGCCGCGCTGTGGTTGTCCACCGGCACGTTGCTCGAGACGTTCGGACAGGATGCCGAGGTCGCTCGTCTCGCGCAGCTCTACATGATGGCGCGGCTGCCGTGTGCCTTCGCCAGCAACATCTATATTGCGATGCGCCAGTACATGGCCGGGCGCGAGATCACGCGACCGGCCATGTGGTGCATGTTCGCCTCGAACGCGATCAACATCTTCTTCAACTGGGTCTTGATCTTCGGCAATCTGGGCGCGCCGAAGCTCGGGCTCGTCGGCGCGGGCGTCGCGACGTCGATCGCGACGGTCGCGCTTCCGTTGCTGCTCTGGGCGTGGATGCTGCTGTTCGGGCTTCACAAAGGCGCGTGGCGCGCCTGGGATCGCCGCTCCTTCGCGTGGAACGGCATCCGACGTTATCTCGCGCTCGGCGTTCCCGTAGGATTGCAGCTCTCGCTCGAGGCGAACGCGTTCACCCTGGCGATGCTGATGGTCGGCTGGATCGGCGTGACCGAGCTCGGCGCACACCAGGTCGTGATAAACATGGCGAGCTTCACGTTCATGGTGCCGCTCGGCATAGCAATCGGGGCCGGCGCGCGCGCAGGGAACCTGATCGGCGCGCGCGACGACGACGGGCTTCGCCTCGCGTGTCGCATCGGCCTCGCGATGGGGGGCGGCGTGATGGCGATCGCCGCGATTTGCTTCGTCGTCTTCCGCAACCAGCTGCCATTGCTTTATACACACGACACGCCGGTCGTGGCCCTCGCGGCGACGCTCCTGCCGATCGCGGGCGCGTTCCAGGTCGCGGACGGGCTGCAGGTCGTAGGCGCCGGGCTGATGCGCGGCATGGGGCGTCCCCAGGCCGGCGCGGTCGTGAATCTGATCGGGTTCTATCTGCTGGCGCTCCCGCTCGCCTACCTGCTCGCGTTTCCGCTCGAGCTCGGCATGATCGGAATCTGGTGGGGGCTCGCAGCGGGGCTTGGCGGCGTCGCCGTGATGCTCGTCGCCTGGGTCACGAGCACCAGTCGCAAGCCGATCGACGAGCTGCGCGTGAGCATCGAATGAGGCGCGCGTGCGCCTGCAAACACAAAGACCGTCCATCTGGAACTGAAACGGCTCAACAGGACGCCCCCGATTTCTTGCTGCAGACTCAGAACCGCCCTAGAACGCCTTTGCCGTTCATCCCGCAAGGCTCTATCTATTCCTCGATGGCTTTCGCGATGTTCGTCGGCGGTTTGAATCTGCCCATGCGCAAACCGCAATCGGACCAGGCGTAACTGCATCAGATCTTGTGAAGTACGGTGTTTGACCTCATCGCCACCTCAACTTTCGGTCTGGAGGCCGTCGTCAAGCGCGAGCTGGCGGCCCTCGGCTATGAAGACGCGACGGCCTCGCACACCGGACGCATCGAGTTCCGTGGCGACACCGACGCCATCGCACGTACCAATATGTTTTTGCGCAGCGCCGACCGCGTGCAGGTGCGTGTCGCTGCATTCTGGGCCGGCGACTTTCAGGCGCTCTTCGAGGGGGTACGCGATCTGCCCTGGGCTCAATGGATCGGACCGGACGCGGCGTTCCCCGTCGCCGGGCGCTCGGTGAAGAGCAAGCTCACGAGTGTCCCGGCGGTCCAGCGCAGCGTGAAGAAGGCCATCGTCGAGAGCCTCCAACGCGACCACCGGCGACGCGAGCTGCCCGAGACCGGGCCGCCGGTGGCCATCGAAGTCTCGCTGCTCAAAGACATGGCCACGTTGACGATCAACACCAGCGGCGACGGTCTCCACAAGCGCGGCTACCGCGATCTGACTGGTGCCGCGCCCCTGCGCGAGACGCTGGCCGCTGCCCTCGTCGCGCTGTCTTTTTATCGCAGAGACCGGCCGCTGATCGACCCGTTTTGCGGGAGCGGCACGATCGCCATCGAGGCAGCGCTGATGGCGCGGCGCATGGCACCGGGGTACGCACGCCGCTTCGCGGCCGAGCAGTGGAACGCGGTAAACCCGAGCTCGTGGGAGCGCGCCCGAGAGGAGGCCCGCGACGTGGCGCTGGGCCCCGTGGCCGAGCGGATTGTGGCCACCGACATCGACCCCTCCGCGGTCTCGATGGCCCGCCGTCACGCGGAGCGCGCCGGCGTCGGCGGTGACATCCACTTCCAGCAGGCCGATTTCCACGATCTGCGCAGCTCGCGAAGCTATGGATCCATCGTCACCAACCCACCGTACGGCGAGCGCCTCGACACCATGCCCGAGGTCCAGGATCTGTACCGCTGTATGCCCGAGGTCTTCGGATGCCTGCCCACGTGGTCGGTCTTCGTGCTCACTTCGTGGCGCGACTTCGAGCGCGTCGTCGGCCGCCGCGCCGACCGTCGGCGCAAGCTCTACAACGCCCAGCTCGAGTGCACCTACTACCAGTACCACGGGCCGCGTCCGCCGAAGCCGGCGGCGGGGACCGACCCGCGATAGACCCGGCCAAGTCCCCGATACCTTGCCGCAGACTCACAAGCGCTCGAACAGATTCCGGCCGAACCGCAGCTTCACTCAGAGGCGCGAACTCCTACCGCGCGCCGAAGTTCGGAGGGTTGGTGGCGAGAACGCCGGCGACAAAGTCATCGACAAAGTCGTTGGCGGGGCCTCCGCGGTTCGTGGGGACGTGGCCATAGCCGAGGAGGTTAACATACTGGTGCGGGGAATTCGGTTGGGCGTCGATCTCCTGGCGGAGCGCATCGTGGAACCACTGACAATTGGTCAGCCCGTCGGCGACCGCTTCGGCCAGGGGGGCTTGATTGCCGCCGCAGAACGGGTCGTCATTGCCGTTGACGAACAGTGACGGCACTGCGCGGAAGTCGCGATCGGGAACCTGGGCTTCGGGCCACGCCCGGATGTCGTCGCGCGCGAAGAAGCCGACCTTGTCGCTGACTCCCTGGACTGTCATCTCGGCGCCGAATGGGTATCCGGGTTCACCGGCGAAGGCTTCTGCGATGATGTTGAGCCGGGGCGTGGCGATCCACGAGTCGGCGACGATGCCGGTCAGTGGGGTCCCTTCGTTGGTGTACGAAGCGGCCAGCGACCAGACGCCAATCGAACCGGCACTGGTGCCGTGGGTCCACACGTGGGTGGTCGGGTAGTTGGCGACAGTAAAGTCGATCGCCGCCATCGTCGCCTGGAGGCCGTTGACCTCGGCGTCCGGGGAGTGGGGGTTGTTCGTATAGGGGGTCCCGAGTCCAGAGTACCCATCGTGGTCGCACATGGACACGGCCACCACCCGGTAGCCCTCTTCAATGCGGCGCTTCAGGGTCGAGTCGATCGGCTGGCCGGTGCTCTGGTTGAAGGCGTTGGCGAGCACGGCCTTCTCCCAGAGGTCGTCAAATGTCTCCTCGTGGTTCCAGGTGTTCTCGGTCTGGTCCTTCACGGCCACGTAGGTGCTGGTTGCATCGTAGTAGCCGATTCCGCCGCCGTGCAGGTACGCCCACAGCGGCGCTTCGCCGTCGGGGTTGCCGGCCGGGTTGATCACGAGGAAGGAGTACTTGCCGCTCTTCCCGCACGAGTAGGCCGGGTTCCGGTAGAAATCGAGTTCCCACGTAAGACCGAGTGCGGACGCTGTCCGTTCCTCGTCGAGGACAATCCGGGTCGCGTCGCGGGCGACGATCACGCGTTCGACCTGGCCGGGGGCAGACTGAAAGCATTCGGTCAGGTCGGCGCGCACAGTCGCAGCATCCCCTGTGGTGGAGCACGGGCCCTTGAGCTCGAGCTTGGCGAATCTGGCGTTGAACTTGGCATCGCAGCGACTGAATTCCGGCAGCACCGCTTTCTTGTGCGCCTTCGAGTCCGCCTTGAAACGGCAGTCCATGTACTTGCCTGCTGTCTTGATCTTCTGGCTCTGGCACTTGTCGGTGCTGTTGCCCGCCCCCGCCGGGCCGCCGAGTGAGACGATCACAGGGTCTGAGCACACCTGCATTGCCGCAGATACGGCGGCCGCATCCGGCACCGCGGGGAGGCAGGCCCCGTTCGCTGCAGCCTCGATCCTGGCGAACTGCGCTACGAACTTCTCCGCGCATCGCGCCAGTCGATCGGCATCCGGCGTCTCGAAGCTCGCAACCGCCTTCGAGACGACCCCGGCTCCGCACTTGACCAGCTTGCCCAACGTCGCGCTCCGATCGGCCTGGCAGATCGCGGCCGGGTCCGCGGCCCCGCCCTCGGCTGGGGGCAGCATGAGAATGATGAGGGCGATCGCTGAAAAGAGTTGCCTGAGCGTCATTTTGCGGAGCGTATAGAATCATTGCAGTTCTAGTCAAGGCGCTTAATAATTTAGGTGCACAACCTAACGGTCGCCATTATGACGGGTACCAAGGGAGATACACGCGAAGCGCTTCTCGATGCAGCGGAGGACTTGTTCAGCTCCAGGGGCATCGACAAGGTCACGGTGGCTGCGATCACCGAGCGGGCCGGTCAGCAGAACAGCGGAGCGATTCACTACTATTTCGGTGGGCGCGACGGTCTGCTGGCAGCGATTCTCGATCGCCACGAGGCGGTTCTCGACGAGGTGCGAACCGACGCGCTGATCGAGTTGAAGCGGTCCGGATCGGTAACGGTCGAGGGGTTACTGCGGGTGATCATCGAGTCGCTGGCGGGCCAGCTCGATTCGGCTTCGGGGCGGGCCTTCCTGGCGATTCAGCGCCACCGGCTGCTTCACTCTGGCGGTTCCTGGACCTTTCGCTCCAAGACGGTCCGGCTCATCGCCGCTGAGGTCGAAGCAATCCTCCGCGAATCCGGGCTCGACGAACAACTGAGGGCGGAAAGGTTCCGTCTGGGCACCCAACTCGTGATCCACCGGCTTGCCGATCTCAGCCGTGAAGAGGCATCGGGGTCCGCAGCACCACGCACGCTTGTGATCGAGACGCTGGTCTCGGCGGCAACAGCGATACTGACCGCAGAGCCTGCGCGAGAACGTTGACGCCGGGGAGTTTCTTCCGGTCGCGTACCCGGCCGAGGACGTTCCGGCCAGACGGCAACGCGCGCCCGACCCGCCACGCCGATCGAAATCCCGGTCAGCCGTTGGATGAATTCCGGAAGTCGTTCAGCTCTGCCAGGGCGGCTTCAAAGTCATAACCGGACAGATGGCGGGCGATTCGGGTGAAGACGGGTTCGGCTGCGGTGCCGCGGACTCGCGACACGAGGCCGTCCACGCAGGCCGACGCATCGAAATCGTCGCTTTCGAGCAGTCCCGCAAGGCGGTCAAGCTCGGGCGTGAGTTGATCGATATCGAACGACGTCGTGTCAGCGGGTGCCGCAGCGGGCGCGTCATCTGATTCCAGCGCGGCTGTGGACGCGAGGAAACGGGCCAGCTCCTCCTGCAAGCACGGGAGTACGGCGTCGACAGCCGCGTTGTCGCTGTTTTTGAAAGCGGCGTCGACCGCACTCGCTGCGGCCTGAAGCGCATCGGCGCCGATATTACCGGCCACCCCCTTGACCGTATGGGCGATGCGGTGCGCGGTAACGATGTCGTCGCTCGCCATGGCCTCGCGGATCTCCTCGACTGCGGCGGCCTGTCCGCGACGGACCTTGAGAAGAAGCTTGCGGTAAAGCGCTCGGTTGCCGGCGACGCGCTCGAGGCCGGCAGCCATGTCGATGCCTTCAATCTCCTCGGGCAGAGCCGCAGGCTCCGTCGCCGCCGCGGCAGAAGCGGAGGTTGCACCCGGGGGCGGCGCAGGGACCTCTTTCCCGATTGATCCACGGTTCGTTCTCGCGGTCTTGAACCAGCGGCGCATCGCATCGTAGAGGCAGGACGGATCGATCGGCTTGGCGACGTGGTCGTTCATTCCGGCTTCGATCGCCTTGTCCCGGTCCCCGGCCATCGCGTTGGCGGTCATCGCGACGATGGGCAGGGTCGTGTCGTCGATCGACCTGCGGATCTCGCGTGTCGCCTCGTACCCGTCGAGTTCCGGCATCTGGATGTCCATGAGCACCCCGTCAAAGCCGCCGCCCTCGGCCCCGGTCGCCATCTCAACCGCCTCGCGACCGTTGCTCGCGAGGGCAAACGTCACGCCGACCTCGCGCAGAAGCTCGCCCGCAACCTCCTGGTTGACCTCGTTGTCCTCGACCAGAAGGACGTGGATGCCACGAAGGTCGGCGACCTCCACACCCGGGTCCTCGATAGCACGCCGTTCGGTCCCGCCAGCGCTGGTCTCGCTGAACGCGTCGACGATGCTGTCGAAGAGCAGCGAATTGCTGACCGGCTTGATGAGTATGTCGGTAGCGCCGACCTCCTCGGTCTGCCCGGGAAGAAGTTCATTGCCGTACGCGGTGACCATGACGATCTTCGGCTGGTGCGTGAGCTCGGTGGACCGGCGAATGGCGCGGGCTGCCTCGAGTCCGTCCATCTCCGGCATTTTCCAGTCCATGAGGACAAACGAGAACGGCTCGGTTCCGTCGGCCGCGACGAGTTCGGCGATGCCTTCGCGCGCCGAGGCCGCCACCGCGACGTCGAACGACATCGACTGCAGCATCTCCTGAAAGATTTCACGCGAACTGGCATTGTCGTCGATGACAAGGACGCGCATTCCCATCATTTCCTGCGCAGGGATGGGACGACGCACCGGGCGAGTCGCTGTCGCCCGTCCGAAGCGCGCCGTGAAGCGGAACGTGCTGCCGCTGCCGTGTTCGCTTTCGACCCAGATGCGGCCGTCCATCATTTCGACCAGCTTCACGCAAATCGACAGGCCGAGCCCGGTGCCGCCGAACTTGCGCGTCGTAGAAGAATCGGCCTGCGTGAACGGCTGGAACAGACGCGACTGTTGCTCGGGAGTGAGGCCGATCCCCGTGTCGGAGATCGCGAATTCGAGCTCGACCTCGTCGTTGTCGCGCTCGACGGCGCGCACCGCGGCGATGACTTCCCCCTCTTCGGTGAACTTGACGGCGTTGGAGCCGAGATTGAGCAGCACCTGCTGCACACGCAGGGGGTCTCCGACCAGCTCCAGCGGCGTTTCGGGGTCGATGCGGAAAAGCACTTCGAGCCCTTTCTCGTGGGCACGCACGCCGATCAGGCTGCCGATATTCTGAAAGGTTTCCTCGAGATTGAACTCGATCCTTTCCATCTGCAGCTTGCCCGCCTCGATCTTGGAGAAGTCGAGGATGTCATTGATGATACCGAGAAGAGAGTGCGACGAGCGGTCAATTTTCTTCAGGTAGTCCCGTTGCTTCGGGGTTAGATCTGTCTTGAGGCACAGGTGGGACATTCCGATGATGGCATTCATCGGAGTGCGGATTTCATGGCTCATGTTGGCGAGGAAATCCGACTTGGCCTGAGTCGCGTCCTCGGCGGCCACCTTGGCCGCGACGAGATCCCTTTCGGCAGTCTCTCGCGCTTCGGCCATACGGTTGATCGCCTCGACCAGGTCATCCTCTTCGCTGCGTTTTTCGAGACGCTTGGAGAAGTCGCCTTCGGCGATCGATCGGCAGACGTCGGTCATGCCGCGCGTCGTCGTGAGAAGCTTGTTGAAGCTTTTGGAGAGCAGCCCGGCTTCGTCCCGAGAATTGCCCTCGAGCGCAAGCTCATCGGACAGTCTGCCCGCGGCCAGACTGTCCGCTGCGGTTACGGCCCGCTGGATACGCGCGGTTGTCTTGCGGGTGATCCACCACGACAGGAACGTGACAATAAGGAGGGCGGCGCCGACGCCTCCGAAGGCCTGCCTCGTCAGCCTGTCGATCGGCGCGACGATCGAGCTTTCGGGAGCGCGGATAATGACCTGCCAGTCGCCTGTCGGCACATGCGCTGCCGCGAAGTAGCAAGGCTCACCGAGCAGCGGGTCGTCGGCACGCTCGAGAAGGCTGCTCGTGCGATTTTCGTGGAGCCGGTCGAAAAAGTCCCGATACGGCGTCTCGGCGATTTTCCGCGTGCGCAGATCCCCGGTTTCGCCGTTGCCGAGAGAAACTTCGCCGAGCGTCGAAGCGACGAATCCGCCCGCACGGCTTACGAGGAAGAGGTCGCTTTCGTCGCTTTCCTTGATGGAGCCGAGAAAGGCGACGATGTCGCTGAGGGCACGGTCGATGCCGGCGACTCCCTTGAACTGCCCGTCGATGATGATCGGATAGGTCTGCTCGACGATCATTTTGCCCTCGTAGACGTAGGGCTCGGTAACCTGGGCGACCGGGTGCCCGGCTTCGAGGAACAGATCCTTGCACCCCTGGTAGTAGAGGCTGGTCTCCATATCGACGAGCGGTTCGAGCTCCAGCTGGGCGTTGTCCTCCTTGCCCCGGTACCAGTAAGGGATGAAGCGTCCTTGCGGATCGAAGCCGTCTCCGATGCGCGCGGCGACGGCCGGTGCGGTGTATACCTGGTCCTGACCGTCCGCGTTCGGTTCATAGCCGAAGTAGGCAGCGGTAAACTCCGGATACTCGGCGAGAACATCGCGGGCCAGTGCGCTGGAACGTTCGCGGTCGCCGAACAGGCCGTTGACCTGAGCCGTAGCCATGACCTCGGCCGCCAGAACTGCGCGGGTGTTGCCGCGTTCGATCTCGGTGGCGACCCGCGCAGCGAGAACGCGAAGGGTTTCTTCCCTTTCGAGGTGGAGCTCGGTCGACATGCGGGCCGTGATGAACAGCACCACGGCGGTAAGCAGGACACCGGTCGGGATGATCCCGAACAACAACATCCGCCCGCCGAGGGACTTGAGGAACGGGATCCGGTCCGGTTGTTTCTCGCGGTCGCTCATCTGGGATTCGTCGACCTTCCTCAGGAACCCTGAAGGCGGTCGAGCGCGGCGCGCAGTTTGCCGGCGCCCAGCGCACGTTCCTCCTTTCTGATGGCAGCCGGATCGAGTGCGAGTGAAAACCCGTCGCAGGATTCTTCAATACGCGGTGCTGCCGCGCTGTCCGGGTGCGATCCACGAACAACATAGGCCTGGACGGGGCGCTCGAAGCCCTTGACGTGGATGGGCTCCTGCGGCGCGCTGTCGAACGTGTCGCGTCCCAGCAGCCACGTGTGGTGCGCGATCA
>CAXQPB010000130.1:0-38546 GCA_964225545.1 Candidatus Nitrosopumilus sp. | reverse complement strand
CGCGCGCCCCCCGCGCGGCGCGGCGGCCGACGGCGCGGTTCTGGACCACGAAGGCCAGAGCGCTCGCCTGTACGATGCGCGCGACCCCGACGCTGTCACCATACTCAGCTTCATCTACACATCGTGCCGCGAGAGCAACGGCTGTCCAATGGCCTCGTTCGTGATCGGGCGCGTCGCACGGTCGGTGGCAGCGGACAAAATCCTCAGCAAGCGCACTCGCTTCGTGACGCTGAGCTTCGATCCGGTGCGTGACACCCCCGAGAAGATGACACGCTACGCCGAGCGATTGCGACCACCGGCAGGCGTGTCGTGGCGCTTCCTCACAACGACCGGCCCCGAGATGCTCGACCCGATCCTCGAGGCGTACGGCCAGGCCGTAAACCACGATCGGGATTCAAACGGAGTACTTACGGGGACACTCTCCCATGTCCTGCGTGTCTATCTTGTCGATGCGCAGCGCCGGATCCGCAACATCTACAGCTCCTCGTTCCTGCACGCGGACACGGTGCTGGCCGACCTCGAGACCGTTCTGCTCGAAGAGTCTCCGCAGCGTGAACAGGACGCGACACGGCAAACAGCCGGTGATTCTGCGGCGGCGACGACGGTCCCGCGACCGGCCTCCGCCCTTGTCGACCGGGCCACCGCGAAAACCACGGGTCTGCCGCCGCTGCCAAAGCTGAGTGAAGACCCGCTGACCGAACCGCGGGTTGCCCTCGGGCGATTGCTCTTCTTCGATCGTCGGCTGTCGCGCAACGGCACCCTGTCCTGCGCGATGTGTCATGTCCCCGAGCAGGGCTTTACGAGCAATGAACTCGCCACCGCTGCAGGAATCGAGGGGCGCAGCGTGCGGCGTAACGCCCCATCCCTGTACAACGTCGCGTACCGACAGATGCTGTTCCACGACGGTCGGGAAAACGCGCTTGCACAGCAGGTCTGGGGGCCCCTGCTCGCCGACAACGAGATGGGCAACCCGTCGGTGGGGTTCGTGATCGAACGAATCCGGCAAATCCCCGGCTACGTGAAACTCTTTGAAGAGGCCTTCACGGGCAAGGGTCCGTCCATGGAAACGGTCGGCGCGGCGCTGGCTGCCTACGAAAGAACGCTGATCAGCGGAAACAGCCCTTTCGATCGCTGGCGCTACAAGGGGGAGACCGATGCCATATCGGAGTCGGCGCAACGTGGTTTCCGGCTGTTCGCAGGCGAGGCAGGCTGCACCGCCTGCCACACCGTCGGCGAGCAGACAGCGATGTTCTCCGACGGCTCCTTGCACAACACCGGCGTCGGTTATCGCCAGAGCATGGAGCGACCGCCGGCAAGACAGACTCTGGAGCTTTACTCCGGAGTCGCGCTCGAGGTCGACACGACCACGCTCGGCTCAGCCGCGGAGGCTCCACCGAGCGACCTCGGACGCTACGAGATCACGGGCGATCCCGCCGATCGATGGAAGTACCGAACCCCCGGACTGCGCAATGTCGAACTGACGGCGCCCTACATGCATGACGGATCGATTGCCTCACTCGAAGACGTCGTTCGATTCTACAATGCGGGAGGCGTTCCGCATGACCTGCTCGCCCCGGCCATGCGGCCACTGAGCCTGGACGACACCGAGGTCCTCGACCTCGTCGCGTTCCTGGAATCTCTGACAGGCGAAGATGTCGGAGCGCTGATCGTGGACGCAACGGCCGCGCCCGTCGGCGATCCGGGCTGACCGCGTCATACAAACGGAAGCGGCCTTTTTCAGTGCCTGCTCACCGGCTGACGCTCGACAGCGACGCCGCAATCTCGGCCGCGACGATCGCGTGCCCGGTGGACGACAGATGGCCCTCGCCTCCAGCCAGAAAGAGTCGTTCAGCAGCGGCCGGACCGGGGTCCGGTGCCGCCTTGCGCAGCGCCGGGGTCAGGTCGATGACTTCGATGCCGGCCCTGTTCGCGAAGCCGGTAAGACGTAGCACAGGTTGCCCGCGATCGTAACGGGCTGCTGCGCTTCCCGCCTCGCGCAGCGCTTTGGCCCACATATCGTCGTAGACCTGTCGCCCGGCCGGACACAGAACCAACACGAAGCGCGCGCCGTCCGCCACGACATGATCGCGAAGCTGGCCAACGAGTCTTTCATTCAAATCCCACGCCGCAGCCAGCTCCGCGTCCGCACCGGTGTCATGAATGCGGCTGCCCGAGCGCCCCGAGTTGCGCAGCCGCCATCGCTTCAATGCCGACTTCTGCCAGACGTAGAACCGGCTGTGACGATTCAACCAGGACGAGAGCCGGTTGCGCGTAGCAGAGAAAGGCAACGGCACGAGGTCACCGTCCTCATCGAGCTCGAAATAAATGCGCGGGTTGCTGCTGAGCCGGCGGGAGTTGTCGCTGAAGTCGTTCCCCATGAAATAGATCAGCACCACGACATCCGGCGAGAATTCGTGGACGAGCTCGCGATAAAGCACGAGCTCCTGTGCGGTACTCGACCCCGCCACACCGAAGTTCATGACGCGGACGTTTCGCTGTCCGCTTTTTCCGGACAGCATGCCCTCGAGCCTCTTTACCGTCGTCTGTTCCTCATCGATCTCGACAGCGGCGACCATCGAATCCCCGAGCATAGCGATGCGAACCTCGCCCTGCGCTTTGGTTCGCGGGTGATCCTCACCGCGAAAGCCCGTCGAATTGAAACGCAAGAACACATCCCGGCCCGCCTCCTCGATAAAAACGGCGCCCTCGAAGTCCGGCTGATGGGTCTTTCCCAGTACTGGATGGCGAATCGCCAGAGACGGATGCACCCGGCTGATCAAGCGCACGCCGCACTCGACGACGACAAGCGCTGCTGCGGCGCCGAGGACCACCAGGACAAATCTGGCGACGAAGATTCTACGTGAAAAACGTCCCACCGCGCGCGGCGCCAGAGTTAATCACTCCCGACCGTCAGGACAATCAGAGCAATGTCGAGGTGAGGCGCCGACGTACGCCCGTCAGTCGGGCTGGGATCCTGCCTTTGTAAGCCGCACGGTCTGGGCCGAAATGAATTCGAGCAGTGCCTCGATTTCGAGGTCACCGAGCTTCTGGTTCGGCATCGGGATTCTGCGGTACTTCGCGAACAGTGCCGTCGCCAGCGGGTCTTTCTCCCGCAGCATGACATCCGGCTCTTTGAGCCAGCGCACGAGCCAGTCTCGATCGCGCTGCTCAGTCACACCCATAAGATCGGGGCCGATGTCGTCACCGCGGCCAATCGTGTGACACGAGCTGCAACGAGTCTTGAAAAGATACTGCCCGCGCGAAACGCCGGTCATGACTTTGGCCGTATTGTACAGCGGGCGATCAAAGACTCGCTTGCTCGAGTGGTACCCGTGCAGCGCTTCCCCGAGCATACTGGCGAGAACATAGGGGTCGTCGTGAGGCGAACGTTTCTGCCAGCGACCCGTTGTCTGATTACCGAGGATCAGGCTCACGTTGTGATCCTGCGGGTCATCCAGATCGTCGAAATACATCCCCAGCTTTCGCTGGATCAGTTCAAGATCTTTCGGATCTCCCGTCAGGAACTGCCACCCCGGCCCGATGTCGTAACGATCGACATAGTCGGCGAGCCGCTCGGGAGTATCCCAACGAGGATCAAGCGTGATCGAATACATGAAGACGTCCTGCCCGACGCGGTCCCCGAGCAGACGCTGAACCCGCCGCATCTTCGCCGTTTCGGACGGACATGTGTTACGACACTTGGTGAAGATAAAGTTGATCGCGACGACTTTGTCCTTCAACAGGTCGTCGAAAAATCGAACTTTCTTCCCCTCGTGATTCGTCAGCTCGATGTTCGGGAACCAGTCGGCTCCCCAGCGGGAACTTGCATGGTGCTTTGGCCGGGCTGCTATCGAAGTCGCAGCGGACGATCCGGCTGAGACCCGGGTCGGCTGCTCGGACGCAGCAAACGCAGAAGCGTCTCCTCCCATTTCGGCGTGCGCGTGACCGCCGTCGAAGAAACAAAGCAGAGAAATCGCCGCGAGGGCGGCGCCCGAAGACGCCGCCCATCCGAGCGTTATGGCGCTACGCACTGACGATCACTCCGTACAGATCGGCGCGCCGCAGTTGAAGTCGCACCCCGAAAGCCCGACGTCACACTGCGCAATCCTGAGAGCATCGACGATCGTGCACGAGTCGTCCGAATCCACATCGCCGTTGCCATAGTGGTCGAACTGACCGCAACCGCGCATTCCGACCTGGTACTGCGCGAGCATGAGCGCATCGCCGATACTGGTGATCCCATCCCCGTCGACGTCGCCGCAGGCCGCTGCCACCGGGGCCGCAACGGGCGGTTCAGCTTCATCTTCGTCCATGCCGATCATCGGATCCCAGCTGAGCGCCATTTCGAGGCTGCCGTCGTCTGCGGACAATTCCTTGAACCCATCTTCGTAGAACACTCCGTCCCACTTCGGATGGGGCGCCGGCATGGCGATCTGCTGTCCGGGCGCTTCAATGTCCCAGCGCAGAAGCATCGCATGATCTTCGTGCTGGGTATTATGGCAGTGCTCCATGTAGGTCCCCAGGAACTCGCGGAATCGTAACGCGACGGTGACACTGTCGGTGCTGTCGTCCATTTGACCGACCCGGTAGACGTCTTTTCGGGCCCATTTCTCCCACAGCGGTGGAGCTTTCCCGCCGCGCTGAAGAATCCGTCCCTCTTCGAAATGGATGTGGATCGGATGGCTCCATCCGCCTCCGCCGTTTTCGAGATGCCAGATCTCCACGGTACCCTCTTCCGGCGCCGCAGATACCCGGTTCGGGTCCATGGAGTAGCCCTGACCGCCATCGGTCTTGATCGTCCAGGGCATCGAGTCCGTCCCACCGCTGCGACCGAACTCGAATGTACGGTGACGCGCGTTCGCAACCTCTGCTGCTGTAATCTTGGGAAGCGGGATCATGGAAAGTTTCCCGGGTTCGTAGTCGATCGGGTTCATCGACGTATCGTCTCCGTCGTAGCCGACCACCCTGAACTCGAGGAACTTGCCAACGCCCGGATCTCCCGAATCTCCGTCCGCGACATACTCTCCGCTGAGTACCTCGCGCAGCGGCACGGCCCCTTTCGGTCCCTTGCCGTCATCGTGCTCGATCAGGTTCACCAGATAGATGCGGTCGCCCGGTTTGAACTGCGCGAAGTCGATTACGATATCGTACCGCTCCGCGATCGCATGCGTGGGTAGATCCTGCGACTCGGCGTTCGGAAATGGTATCGCGTGGGTCATGATGTTGCCGTCGTTGGCAACCATGTGGTAGCGGACCCGATTGCCGTTCTGGTCGACGATCGCCGTCTTGAGGTACCGAGACACACTCCCGTTCAGCATTCGGAATCGGTAACGCCTCGCACGGACTTCCATGTACGGCTTGTACAGCCAGTTGACCGTTATCCGGTCTCCCATGAAACCGTCGAGATTGAAGATGTTGAAATAGAGCTGGCCGTCGCTGTCCCAGGCCTTGTCCGCGATCATCAGATTCACATCGTAATCACGGTTGCCCCAGCCGAGCTCGGTGCCGCTGGGCAGGCATAGGTTCACGTTGTTCTCGGGATCCTCGTAATGACAGTCGAGGCCGTCGTTGCCGCGATCGATGGCACTGTAGTAGTTCATCATCGCAGCGTTCCCCTTGTAAACATTCGGGGCAGTGAAATCGAGCATATGATCGTGGAACCAGTGCGTGCTCATCGTCTCACGCCAGTCACCAGGAATCTGTTTTGATCCAAACCCTACCGGCGTCGCCGCGCGCGGGTCGGACGCATCCGTATTGATGGAGTCGTGCCCGGCAAGGATCATCGGCCAGTGGTAGTCAAAGTGCTGCCCCGGAAAGAAGTACGCCGACGTATACCCGTCACTCTCGGCCGGATTGTGACCGTTGTGCTCATGCGTCGAAATCGTGTGAAGCCCGAACCCGTAGTTGGCTGCGGGGTCGATCGGAAGAGCGTGGTAGTGCCGGAAGAGGAGCGGAACGCCGTACTGTGCCATCAGGAGTTTCGGCGGAAACGTCCCGTCGAACGTCCAGACAGCGCGCGGATCCTGCACCGGCATGTTCGGGTGAATCCGAACCTCGATACCGGCGGTTGATCCAGCGAATGCCGATGAAGCTCCGGCGGTGTTGTGGTAGAGTCCGCCCGGGCCGAACTCACCGACCGCATAACCGTGGCGCTGAAGACCGTCACGCATGCCACCGTTTTTGCGCGCACCGGTCTGCGCAGACTGGAGGTATCGCTGGGCGGGAAACTCCTCCCACCGCTGATGGCCCCAGAGCGATCCCGGAGGCCGGCCGTCGGCGTACGTACGGCCCATCGGCCCCATCATCGACTCGATCATGGGCTCCCAGGGGTTGCTCCGCACCTCATCCGCATCACGGCTGGGCATCGGGTCCATTGCCTGCTCGAGGAAGCGGTCGATCCGCTCGTCCGTCGGCATGGAGTCCATCGTCCGGCCCATCGGCATCTCCAGACAGGTCGTGCAGCCCGCCTGTGGCATCGGCTTGGTGCCGAACTCCTCGAACCGGAGCATCGGCTGCTCGAACGGGCCCGCCCCGAACAATGGACTTGCCGGTGCTCCAGTGGGGATGTCGTATCCCGCGCCCGCAGGCCCGCTAGCGAGGACCATCCCCGCCAGCGCCGCGGCCTGGAGCCACTGAACTCCACCACCTTTGAGATCCCACCAGTACTGATTCGCGCGACGCGAATTCCCCCGAATCTGCTGCATTAGCCTCTCTCCCTGTCCTGATCGGCTGTCAGGTCTGTCGGTTCCCCGCGACTCCCTCGTCTGCCGATCTCGCTCTCGCCGCAGGCTCCGGACCGTAAGATTGTACGGCCAGTGCAGTCGGCTTCCCTGCCCCCCCCTTTTTCGTCCAAGACTCAGGTCGGTTGGTCTCGCACGTCGCGCGACTGCGGGGATGGAAGTCCCGCTACCGACGGCGCAGCGAGATCAGTGCCCGTATACGCCCCCATCCACAGAGCGGTTGCCCCGTGGCTTAACGGCTGTTCTGATGATCGAATCCCGAGTGCGTGAAAACCCGCTCGGCTTCGAAGTGGCGGCCGGAATTACCGCTGAGTCATATGCTTCAAACATCCCAGTGCGTGCAAAAGTGCACACAAGTTATAAGAAAAGACGCACCTGCGATGCAAACCGCCAGCGGGTTTTTCGCTGCCATGCATAGTCAACCCCCTATTTTTCAGCGACATAGCAAACGCCAAGGCGATGTACAAAATATTCCCCAAGTGGGGGGTGGATTGGGGAGGCTGGGCAGAGAGCCGCAGAAACAAGCAAAACAGCGTTCGTCAGCCGGCCCGAGGCTGGGTATCGACGCGCGATTTTCGTTCCGCGCGACCGATTGCCGGATCGCGGCGACCGGGAGAGATCTGTCGGGAGACTTCGTAAGGGCCGACTGCTCCGGCCTCGAGGCCGCCAGGGACCCTGCTGCTCAAGGAAGATTCAGTCCAATGGAGGGAAAGTGGCGTCCCCGACGGGATTTGAACCCGTGTCGCCGGCGTGAAAGGCCGGTGTCCTGGGCCAGGCTAGACGACGGGGACGCGAGAGTTACAACGGCTGCGAATCGTGCCTTTTTCGTCCTTCAACAGCGTGTTGTCTCTAAAAAGTGAGCCGTGCTGGATTCGAACCAGCGACCCGCGGCTTAAAAGGCCGCTGCTCTACCAACTGAGCTAACGGCCCGAAGTCGAGCACCTCCGAAACTATCAACATACAGGCTATTTGCAACTTCCGGATGGTCGCTGTCTGGCCCCGGCGTCAGCCGGACGCGTCCCGGTCGACCGGCTCACGCCCGAAGCGGCGTGCACCCCAGGATGCCGCATTGCGAGCGATCTGCCTCAGCATCTCGACGAGCGGCCCCTGCTCCATCGAGTACGCGGCCATGAGGGGCGCGTCGCTGACACAGATCGACAGGTTCACGCTGGGATATACCCGGAACATGTCCTCGTCCGTTCGGTCGTCCCCCATCGTGATGATCAGGTCCAGCTCGGCGTCAAAGCTCTCTTCATCGAGTATCGCTCGTACGGCCTCGCCTTTATTGACGCTGATGTGCCGTACTTCCACCGCCTTCTTCGAAATCAACACCCCCAGCGGCGTGTGCTGCAACAGGCCGCCCAGCGTATCGGCCAGAACCAGCGCCTGTTGGTGAGCGAAGATCGGGTCCGACATGCGGTAGTGCCAGACCAGTCCGAACTCTTTCTCCTCGATGAGCGACCCCGGAATTCGCTTCTGGAAGTCGAACATCACCCCATGGACAGTCTCGCGCAGCTCCCTGTACGCAGCCTCGTCGACGAGGTGAACACATTCGGCCTCGTCCGCGCGACGAATACATGCTCCGTGTTCCGCGACGATGGTGATCTCTGGGGGAAGGTAACGGTCAAGAAACCCCCTGTCGCGCCCGCTGACAATACAAACATGGAACTTTTCAATCGCCGCGAGGTCACGAAGCAGCTTGCTGATTTCGGGGGGAGGGACCGCTTGGTCCGGCTTGTCGACGAGCTGCACGAGGGTTCCGTCGTAGTCGATGAACATGAACGCGCGTCGGCAAGATCGAATCCTCGACAAGACAACTTCACGATCCGGTTCGGCGGAGACTACCTGTCGCGCGCCCCCGTTCATCTCCCGCGCTTCCTCCAAGGCAACGAGGAAGTCACGGCTCCATGCACGATTATCATTTTGCGCGAGTCGTCCGTACAAGTCCGCCATCATCCTGGTCGCGCTCTCTTGGGTCGAGTTGAGCGCGCTCTCAAGCCCGGAAACGACGCTGTCCTCACTCCACGGGTTGACCAGGATCGCTTCGCCCATCTCGGCGGCGGCGCCTGCAAACTCGCTCAACACCAGCGTTCCAGCTTCCTCGCCCTTCGCCGCGACATACTCCTTGCATACGAGATTCAGTCCGTCGCGTATCGGCGTGACCAGTGCGACATCTGCCCGCCGGTACAATGCGAAAAGGTAGGGTTTGTCGAGGTTTCGGAAGATGTAATGTACCGGCGCGTAGCCCGGCATTCCGAACTGCCCGTTGATACGGCCGACGATGCCATCGACCTCCGACTTCAGATCCCGGTACTCGCGCACATTGATGCGCGACGGCACCGAAACCTGAACGAGCGAAACCTTCCCAACCCATTCAGGAAAGCGCTGCAGAAAAGAAGCGAACGCCTCGAGACGCTGGGGGATCCCCTTCGTGTAATCGAGTCGATCGACGCCGAGCACCAGCTTGCGCCCCGCAAACAGCTTGTCAAGGTCGCTGTGATGTTCCTCGGCCTCGGGCGACCGCGCGAGCGCGTGCAGATCCGTGACGTTGACCCCGAGAGGAAACGCACCGAGGCGAACGGTGCGGCGACCGTAGTTGAGAGTGTCCATTTGCGGCTCGAGCCCCATGATGCGGGCGACCGCGTTGGAGAAATGCCGCATGTATTCCAGCGTATGGAATCCGATCAGGTCCGCGCCGAGCAGCCCCACCAGCACCTCGCGCCGCCACGGGAGGACACGAAAGACTTCTGCCGACGGGAACGGTATGTGCAGAAAGAAGCCGATGGTAAGATTGCGCCGCTTTCTGCGGAGCATGTCCGGCAGAAGCATCAGCTGATAGTCGTGAATCCATACCCGATCGCCATCCTCGATCACGTCGAGGAGCGTGTCCGCGAAGTTCTGATTGACCTTACGATACGCTTCCCAGTTGGTCGCCGTGAAACGGCAACGGTCGGTCATGTAGTGAAACAACGGCCAGATGGCATCGTTACTGAAACCCTCGTAGTAGGCATCGTACAGCTCGGGCTCGACATCGACCGTGACCAGCCCGTCACGCCGAAGCAGCTCCCGATCTTCGTCGGCGAGTCCAGCTCCCTGCGTGGTCGTGGCTCCGAGGCAACCGACCCACGCCGAGGGACCGCTATCGTGAACCCCCTCCAGCCCGGTCACGAGTCCGCCCGAGCTGCGCTGCAGCGTAAGCCGACCTCCAACCGCCCGCGCCTGTACCGGCAAACGGTTCGAGACGATCATCGTGCGTCCGCTATCGCTCACGTCAGAATACTTCCTCCCATGTCGGGCTCAGCCTCACCGCGCAATTGATGATGCCGAGCATACTGTAGGTCTGCGGGAAGTTCCCCCACAGCTCACCCGTATGAGGATCGATATCCTCCGACAGCAACCCGAAGCTGTTCCGCGCAGCGAGGAGTCGGTGGAACATTTCACGGGCCTCCTCTCGACGGCCCGCCAGCCAGAGCGCTTCGATCATCCACGTAGAGCAGATCGTGAACGCCGAGTGCTGGGTTCCGAAATCGTCTTCATGCCGATAACGGAACATGTATCCGTTGACTACGAGCCGGCGATGCATCGCATCGAGGGTCGACACGATGCGTTCGTCATCGAGCGGCAGGAATCGCAGAATCGGCATGAGCAAGACCGACGCATCGAGATCGGTCGACCCGTACGCGTTGACGAAAGCCCCGGCGTCCGGCGAAAATCCGCGTTCGAGGATCTCGCGCCGCATGCGTTCGGCCCCCTCGCGCCACTGGATGCTGGCAGCCTGCCTGCCGTAGCGGGCTGCCAGACGCGATGCGCGATCGAGCGCGACCCAGCACATGAATTTTGAGAATACGTGGTGGTCTTCACGACCCCTGTACTCCCAGATCCCGGCATCCTCTGTCGGGAATACCCGCTCGGCTGCGCCGGCGAGGTGCTCGATCGCTTCGTAGATCGGCTCGAGCTCGGCGTCATGCAGACGCTCGTCGTAGAACAAAGGCGTCAGCCCGAGAACGATCTCGCCGTAAACATCGTTTTGAATATGGGTGTACGCCTGGTTTCCGACCCGGACGGGCTGGTTTCCGCGGTAGCCGGAGAGATGGTCCAGCGTAGTCTCGGTCAGCTCCACGCGGTGATCGATCCCGTAAACGGGCTGAAGTCCGAAGTTCTCCTTTCCATCGAGCGGCACGAGATTACGCAGGTACTCGCAGAACCGGCTGGCGTCTTCGCTGTGCCCCATCCTCAGCTGCGACCGGATGACGAACGCCGCGTCCCGGACCCAGCAGTATCGGTAGTCCCAGTTTCTTCCTGTGCCGGGAGCCTCGGGGATGCTGGTCGTTGTCGCGGCGATCACCGCGCCCGTATCCTCGAAGGTATGCAGCTTCAGGGTCATCGACGCGCGCAGAACGGCGTCCTGATAATCCACCGGTACGCGGGTTCGCTTACAGAAACGTCGCCAGTAGTCGCCCGTTCGCTGCGCCCAGCGATCCAGCTCCTCGAATGTATCCTCGAACGGTTCGCCCCAGGCCAGGGCAAGATGGACCTCGCGAGTCAGCTCGAATGGGATCCCCTGCATGACATGAGTCAGCGAGGCACTGGTGGTCAACCGTAGACGATCGCTCGTCGCAGGATCCTCGTAGGCGATGTGATTTGAACCGCGTCGAATCACCGGATCGCGCCGCCCGTAGTCGAAACGAGGCTCGCACAGGACGCGAATCCGCGGACGGCCTCCGAGCTTCCTTACGATCCTGACCAGGTGAGTCGGCCGGAAAAATCGATCGTAGAGCTGGAAGCGCGGCGCGAAATCGACGACCTCGAAGGCATCAGCCTCTCCCGGTTTTCGCCAGACCGTTCGCAGGATGCAGGTATTGGGTTCGTAGGCCGCATCCGTGACCCACCCCTCCCCGGCGCCTTCAATGGTGAAGTGTCCTCCCCGGTCGCGATCGAGAAGTGCTCCAAAAACCGAGGGCGAGTCGCAACGCGGGAAGCACGCCCACACCACGCTGCCGCGGCGATCGACGAGCGCGCTGTACTGACAGTTGCCGATCACCGCAAGATCCAGGTCTGTCTTTGTTCCCGAGTCCACCACCTCTACCTCCAGGAACACCGAGTCTATTACGCCGAGGTCCGGCTTTCCACTTGGCGACTTCGGGCCCGGTCGGTGTTTGACAATCCCCTCGCACTCACCAAGCGTCCGCCCATGAAGTACTGGCTGGTGAAATCTGAGCCCGGAGCCTACTCGTGGGATCGCTTCGTGGCGGACGGCAACACCTACTGGGACGGTGTGCGCAACTACCAGGCGCGCAACAACCTGCAGGCAATGAGGAAGGGCGACCAGGTCCTGTTCTATCACAGCGTATCGGACAAACAGGTCGTCGGGATTGCGCGCGTTACCGGTGAATCCTACCCGGACCCGACCACGAAAGACGATCGCTGGGTGGTCGTCGATCTGGAGCCGATCCGTGCGCTGGCGACTCCTGTCGCTCTGGAGCGCATCAAGTCCGAGCCCGCCCTTGCGGAGATCGCACTCGTCAAGCAGAGCCGGCTCTCGGTGCTGCCGCTGACCGCCACCGAGTTCAAGAAAATCGTCAAGCTCGGTGGCAGCTGATCGTGTAAGCGGGCGTGCCCCCGTGAAGTTGCCGGGCTGCCTGCTCCCGGCTGAGCTGGTGGAGATCGATGTCACTGCAGCCCTCGATCCAGCAGAGCTGGACAGCGTGCCGCGTAGCGCGGCGCACGAGTGTACGCCGGCCGCCGGCAGCGTTCATCAGCGCCGCAGACAACCATGCGTCGAGATTTTCACTGTCGCGGGCCTCGAGACGATCGTCGATGGCGACGCCCTGCTGCGCGCACGTGAGCCTGAGGAACCACCGTACTGGGCGCTGGTCTGGATCGGCGCGCGCTCGATCGCGGCGCAAATGCTCGCGACACCGCCCGCGCCCGAGATGCGGGTCCTCGACCTCGGCTGCGGTCTCGGATTATCCGGCATCGCGGCAGCGATCGGCGGTGCGCACGTGACCTTTGCCGACTATGTGCCGCAGGCTCTGGAGTTCGTGCGGGCCAGTGCGGGGTACCACTCCCTCCCGCCGGAACGTTTCTCGACCCGAACACTCGACTTCACGAAAGACGACCCGCCCGAGCGCTACGATGTCGTGCTGGCCGCAGATGTCGTCTACGAACCGGGAGCGTACGAGCCTCTTGTCGACTTCCTCTGCAAGGCGCTCGCACCGCGGGGAACTCTATGGCTCACGGAAACTCTGCGGGCGGATGCGCGTCGAGTGCTCGAGGCCCTGTGTGCACGTGGCCTGCTCCTGGAGACCGTCGCATCGTGGGTCATCGAAGACGGCCGGCCGGAGCGCACCTGGCTTCACAGGCTGGTCTGGTCATAGCCGGGCCGGGCGCGCCTGTCCCGCCAGCATCGCGTGCCGCTTCTGCCAACTGTGCCGGTTACTCCTCCGGCAGAATATCGCGCATCACCGGCACAAGGTCGGGTCCCTTGCGAATCGTATGGCCGCCATCGACCCCGAGGCACTGGCCAGTCACCCATGAAGCCTCATCGCTCAGAAGAAATGCGACGACCTCCCCTACATCGACCGGACGGCCGACGCGCGAGACGGGCATCAGGCTCAGGTATTCCTTGACCGCGGCGTCACTCGACGTGAGGAAAGAGGCCAGTTCGGTATCGACGATCCCCGGCATCACCGCATTGACGCGCACGCCGAACTCTCCGAGTTCGTCGGCCGCGCACCGCGTGAGCATGTTCACTCCGGCCTTGGAGGCACAGTACGCGCTCATCCATCGGTGCGTCAGAGTTCCCGCGATCGAACTGATGTTGACGATGGCGCCCCCACCGGCATGCTTCATCACTCGAGCTTCCGCCCGAAGCGCGCGGAAGACGCCGGTCAGGTTGGTGTCGAGCACGGCTGAGAAATCGGCCGGCGGTGTCGCGAGGATGCTCCCGCCCGCACCAAGCCCGGCAGCATTGACTGCGAGCTCGAGTGACCCGTTACGCTCGACAGCTCGTTCGACGGCCGCCTCGATATCTCCATCACGTGAAACGTCGCAAACAACCCAGCTCGCACGCTCCCCCAGCCCCTCAACAGCACTGCGAAGAACTTCCTCGCGGCGGCCGCAAAGCGTCACGCTGCCGCCTCCTTCGATGATGGCACGGGCGCAGGCGAGCCCGATCCCCGAACCGCCCCCCGTAACCAGGCCCGACTTCCCTGTGAATCGCGACATGAGACCTCCTCGACGCAGCCGTCGACACGGCGCAGGTCTCCTGTAGCGCGGTTCAACAGTTCAGGCCACGGAGAGAGTCGGGGACTCGGCCGCGGAAGAGCTCAGACGAGCAGGAAGGCGAGCAGGCGCTTGAGGTCGAGAAAAGTCGCGTAACCGAAATAGCCGAGCAGCATCAGCATGCCGGCAAGATTGAGCGGGAGGTGAAGGTGCTGAACTCCGGAGAATATCCACTCAGCACAGCAAAGAATCGCCTTGCCTCCATCGAGCGGAGGGACCGGCAACAGGTTGAGGATTCCGAGATTGATACTCATGACGATCGCGAACTGCAGAGCGAGCAAGCCGCTGGAGCCGACAAAGTCACCTCCTTCCGCGATGACGCCGACGATCCCCGCGACCTCGCTCGAGCCTTCGAGCAGCAGCGGCACCGTGCGAAGCACCGTCAACGTTGCCTGCACGGTCTGTTGGATCGGTGCGACAGCGACGGCTTCGAAAGACAAACCGTACATGACCACGTTGAACACGGCGAAGCCGAGCGCAGCCAGAGCGAAGTTGGCGAGCGGCCCGCCGAGGGTGAAGAGCAGCCTCCGCCAGACCGGCTGCGCGAAGAACGTCCTCGCGTCTACCACCTCGGGCAGTACATAGCCTCCGAACGGGATGAGCGAGATTCGATACTCGGTCACCCCGAACCGTCGGGACCAGAGCGCTCGCCCCATACCGAGAGAAAAACGCGCAACGGGCAGTCCAACCATTCGCGCCGCCAGAAAGTGTCCCAACTCATGCGCGAAGATCAACAGCCCGACGATGATGAAAACGCCGATGTAACTCATCACGGATCGAGCCGCTTACGTTGTCCGAGATCCACGACCACAGGAACGGGTGCGAGACTCGAAAAACAGGTCCGGCACGAACACGGTGCCAGCGACGGCAAACCATGTGGCGGACTGTGTACGGATACGACAGGAGCACCGCATACCCGCGGCGGGCGACCACCCATCCGAGGCTGAACCGGATCGCCGGGATATCGGGCTACTCGGCAGACGCCTTGTTCCTCGTGCTGCCAACCGACGCCCCCTCTCGCAGCGGGCAAGGCGCCGGAAGAAGGGGCTGAATCTGCGATCGACCCCATTCGGGGGGCCGCGCCGCAGTGCCGGCGGGACGGCTTCTTCAGCGCTTGACCCTGCCATTCGCTGACATTAACGTCAGTCACTGTCATGGACGTCAGCGAGCAACCGGTCAGCGCGCGCGAGCGCAGCAGGATCGCCACGCGGGAGCGTCTGATCGCAAGCGCGCGACACCTTTTCGCGCTGCGCGGCCTCCACCGCGTGACGACTCATGAAATCGCTCGCGGCGCAGGCGTCGCTGCCGGCACCTTTTACCTCCACTTCTCCGACAAAGAGTCGATTTTTCGCGAGATCGCCTACGACGGCATCAACCGGCTGCGCGTGCATCTGGCGCAGGCGAGAGGCTCCGCGCACAGCGTGCGATCCGCAGTGCAGGCCCACGCCGAAGCGCTGGTCGGGTTCGCGGAGGCGGAAAGCGACCTCGTGAACATGCTGTTCGGCCGCGACCACAGCGCCGCTGAACTCGAGAGCGAGATCATGGACTACTCGGCGACCGTGATGACGGAGAACCTGATCGAGCGACGGGCTCTGGGCATCTTTCCGAGCGATCTCGACCCTGCGGTCACAGCGCAGGCGTTGACCGGGATGTTCAGCCGAACACTCGCCTGGTGGATCGAGGATCGCTCGCGCGCGTCGCGCGACGACGTCATCCGAACACTGGTAAGGGTTCAACTCGCAGGAACATACACCGAGTGACTTTTTGATTCGTTTAATCGCGGCGCACGATATGAAGGCCGCGTCCGGAGGATACGCTGATGGCGAACCACATTACCCACGACCCGATCTACAACACCGTTGATCGAGACGACTTCCCGGCACTGCTGGAGGTCGATCGTTACAATGAGCGCACTGACGCGTTCGATGACATCATCGCCAAGACCCACGATCATTTCTGGGATCCCTGTGACGCGCGCTACATCGACTACCAGGAACCGTTCGACCTCTCCGAGGAGCACGTGATGCCCGCCGAGTTCGCCCCTGAGCTCGGCACCGCGGTGGCGGACAAACTCGATGACGGGCAGAAACTGCACCTCGCCAATGAGGTCACCCACTGGCAACTTTCCAACATCCTGCACGGGGAGCAGGGAGCCCTGTCGCTGTCTGCCAGCCTCTGTCACGTACTGCGCGACCCGGGCGCGATGGAATACGCTGCCAACCAGACCCGCGAAGAGGCTCGACACGTTACCGCCTTCAGCCGCTACATCGAGAGCCGCTGGGGCCGGGCGCTGCCGGCGGGCAATACACTCTCGACGATTCTCTCGGAGATGATCGCTGCACCCGAGGTCTACAAGAAGCTCGTCGGCATGCAGATGCTGGTTGAAGGCCTCGCGATGGGCGCGTTCGCCACTTTCCACATGAAAGCAAAGGATCCGGTGCTTCGGCGGGTTGTGCAGCTGGTGATGACCGACGAGGCGTTTCATCACAAGTTCGGCAAAATATGGGCGGATCGGACCGTACCGAAGCTGACCGAAGAAGAGCACGAGAAAGTCGAGGCATGGGCGGCCCAGTGTTTCGAGCATCTGCTGTTCAACCTCGTCAACGCCGAGCAGAAGAAAGTCATCTACGCGCAGTTCGGGCTCGATTGGCAGTGGGTTCAGAGCGCTGTGGCCGAAGCATTCACCGACGAACGCCGGCGCAGCATGATGAGTGAGAGCACCAATGTTTTCCGTGTGCTGATCAAGACACTGCTGAACGCGGGGATTATCACCGAGCGCACGCGCCCCGTGTACGCGACATGGGTCGATATGGAAGAGCTCGCGGCCGAGGGCGACACCATGTGCGGCGAGCCGATCGCTGAAGAGGGCATCGCCTACCTCAAAGAAGTCAACGCGGAGCGCAAGCCCATGGGTCGAACGGGGATGATCTCGAGCTGAGCGTCGGAGGCGATCAGGACCGCGGACGGAAAACGCCGAACGAGCTCGTGTAACCGTGCAGGAAGGTTCGTCCCTGCACGGCGCCGATCTCGCCGTTGCAGAAGAAACCTCCGACCGGCACCGGGCCAATGTGCCGGGCGAAGGCCTCGCTGTCGTGACCGGCTACACCGTAAAGGCCTGCTCCGCGCCCCATACAAGAGAACAGCAAGGCGCCCTCCGGCGGCAGCCCGTCATCCTGGGCATCTACATATCTGGAGAGCAAGGCGTCGAGATCGTTCGAGGATGTCCGAGCATCGCGCAGATGCATCTGGACAACCATTCCCTCTCGGATGTCCGCTCCGACGACCAATGAACCGGTGGATTCCTCGAGTCCGATCAGGTTGCGGACCAGGAAATCGCCCTGCGAATACTCACTTCTCCCCGGCGTCATTACGACTCCGAGAAACAGCGACCGGCGAAAAAGGTCCTGGTCGGCCGCGGTCAGGCCGTCATAGATCTCGCGCATCACCTCGAGAGGAGCATGGCCGTCCAAAGACCGGATGACGTTTCCCTCCCCGGCCGTGACGAACACGGGGTCGCCGATCGGTCTGCAACCCTGGGCCACCACGGTGTCGATCCGGACATTTCCGTCAAGCGACACGCCCACGGCACCCGAGCGGTAGGTTCCCGCACCGACGAAGAGCAGGTTCTCGTCATCCCCCGTCGCGCCGCTGGCGAGCCCCCCGACCTTCGGACTCTCCGGCAGCGCCGCGTCGAGCCCCTCGAGCAGAGCCTCGGCCGGAAACGACAGCGGGTCGGGCAACAGGATGAATTGCGGAGCCGAAGCGGACTCGACACGCATCACTCGCCGCCACTCGGCCGGGGCCGCGCCCGCGGCGGGCACGTCACCCGCGGTAAGATGAAACGGCGCAATCTCGACGCCCGGTAGCGTCGCGGCGGTAACCGACAAGGCCACGCTGTCTTCGACCTCCCTGCCACCCCCGATCACCCCGCCCGCCGAACAACCGAGGACGAGGCCACCCCCGAGCCCCTTCCGCAGCAGCCCGGGCAACCGCTCCGACGCCGGTGAGTGCTCGGCAGAGACAAAAGCGACAGCAAGATCGGGCGGGCGCCCGTCAAGGTCGGCACGCACTCCCTCGACAATCTCATCGACCGCTCGATCGAGATCCGAACTCACCGAAAGAGCCGACGCCCACGTCATCGCATTGCCACCCATCGCTGTTACTCTCTCCACGTCGCAGCGGCGCACGGTAGCGCGGAACCGCCGGAGGAGTCCAACCGAGGCTGTCCCCGCTTGCCGACCGGGCAGCCTCACGTAAGGTGGGTCCGGACCGGCGCGTGGTGACGAGTCGTGCATGCAGGGAGCGAGAAGCATGGGAGAAAAAATAGGATTCATCGGCCTCGGGGTCATGGGCGCACCCATGGCCGGCCATCTGCAGGCGAGCGGCCATGACGTAGTCGTTTACAACCGGACCCGAGCGAAAGCTGTGGCATGGGTAGAGCGCCACGGCGGCAGCATGGCCGCTACGCCGTCCGAGGCCGCCGACGGCGCAACCTACGTTTGCGTCTGCGTCGGTGGCGACGACGACGTTCGCGAGGTGATCTGCGATACCGACGGTGCGCTGGCGGGGATGGCTGCGGGAGCCGTGCTGATCGACCACACCACCGCTTCGGCAAAACTCGCCCGCGCGATCCATGAACAAGCCCGCCGGGTTCGCGTCGAGTTTCTCGACGCTCCGGTCAGCGGTGGGCAGGCCGGCGCGGAGAACGGCCGGCTGAGCGTCATGGTCGGCGGCTCGGCGGCGGCGGTCGACCGCGCGCTGCCGGTTCTTCGGTCCTATTCAGCGTCCGTGAAACACATGGGCGAGGCGGGAACGGGCCAGCTGACAAAGATGGCAAACCAGATCTGCATTGCCGGATTGATCGAAGCACTCTCCGAAGGACTCGCGTTCGCGAGACGCGTCGGGCTGGACCCCTCCTCCGTGGTCGACGCGATCTCCGGCGGAGCCGCGCGCTCCTGGCAGATGGAGAACCGCGCTCAGACAATGATCGACGGCAGCTTCGATTTCGGCTTCGCGGTTGACTGGATGCGCAAGGACCTGGCCATGGCGCTGGCGCAGGCAGAAGAGAGCGGACTCGACCTGCCGATTACACGCGTCGTCGATGGGTTTTATGCTGAAGTCCAGGCGGCCGGCGGTGGACGGTGGGACACGTCGAGTCTGATCACCAGGTTGGCCGAGTGAGCGGGTCCGCACGCCTTCGGCGGCTTCAGAACAGTTGAGCCTCGGGACGCTCCGCGGCCGCATACGATCGCTGTGTCATCGTGAACTTGTCCGTGCTACCCCCGGAGCAGGCGGCCTTCTACGATGATGTTCGACTTTCGTGCACGGCGGCAAAAGATGCTGGTTGCGGCAGCCTGCGCCGCCTTCACCGTTCTGCACGCTCCGCTCGCACGAGCGGAGGCGGAAAGACTCGCCGCAGCAGCCCCCGGAGCCGATCCGGAAGGCGAACGTGTGGAGTTCCGCCTCGCGCCTGCCGATGGCACGCGCTTCCTGCAAACGCTCGTCACCCAGCGAAACCGCTCCCTCGAAGGCATCGGGAAGGAAGAGGCACGCGCGATCGGCCAGACACGTTACGCGATTGCCCAAGACGACGATGGATTCACCTACAGCGGGCGCCTGGTCTCCTCGAAGACAACGCGCGACGGAAAGACATTTGACGACCCGTACGGCCTGGTGTTGACAGACGTGACGGTAAAGCTCGACGTGAGTCCGGACGGGATCGTCCGACGCGTCCACGGGTACGACGGCATTCGCGATCGCGTGAAGACCCTCTTCTCCGACGAGATCGCAACGCGCCTGGCGCCGTTCGTCGGCTCGGGCGTTCTGGCGGAGCGGGCGATCGCGGACTGGCGCGGACGCATCGGCGATTATGTAGGACTCACCGTAAGCATCGGGGACACCCGCACGGAGCGACAGCGGTACGAGATCCCCGGCGGCGGCGCCATCGACTATCGAGTCGAGACCCGCTTCGCGGGCTGGAGTCCGTGCGACGTCGGGCGCTGCCTTCGCATCGAGACCCGCTACGACTCGCGCAATGACGCGCGGGCCGAGTCTGTCATTCGGGGTGCAACGCTGAGCGAGTACAACGAACAACCCGCCGGGGTCGAGAGCGCTTCCGGCAAAACCGCGCCAGCAAAGCGCTCGGAGCTGCCGCGCATTGCAGGCGCCTCGACACGGCTCGTCGATCCGTCCACCATGCTCATCTACTCCGAGACCGAGGAGCGGACGGTCTGGGCAACGCTCGACATCTCGGGGCTCGGCGCAGTCAAGCTGACCGAGGTCTCCACGATCACGTACTCGTATGAGTATGAGTCGTCACAGGCCCCGGACGGCGACACCGAGCGATGACGCTTCCGCAGGGCCGATTCAGCGGCAAACAGCCGACCGCAGGCGCGGCTGCCTGCAGACACGTGAAGGAGCCGAAACCCCGTGCCTGAAACACACAACACATTCTGTCGTATCTGTGAGGCTCTGTGCGGCCTGGAGGTCGATGTCGACGAGGGACGAATCGTCGATATCCGGCCGGACGCCGCCCACGTGGGAACCGAGGGCTTCGGATGCCCCAAAGGTCTCAAGCAACACATGCTCTACGACTCGCCGGACCGGCTGCGTCATCCACTTCGTCGCGTGGGAAACGGCTACCGGAAAGCGACCTGGGATGAAGCCTACGACGACATCGGCAGCCGTGTCGCCCGACTGCGGCGAGACCATGGCCCCGACTCGATCGCCATGTACGTCGGGACCGCCGCAGGCTTCAGCGTTCTCCATCCGATCTTTGCCCAGGGGTTCATGAACGGCCTCGGGTCGGGAAGTATGTACAGCTCGTCGACGCAGGACTGCGCGAACAAGTTTTCGGGCGCCCGTCACGTCTACGGCTTTCCGTTCACGCAGCCGTTCCCCGACCTCGAGAATGTACGCTGCCTGATCATCGCGGGTGCCAACCCGGTCGTTTCCAAGTGGAGCTTCCTTCAGGTTTCGAACCCTGTGAGGCGCTTGAAGTCCGTCGCGGCTCGTGGCGGCAAGGTCTGGGTTCTCGACCCGCGTCGTACCGAGACGGCCCGCGTTGCCGGCGAGCATGTATTCATACGGCCGAACACCGACGTATTCTTCTTCCTGTCGTTCCTGAACGAACTGATCGCGACCGGCGGTGTCGATCGACAACGCGTGGACCAGTATATGACCGGGTACGACGAGCTCGACGCGCTGGCCCGGAAATGGTCGCCGGAGCGGACCGAACCGGTCACGGGCGTCGCGGCGGCGACGCTACGCCGCATGGTCGAAGACTTCCGAACCGCTGACGGCTCGGCGCTGTACTGCTCGACCGGCGTAAACATGGGGACCAACGGGACGCTGTGCTTCTGGTTGCAGGAGGCCATCAACGCCGTCTCGGGCAACCTCGATCGCCGCGGCGGGACGCTGGTCAGCCGCGGGATCGTGGACTTCGTGAAGTTCGGCAAACGCTCAGGCACGCTCATGCGCGAAGATCGCTCGCGCATCGGCGGATTTCGCGCGGTCAACGACGCCTTTCCCGGTGGCATTCTCGCTGACGAGATCCTGACTCCCGGACGCGATCGTGTGCGCGCGCTGTTCGTGACCGGCGGCAACCCGCTGATCACAATGGCCAATGCGGGCCGCCTTCGCGAGGCGTTCAAGAACCTGGAACTTCTTGTCACTCTGGACATCTACCAGAACGAGACGGCCTCACTCGCCCACTGGGCGTTGCCGTGTACGTCTCCGTTCGAGCGTGCAGACCTGCCGTTCGTCTTCCCGCTCATGCTCGGTCTTCAGTCCAGGCCCTACCTGCAGGCGACCCGCCCGGTGATTCAGGCGGACGGGGAACAGCGTGATGAGGCCACGATCTATCTCGACCTGTGCAAGGCTTCGGGCGTGAACCTCTTCGCGTCGTCGATTGCGCAGAAGCTGCTCGAGGTGGCCCGCAATCGTCACAGCGCGCGGCACCCGGACCGACAACCGTCGATTCCTCAGGAAGCGATCCTGTCGCTGCTGCTACGAATCGGCCGCCAGGGAAGTTTCCGCAAGCTCCTCGAGGAGGCGCATGGGCGCCCCTTGCCGTCACACGACAGCGAGGCCTTCCTCGGTAAACGTGTCGTTACCGATGACAACAAGGTTCACCTGGCCCCGACCGAACTCATGGAGCAGGCAGAGAAACTCGAAGGTGACTTCGCCCTGGAGCAACAGTCGCTGTCGATGCGGCAGGAAAACGGGCACTCCTTGCGACTGATCACCAAGCGAGCCGTGACGACTCACAACTCCTGGACCCACAACATCGAAGACTTCGCCGGGCCGGGACGCGACACCAATCATCTGTACATGCACCCGGATGACGCGGCCGCATCCGGCGTGGGCGAAGGCGACATCGCTGACGTCGAGTCGGCTACGGCGACGGTACGACTGCCCGTAAAGCTGATCAGCGAGTTGATGCCCGGCACGGTCGCGCTTCCACACGGCTGGGGGCACCAGCATGCCATCGGCCTGAGTGTCGCAGGCCGTACTTCGGGCGTGAACGTGAACCTGCTCGCGGCAGACGGACCCGAGAACCTCGAGCGTGTGTCGGGGATGGCACAGCTGACCGGCATCCCGGTATCCGTGAGGCCCGCTGCCGGTCCACGCGACTGCCGCAGCTGGTCCGGAATCACGGACCCGGCCGAGGCAGACGCGACGGGTCCGAGTCGCTGACGGATAATCGCTGGTCGCAGGCCGCTGGTCACAGGCCGCAAATCACGGCTCACTCGGCCTTTCTCGCCGGTCGTCCGTGATGAAAGTGAAGACAGGCCGGTCTAGTCGCCGAGTGTCGCGAGGAACGGAGAGGCCGGCAGCGTGTCCCCGTTGAACAGATTGGCGTACGTGAAGCGCTTGCCCCACCCATAGCGAACGTGCGTTGGGGCGATCAGTTCGTCACTCGTGAGAACGACGTCTTCTCCATCAATCGTCGCCGAGTCGGCCCAGACCCAACTCTCGCCGTCCTCCGACATCGCGAACCCCTGGAGCCGACCGTTCGGACCCTTGAACGCCTGGAGTCCGTTTGCTTCCCGGAAGTGCAATCGCAGCGAGGTGCCTTCCGCTGTCATCGAATCGTACAGGGGCCCCGACCAGGTGACCGGAAAGCCGTAGACGTTGGCCAAGGCCGCATTGACCATTCGCTGTGCATAGATGGGGCGGTTGTTCGCGGGCGGGTGAATGCCACCGCGTAAATCGCCGTTGACCACCATCGATACGTTGGGAAGTTTCCGTTGAACCTGGAAAAACGCATTCCGCATGACCGCCGAACGATGCCCCCGGTTCGGGTTGTTTGGCGGGTTGCGCAGCCGGCCTTTCTCTGCGAGCCCCTTTCCGCTCGGCAACTGCATGATGACGAAGGGAAGCTCCGGGTCATTCCATTCCGCGCGCCACGACTCGATCAATGCCTGAAGGAGCGTCTCATGATCGTCCGGTGCCTTGCGGTCCGACTCGCCCTGCCACCAGGCGCAGCCTTTGACCGTGTACGGCGCCGCGTTCGAAACGTCGGGGGACCACCGTCCCCACTCGAGATAACTGTCAAGAATCGCATCGACGCGAGGGTTCGAATTCGGAACCACGTGAGGCGGAAGCCATTGCCTGATCTTCGACCCACCGCGCGCGATGTTGATGACCATGACGGGAACTTCGAGGGCCTCGTAGATCCCCTTCGCGATCACCCAGCAGACTTCGCCAGGCTGCGAAAAAAAGTCCATCGTCTCCGGTCGAAACCAGTGAATCTCGGGGTTCAGTTCGAACTCCTTCGGATTGACGAAGCCTCGGAGCATGTTCGACTGCCCCGCGCAGAGCCAGACCTCACCGAAGAATACACCTCCGATCGTCTCGATGTCCGATGCCCCGCTTACAACCATTGTGAAAGGGCCACCGACGGCAGTCGGATCCGTATGAACAATCCACTCACCTTCTGAATCAGCAACGGCAGACTTCAGTTGTCCGGCAATCGCGACCTGTACAACCTCCCCCGGAGCGGCCGTTCCGTAAATCGCTGCGGGGACGTCTCGCTGAAGCACGATTTCGTCCGTGAATATCGGATCGAGCGCGACCTCGGCACTCGCCGTGGCTGCGAAAACGGCTGCGAAAAGAAACTGGCATACAACGGTGCCGTAGCGGCGCGTCAAGGTGCTCTCCTCCAGATGACCTGCGGTCTGCTCCGCAGAGTGGCAGTTCCCGTCACAGTAGGCGCGGCTTCTGCCTTGCGGCAAGACGGTAGGAATGTCCGTCGAGCGGAAAAGGTGCAAGACGATCGTGTAGTGACGTGAAATCTCAACCGCCAAAACACGCCCACGTGGCGCAAGCCCCCCCTTCCGGGGTGGAAAAATCCCGCTGGCCGCTACTTTTTTCAGGAATTCAGGACAATGCCCGCTGCAACGGCGGCAGCCTTCGTTCGGGCCAGCAAACTCGGGCGAGCGGCACTCGAACCCGCAGCCCCAAATGGGGGTCTGCGCGACTCAAGACCACTGGATTCGACGAGGTCGCCCTCCAGCAGCGCAAACCGTCAAGATCGGCTGCGATCAGAGCTGCACCCAGACACTCTTGATCTGAGTATAGAGTTCGAGGGCGTGCTGTCCGAGCTCACGCCCGTAGCCGCTCTCTTTGAAGCCGCCGAAAGGCGATGCAGCGTCGAACGTGTTGAAGCAGTTGATCCAGACCGTTCCGGCGCGAAGCGCTCGAGCCGCCCGATGCGCCTTGGCGATATCGCGAGTCCAGATTCCCGCTGACAGGCCGTAATTGGTGTCGTTACCCGCCTCGAGAACCGAGTCGATATCCGAGAATGCGATGGTCGAAACCACCGGTCCGAAAATCTCCTCACGCGCGATTCTCATGTCGTTGGTTACACCCTCGAATACGGTTGGCTTGACGAAATAACCGGTATCGGCCGCCCGCTCTCCGCCTGTAACGACACGCGCCCCCGCCTCGCGGCCTGCATCGATGTAGCCGAGAATTTTCTGAAATTGCTCGTCACTGATCTGGGCACCCATCTGACAGGAGCGGTCGAGCGGATCGCCGACATTGATACCTGCCGCATGCGAAGCCAGTCGCTCGACGAACTCATCGTGGACAGATTCCTCGACGAACAGTCTTGAACCGGCGCAGCAGACCTCGCCCTGGTTGAAGAAGATTCCGCCGATAGCGCCCTGCACGGCGGCTTCGAGATCAGCATCGGCGAATACGATGTTCGGAGCCTTCCCCCCGAGCTCGAGCGAGACCCGCTTGAGCGTGCCTGCTGCCTCACGCTGGATGAGTTTTCCGACCTCGGTCGATCCGGTAAACGCGATCTTATCCACCCCCGGATGCCGGACAAGCGCGGCGCCTGCCGTCTCGCCATAGCCCGGCAGTATGTTGACCACCCCCGGAGGGAAGCCGGCCTCCTCGATCAGCTCGGCGAGGCGCAATGCGGTCAGCGGTGTTTGCTCCGCCGGTTTCAGGACAACTGTGTTGCCGCACGCGAGCGCGGGTCCGAGCTTCCATGCGGCCATCAGCAGCGGAAAGTTCCATGGAATGATCTGGCCGACGACCCCCATCGGCTCACGAAGCGTGTAGTTCAGATAAGGACCTCTGACCGGAATCGTCTCGCCGTGAATCTTGTCGGCCCAGCCCGCGTAGTACTCGAATGTATCGACGATGAACGGCAGATCGACATTGGTCGTCTCGTTCAGCGGCTTGCCATTGTCCAGCGTCTCCAGCGTGGCCAGCTCATCCGCATGCGCGTCGCAGAGATCAGCGAGCCTGCGAAGCAGACGCCCTCTCTCTCGAGCGTCGAGACTGCTCCACGGCCCGGACTCGAGGGCCGATCGCGCAGCAGTAACCGCTTTGTCGACATCAGCCGCATCCGCTGCTGCTACGGTAGTCAGGACCGTTTCAGTGGCCGGATTTATCGTCTCGAAAGTCTCGCCCGAGACCGCATCTTCCCAGCGACCATTGATGTAAAGACGGCCGGGTTGGATATTTTCCACAACGGACTGCGCACCTTGTTGCATCTGAGTCACGGGGTGTTCCTCCTTGATCGATCGCGGCAGACCCTATGGTATCGCACCGGGCAGGGTCAAGCCGTCGGCCATCGCCCCTCGTCGCGCTCACGGATCTCGGCCAGGACCCGGCCGTGTCGGGTCCGGGTCAGCGGGTATCCGAGGGCGAGCCATCCCGAGACGGCGACGAAGACGAACGGTACAACAGAGGTGAGCGCGCGGATCGTGGTCATCACTTCGTCGCTCTGAGAACCATCCTTGCGGAAACCGGAAAGATCGAGCGTAAGCAGAACGATGGAAACAGCGACAGCGCCGCCGAGTTTTCTCAGAAACGTGAACAGGCCGTTGTAAAGACCCTCGCGTCTCTCTCCGCACGAGAGGTCGTCTTCATCGATCACATCCCCCACCATCGACCACGGCATGAGGTCGACGGCCGCGAAGCCGATGCCCATCAGCGGTCCGTAAACAAGCGATGTCCACCGCGGCCAGTCCGGTTGGGCGATCCCCAGCAGCAGCAGGCTCATCGCCCACCAGACCGTGCCGAAAACATAGGCTGCGGATTTCTCGAAACGCCTGGCGATGTACAACCACAGGGGGAGTGAGAAGACGGAGCTTCCGAGGAACAGAAGCATCACAAGCTCGAAATCCTCGGAGCGAGCAAGCCAATGAGTCATGTAAATCACGATCATTGTCGTGACGATGTCGAGACCGATCCTTCCGGTCAGATACAGCCCGATCAGCCGGCGGAAGGTCGCGTGCCGCAGAACGACCTCCAGGCCTTCCCTCCAGCCGAGTTCGGCGGCCCTGCTCTGGAACTCGGGCCGCTCGAAACTGACCGCGTGAACCGCCACCCACGGCACCGTCACCACCACGCCCATCACGATGCCCGCCGACGCGAAGCCCGAGGTCCCCCCTCCAAACGTCTCCGCGAGCGGCCGAATCGCGATGGCCGCTGCGACCCCGAGGACCGAGGCTGCGTTGCGATACGTGTTGAGCGAGGTTCGATCGTCGTAGTCCTCGGCCATCTCGGGCTGAAGCGCGAGATAAGGCACCGAGAGAATCGTGATCGCTACGCTCAACACGCAGTAGGTTGCGGTAAAATAGAGGAAACGCTCGAACTGTGAGACGTCCGGCGGGTTGGCCCACAAAAGCGCGAAGCTGACACCGAACGGCAGCGCTCCTATGAGAAAATACGGCCGCCGCCGCCCGCCTGCCCACCGCGTGCGGTCCGAGATACGGCCCATCAACGGATCGGTGACCGCGTCGACGACCCGGCCGACGAAAGGAACCATCGCGGCGAGCGCAGGACGCAAAGCGGCGACCTCGATCAGGAAGTAGGAGGCATAGATCATCGAAAGCGACGCGAGCGCCGTATTCACGGTAAAATCGCCGGTCGCGTAGACGCTCTTCCTGCGCCAGTCCAGTTTTCGGTTCGACACAATGGGTTCTTCTACAAGGTCGGCAGTGTTCTACAATAGGCGGCGTGCCCCGGCATGATCGCCGGCCTCCGGCACGCCCGGGGACGGATATCCGGCGGAATTGATGGGAATATTCGACTGGCTGAAACGCTCCCCTACCCGGCCCTCGGCCGCGCCGACCCCGCCGGACAGGGCTCCGGCGAACGAAGCGGAGGCGGAGACGAAAGCGCAGGGAGCGCCCGCGCCCGAGGACCGCTTCCCCCTCGAGCTGGCGCGGCTTATCGACTCCGCGCACGGGACTGACGCTGCCGCAAGGGTCCAGGGCTGTATCGAGCAGGCAGCGGATCGAAGCGACGCCCTTTGCAAAATTGCTCGTGGCGCACGCAACGCGTCGATCCGACGGGCAGCCGTGGACGGGCTCGAGTCGCCGGAGGTTCTGATCGAGCTGGCACTGGACGACCCCGACGCGGAAGTGCGCCGCAGCGCGATCGCGCGCATCACGGACAAGACCGCTGCCGGCTCAGCGGCGATCGTGCGCTTCGCCTGCGAATCGGTGGACACCTCGCTCGCACGCACAGTCGCGCGCCGTGCTCAGGCGCCCGAGACACTCACGCTAATCGCTTGCGATGCGCCGCGAGCGGTCGCGCAGCAGGCGATTGCAGCGCTGCGCGATCCAGAAAGGCTGGAGCAGGTCGCTGTCGCCGCCGGCGATGCTGTCGTCGCGAAAGCCGCTGTCAAGAAAATCGGCGATCAGTCCGCCCTGATGAGGATCGCCGAGGGCGCAGCGTCGGAGCTGGTGCGACGCGCGGCGGTAAAGCGACTGTCGGACGAGTCCGCGCTGGCCGATGTGGTTCAACATCGCGATGCGGGAAGCGAGGTGCGCCGGCCGGCGGTCGCGAAGATCCAGGACGAAGAGATCCTCACCGAGGTCGCGTTGAACGACCCGGAGGCCGACGTGAGACGCTCGGCGCTCGAACGAGTGACCGGTATCGAGACGCTGGTCAGCGCCGCTTGCCGGGACGACAGCTCCGCTCTGCGCGAGCTCGCAGTCGATCGCTTTGAAACGCTGCAACTTTCCGCCGACTCTCTGAGCGATGCATACCAACGCGTCGCAAGCGTCTGTCCCCATGGAGACACCCGCCTGGCGGCCGTGCGCCACATTCGCGATCGCATGTTTCTGACCGGGGTCGCCAAGCACGACGCCGACGAGAGCGTGCGCCGCAGCGCCGTGCACCGGGTACGCAGCCGGGCCCAGCTCACGGATATCGCCGAGAACGGAGAACACGGTGACGCTCGCGCCATCGCGGTACGAAAACTGCGAGATACGTCGAAGATGGGCAGTTTTGCCCTCGACGACGACGACCCTTCGGTTCGGGCGGCTGCGGTTCGAAAGCTCGATCAACAGGAGTTGATCGCCGCGATCGCGCGTATCGACGATGACTGGCACGTTCGTCGTGCTGCGGTCGAGCGCCTCGAGGACCAGGGAGAGCTCGCCGAGCATGCGGGGCACGACGAAGAGTGGCAGGTGCGCGAGGCCGCCACCAAGCGCGTCAAAGACCGCGCCACGCTGGTGAGCCGCGCGAAGTGGGACCGCGCGTGGCGGGTCCGCAAGGCTGCGGTCCTCCGGCTCCGTGACCAGACTGTGCTGGCGAATCGAGCGAAGAACGACGAGGACTGGGGCGTGAGACGGGCCGCTGTCCGGCGGCTGACCGACGCCGGTGTGCTCGCGAACCGCGCGCGCAACGACGAAGACGCGCGCGTGCGTGAGGCCGCGGCATCCCGACTCGATGACACGGAGATGCTGGCACGGATCGAACGAGATGACGTTGAATCGTCCGTCCGCGAGGCGGCAGCGGCTCGCCGCCGCGAGCTTGAAACACCGGAAACCACTCCGGAAGACTGACCGGGCGCGATACGGAGCCGGTGCGGCGCTGGAAAGCGCAGCGGCCCGGTGGCATCGTCTGCGGTCTCCCACCGCGGGACGCGATCCATGTCCAAGCGCAAGAAGGAAGGTTCGTCACGACTCGCCTCCGCCCAGCAGTACATCCTGACCGGGCTGCTGGCGATCGTCCCCCTGTGGGTAACCTGGCTCGTTTTCAGTTTTCTGCTGCGACTGATGTCGGAGTACGGGACTCCGGTCACCGACAGGTTCGGCCGATACATCCCGGCGGATTCCCCGCTCGCGATCCTGCTCCATCCGTGGATGCGCAATGCGATCGCGGTGCTGATCACTCTGACCGCGCTTTACATTCTCGGCTGGGCCGCGACGCGCGCGATCGGTGCTCGCATCCTCGGCTACATCGACACGATCACGTCGAAAATTCCTTTTGTACAGACCATCTATGGCGCCGCTCGAAGACTTGTCGGCGCACTGACGACCAAGCCCGATCACGTCCAGCGCGTCGTGCTGCTCGAATTTCCCTCCCGTGGTCTGCGCACCGTCGGGTTCGTCACGCGCACGTTTCGCGAGGAGAAATCCGGCGAAACTCTCGCCGCGGTCTACGTACCGACCACCCCGAACCCGACCTCGGGATACCTCGAGATCGTCCCGCTCGACAGAATCACATCGACGGACTGGTCAATGGAGGACGCGCTCGCGTTCATCATGTCCGGCGGCGCAGTCGCGCCCGGTACCCTGAACCTTTCGCCTACGACAGCCGCGATCGACTCGGAGCACGCGGCGACCGACCCCGACACGAAGACATCAAACTCATCGAACTCACCGGGCTCATGAGAAACAGGAGTACGCAATGAAATTTGGTTATCTCTTCGCCAATGCCGGGCCGTTCACCGATCCCGAACTGTTCGCGCACCTCGCGACCACGGCCGAGGATGTCGGCATCGAGTCCCTGTGGACGGTGGAACATGTGGTCGTGCCGGTCGGGTACGAGTCGACGTACCCGTACGACCCGAGCGGCCGGATGCCGGGGCCGGAAGACAGCCCTATATTCGACCCGATCCTGCCGCTGACCTACGCCGCTGCGATCACCTCGAAGATCAAGCTGGCAACGGGTGTCGTCATCCTCCCCCAGCGGCATCCTTTCTACATCGCGAAAGAAGCCGCGACGCTCGACGTCCTGTCCGGCGGTCGTGCGATCCTCGGCATCGGAGTCGGCTGGCTCGAGGAGGAGTTTGACGCCCTTGGCATCCCCTTCCAGACGCGTGCGACCCGAACGCGAGAGACCGTCGAGGCGATGCGCCAGCTGTGGAAACCGGGCGCAAACAGCTTCGAGGGCAAGCACTTCAAGTGGGGTGAGGTCGAGTCCAATCCCAAACCCGTCCAGGCGGGCGGCGTTCCCATCGTGGTCGGAGGCCACACCGAGATCGCCGCCAAGCGGGCAGCCCGATACGGCGACGGATTCTTCCCGGCCATGGTCTCCGAGGAACAGCTCGCGTCGCTGACCGGCATCATGAAGGCCGAGTGCGACAAGGTCGGGCGAGACCCGTCGGAGATCGAGCTGACGACAACCTTCATGCTCCCCGACCTCGATCTCATCCGACGTCTCGAAGATCAGGGAGTGGAACGACTGATCACTGCTCCTCCGGGCTTCGATCGCGATGGACTCTCGCGGGGCCTGGAGCAGTTCGCCAACGACGTAATCGCCAAGCTGTGAAAGACCGCGGGTCCGGGGGGGGCGCAAACAACAGCGCCCGCGCGGACCCGCGATTGTTCTGCGTCGCAAGACTTCGCCGGCGATTCGCCGCTACAGCCCCGCGTGAATTCGCTCGCCGAGCGCCGCAATCGGCCAAGGCCCCTCGGCGACATCCCGCCAGGCCAGCATCTGTTCGCCCCCTTTGTCACTGCGGACGCCTACGTAACCACCCGAGGCGGTGAACAAGCGGCCGGTAACCGGACGCGACAGATCCGCCGAAAGAAAACCGTAGATCGGAGCCGTATGCTCCGGGCCGCTGACGTCCAGCGAGGCGTCACGGATCGCATCCGAGAGTATTCCCCGCGCATGGAGATTCCGGATCCTGCGCTCGTATGCCGGCCCGGTGCTGAGCCGCGTGCGCGCACCGGGGCACACCGCGTTCACACGCACACCATGCTCGCGGAGCTCAGCAGACAGCGCGAACGTGAGGCTGTTCACGCCCCCCTTCCCTGCCGCGTAGCCTGTCCCTCCGTAGATCCCCAACCACGCGCTCGAGCTCGTGTTGACGATCGTCGCGTGCGCATTGCTTCGCATCGCAGGTGCCGCATGCCTGCAGGTGTTGAAAGTCGCCGTAAGGTGCGTGTCAATCTGTTCCCGCCACTGATCAGGAGTGATCGTGAAAATCGAGGCGCCTTCGGGCTCGGCCGTGCCCGCGCAGTTGATGAGGATATCGATCGCGCCGAAGGAGTCCCTGCAGCATTCGATTAACGCCCTCGCTTCTGAGTCTTGCGCGACCGACCCGGCGAACTGCGCAACGCGAGCACCGCGCGCCTCCAGTTCGCGAGCTGTCCGTTTGACAACGGCCGACTCGCGACCGTTGATGACGACCGCCGCGCCTTCGGCGGCGAGCGCCAGGGCCACACTGCGCCCGATCCCTCTGCTAGACCCCGTGATCGCCGCCGCCCTGCCGGCAAGATGACTCAGCCGAGACTCCAAGGGGCTACGCTCCGCGCAGCCGACGCCTCTGCTCGAAGCGAAACGTCATGCCGCCGCTCATCCTCGCGATCGCGAGTTCCTCGGGTTCGGCGGCGAGATCGTTGCTCGGGTCGATCTCTACCTCCCACGCCAGCTTCGCTTCGCCCGCATCGGCCGAGCGCAGCCGTGCCTGTGGATTGACCTGCTGGACCAGAGCGCAGAGCGCCGGCGGCGGACCCGCGTCCAAACGGTGGAACCAGGTCAGTTCGGTCTGCTCCTGAAGTGCCGGGCAATCGACGATCTCGATTCGCGCGCTTCCGCTCTCTGTGATCGACACCCTCAGATCTACATAGGTTCGCGGCTGGAAATGCGGGTGCAGTTGGATGATCTTGGCGATCGCCTCGATGTCGTCCCCGGGAACTCCGAGATAGTGCCGAAGACGTTCGACGCCCGCGGCCGCGTGACCGACCCACATACGCTCGGCGAGCTCGTGGGCTTTGTCCGGACCGTAGTGATTGGCCTGACTCACCATGTACGAATGCATCAGCAACAGGGCCTGTACCGCGAACTCCTGCGTCAATCCGACCAGCGCACGATGCGAGAAATCCGCGAGCTGACATCCGGGATCGAACGGCCCCGAGTAGTCCCCCCAGCCTCCTGGCTCGGCATCCCGATCGGGAAGCCGCAACGGGATGCTCGCAAGCTTCGACGCGGCGACAACTGCGAGATTGGGGTGTTGTTCGTAGGGCTTGTTGTCCTGTCCAATGGAGACCGACCAGCGACAGTGCGGCCAACGGTTCGCGCCGTTTCCGCCGGGTCCGTCGATGCGTGGTGGCCGATGGATCGGGCGCATCACCATGCGCGGGTTGGTGGCTGCGGCGGTGGCATCGAACGTCGGGTCTTCGATGTCATGACACATCAGCTTGACGACGTGATCGCTGCCCGACTTCTCGACGTCTAGCAGCGCACCGCAGTGGCACAGCCAGAACTCGCCATACTCCGGTGAGTCGAGCCGGAACTGGAAGTCCATGAACTGTTGAGGCGAACCGACCTCGAGCTGGAGGTTCTTGAATACCGTGCCGACGTCATCGCCCTCGAAGTTCATCAGGCGCTGCATCCGCTTCGAGTAGATCGGGCTCGCCCCCATCCACTCTTCGATACCGGAGCGGACGAATCCCGCGGCCCCCGACTCCATCCCGACAAGGGGTTGCCCCACTCTGTCGAGGAGGTGTCCGATCAGGAGATACTCGTGCGCGAGTCGCACGAGAAACTCGCGCGAAAAATCGGCCAGAGTGATGTCCGGGTCGAAAGGCCCCGAGTAGTCCGGTCTGAGCTTCAATGCCTGCCCTCGCCGTTCCGGCTCTGCCGTGCGCCTCAGCGCTCCAGCAACTGCAGACGCTCCGCCTTCTCGAAGGTTCCGCGCAGTCGCTCGAAATCCGTCTCCGTCAACGGCTTGTACGAATCGTCCCCGCGTTCACGCCAGAAAACCGCGTCGGCAACGCGCTGCGGATGGAAATGATCTCCCTTGAGGTGACGCACGAGAATCTTCTGCGTCCCGGTGTACTCGAAGTCGTCGACGATGCGGACGAAATCGGGGAACCACTTGCGGTCCATCCCGCCCTCGACCACCTGACGTTCGCAGAACTCGAAGAAGTTCTTCGGATCGAAGCTCGTACCGTCCTTCAGTTTGATCGCAGCCATGACGAGCTCGTCGGAGACCGCGCACGGGACTCCATACGCGGCGGCGAGCGGAACGTCCGGATGTTCGGAGATCAGGCGTGCGACCTGGAGCGCCGAGAAGTTCTCACCGTCCTTGCGGATCCAGTCGTCGGTGCGCCCGTCGAAGTAGAGGTAGCGTTTGTCGTCGCGGATGAGCATGTGCCCGAGATCGCCGGAGTGATAAACGCCGTCCCGGTATTTGGAAGCTGTCGCTTTCTCGTTACCGAAGTAGCCCTGGAACAAGGCGGTGTCGGGTGCCACCCGACAGATCTCCCCCACGGCGTCGTCGTAATTGAGAATCTGCCCATGTTCGTCGACTTCTGCCGGCGGGCACTCCGCCCCGCTCTCACCGATGATTTTGACGTTCGGATCTTCGACCTCTCCGACACTCCCGCGTGGATCCCCCAGTCGGCGGAAAGTGCTGATCGCAGCCTCCGTCGACCCGTAGAGTTCGAACATGTCTTCGAGTCCGAAGTAGTCGATGAACTTGTCGATGTCGGGCGGGGACGCGCCGTTCCCGACCGCGAAACGAATCCTGTTCGCCGCCGCTCCCGCGACTTCTGCGCGGATCTTCTCCGCGTCACCGCCGTACTGTTTCTCGAGTGCGGCGAGTACGTAGTGAACAGGCTCGCCCACGTAGTTCCAGTAAGTGACCCCGTACTGGAGCAGGTCCGGAACGAAGCGACTGGCGCTGAAACGCTCCCGCAGGCCCATGCTCCCGCCGACCCAGAACGCCGGCATGTAGCCGACAAACATCGCGTTCGAGTGGAACAGCGGCATGCACGCATAGCCTACATCTTCTTTTCCGAGTTCCATGCGGCCCGAGATCAACGCCCCGACCATACAGAGCTTGAAATGGTTGTTGTTGATCCCCTTCGGTAGCCCCGTCGTGCCCGATGTGTAGATGATCATCAGGTTGTCTTCCGGTTTTACGTTGACGTCGGGGAACTCGACAGTCGAACCATCGGTCCCGACCTCGGAGTCCAGGCACGCGCTGAAATCGCTGTCGTCGGGGATGTCGCCGGCGCCGCTCGGCAGCACCAGAATATTCTCCGACTCGAGCGTCTCGAGCTGGCCGCGCACGCGCTCGACTTCAGGCAGAAAGCGCTCGTCCACCACGAGGACGCGAGCCCCGGACTGGTTGAGAACGCCAGCCAGCGTCTCCCCGCGCAGCCCGGTGTTGATCCCGAACAGCGTGAGCCCAGCGGCGCCGCAGCCGCCGTACAGCGAGAGCAGCTCGAGGTGATTCTCGAGAATCATCGCCACGTGCCCCGGGCGCTTGTCGTCGATCGCACCGAGCCGGCCGCGAAGCAGCTGCGCGACGCGAGCAGATTCATCACGCAGCTGTCTGTACGTCCACATGCGATCGTCGTGGGCCACCGCAATGCGATCCCCGCACTCCGGGTGCTCGGCGCGAGCGCGCATCTGCGCGGGAAGAGTCAGGTCGGCTTCGAACTGAAGCGCTTCGTTCGACACGTCAAGGTCCCTCCGAGGCTCCGGCATTCGTCGCGGGAGCGGGTTACCGGCATCGGCGACGGCCGACGCGGGACCGCGATTTTCCCGCCTCGCCGCTCCTCGTGCAAGACGCCGTTGCGAAGACTGAAGCGTACAAGCTAATGGAGCGGGCGAAGACGGAGACCAAGGCGGAAGCGATATTGAGACGATCCGAGTGCGGCGATTTCCGGGCAAAAAAAATCCGGCGTTGAGCCGGAGAAAAGCGCATGGCGGACACGAAACTCGGGGATTCGGTCGCGGGCTGTACATCCCGCGACCGAACCCCTCTGAATCCTGTCGGTTTTCGGTTCCGGCCTGTCTCAGCGGCTGCCGGTCGCAGCGGCGACACCGTCACCGCTCAACGCAGAAGGCTCACCCTGCGGGGCCGCCGATGTCGGCATCCCCGCGGCAGCGCCGGATGCTCCGGTGCTGCTGAGCTGAGCCGCCTCTGCACCCGAGGCCGACTGCGCGGCAGCCGGGGACGCCGGTTTCGGTGACGCGGCATAGCCCGTATCGTCGCGACGGCAGGTGCTGGTGCAGGTCGCGCTTCCGTCGGAGGTGCCGCCGTCGCACTCCTCACCGTTGTCGATCACACCGTCGCCGCAGCTCGGCAGGCTGCAATCGGTACGGCAGCTGTTGGGCAACGTATCGTCGTTGAGCGCACCGCTGTCGCACTCCTCGACTCCGGCCTGAAGGAACCCGTCTCCGCAGCCGGCAGCAATGCAGCCGTTGCGGCAAGCGTCGTTGTTCGAGTTGTTTCTGTCGTCGCAATCTTCACCGGAGTCGACCACACCGTCACCACACCAGGGCAGCGAGCAGTCACTGCGGCAGGCATCAGCAGCCAGGTCGCTGTTTTGTCCGCCAGCATCACACTCCTCGTAGCCGGCGTGAACGACGCCGTCGCCGCAGTAGGCCAGCTTGCAGTCGTTGCGGCAGCTGTCGGTCGCAGCGTCGTTGCCGTCGTCGCACTCTTCCCCGTTGTCGATCACGCCATCACCGCAGACCGGCAGCTCGCAGCTGGTGCGGCAGGCGTTCGGGTCGCTGTCGTCGTTGGCCAGACCGTTGTCGCACTCCTCGACTCCGCCCTGGATGAAGCCGTCACCGCAGGTCGCGAGCACGCAGCCGTTGCGGCAGGAGTCGATGTTGGAGTCATTGCCGTCGTCGCACTCCTCACCCGCGTCCACGACGCCGTCACCACAGACCGAGAGGACGCAGGACGTGCGGCAGCCGTTCGGGACTTGATCCGAGTTCTCGGCGCCGAGATCGCACTGCTCGAGCCCCTCGCGGACCCAACCGTCTCCGCAGAAGGCCGCTCGGCAGCCGGTCAGACAGCCGTCGGTATTCGACGTGTTGGCATCATCGCAGGCCTCGCCGTTGTCGACCACGCCGTCGCCGCAGGTCGGCAGCGTACAGTTCCCGCGGCAGGCGTTGGCTGCGCTGTCGCTGTTCGCCACGCCGGCGTCGCATTCCTCGACGCCGACCTGGAGCTCACCGTCGCCGCAGCTCGCGGCCTCGCATGTCACCAGGCAGGCGTCATTGTTCGAGGCGTTGCCGTCGTCGCAGCTCTCGCCAGCATCAGTCACGCCGTCACCACAGCTCGGAAGCGAGCAGTCAGTACGGCAGGCGTCGGACAGGTCATCGGAGTTGTCGACGCCCGCATCGCAAGCCTCGATACCGGCCTGCACGAACCCGTCGCCGCAGCTCGCGGCCTCACACGTCACCAGGCAGCCATCGTTGTTCGTCGCGTTGGCGTCATCACAGACCTCACCGGCGTCGACCACGCCGTCACCACAGCTCGGAAGCGAGCAGTCGGTGCGGCAGGCGTCGGACAGGTCATCGGAGTTGTCGACACCCGCGTCGCAGGCTTCATCCGCCTGGACGAAGCCGTCGCCGCAGCTGGCCGCCTCACACGTCACCAGGCACGCGTCGGTGTTCGAGTCGTTGCCGTCGTCACACATCTCGCCCGCATCCGTCACACCATCGCCGCAGCTTGCGAGGCTGCAGTCCGATCGGCATGCGTCGGGTGCATAGTCGGAGTTCTCGATACCGGCGTCGCAGGCTTCGCCCGCATCGGTCACTCCGTCGCCACAGACAGGCAGAGTACAGTTCGTTCGGCAGGCGTCGGCCGCCGTATCGGAGTTGCCAACGCCGGCATCGCAAATCTCACCGGCGTCGGTCACGCCGTCGCCGCAGCTCGGCAGCGAGCAGTCCGTGCGGCAGCTATCCGCAGCGGTGTCGGAGTTCTCGACACCCGCGTCGCAGGCCTCAGCGCCCTCCTCGACGAAGCCGTCGCCGCAGCTGGCCGCCTCACACGTCACCAGGCAGGCGTCGGTGTTCGAAGCGTTGCCGTCGTCGCAGATCTCACCGGCGTCGGTCACGCCGTCGCCGCAGCTCGGCAGCGAGCAGTCCGTGCGGCAGGTATCGGCGGCGAAATCAGAGTTGTCGACGCCCGCGTCACAGGCCTCTTCGCCTTCATGGACGAAGCCGTCGCCGCAGCTCGCGGCCTCGCACGTCACCCGGCACGCGTCGCTGTTCGAGTCGTTGCCGTCGTCACACGTCTCGCCGTGGTCGATCACGCCGTCGCCGCAGCTCGCGAGGCTGCAATCGGTGCGGCAGGCGTCCGCACGATGGTCCGAGTTGTAGTGACCGCTGTCGCAGTCCTCAGCGCCCTCCTGGACGAAACCGTCGCCGCAGCTGGCCGCCTCACACGTCACCAGGCAGGCGTCGTTGTTTGAAGCGTTGCCGTCGTCGCAGGTCTCACCCGCGTCGGTCACGCCGTCGCCGCAGCTCGGCATCGAGCAGTCTGTGCGGCAGGTATCGGCGGCGGTGTCGGAGTTCTCGACACCCGCGTCGCAGGCCTCAGCGCCCTCCTCGACGAAGCCGTCGCCGCAGCTGGCCGCCTCACAGGTCGCCAGGCACGCGTCGCTGTTCAAATCGTTGCCGTCATCACACGCCTCGCCGGCGTCGATCACGCCGTCGCCGCAGCTCGGCAGCAAGCAGTCTGTGCGGCAGGTATCGGCGGCGGTGTCGGAGTTCTCGACGCCCGCGTCGCAGTCTTCAGCGCCCTCCTGGACGAAGCCGTCGCCGCAGCTGGCCGCCTCACACGTCACCAGGCACGCATCGCTGTTCGAGTCGTTGCCATCGTCACACGTCTCGCCGGCGTCGGTCACGCCGTCGCCGCAGCTCGGCAGCGAGCAGTCCGTGCGGCAGCTATCCGCAGCGGTGTCTGAGTTGTCGACACCCGCGTCACAGGACTCCCCGGCGTCGGTCACACCGTCGCCACAGACAGGCAGGCTGCAGTCGGTTCGGCAGGCATCCGCC
>CAXQPB010000129.1:0-16332 GCA_964225545.1 Candidatus Nitrosopumilus sp. | reverse complement strand
GCCAGACACCTCGCGCGATGGATCGAGCGGATCCCCTCCCCTCGCGTGAACATCATCGCCCACAGCATGGGCGGCCTCGATGCACGCTACGCGATCGCCAAACACGGTATCGGCTCCCGGGTGGCTTCGCTCATCACGGTTGGAACCCCCCACAGGGGAACGCCGATTGCGGACGTCGGGACGCGCCTCGGAGACCGTTTCGGAATTCGCGGTCTGCTGTCGGCTGCGGGCATCGACATTCGCGGTTTTTACGACGTGACCACAGAAGAGGCAGAGCAGTTCAACACCGGCGTTCCCGACCATCCGGGCGTCCACTACGGCTGCGTTGTCGGCCGTCCGAACGTTCGCTCCGGCGGCGTAAATCCGTTGCTGCGACCCGGACATCGCTACCTCCAGTCGCGCATCGGAGCCAATGACGGCCTGATCCCCACGACCTCTCAGGTATGGGGTGAGGTGATTGACGAGATCGACGCGGATCACTGGGCGCAGATCGGTTGGTCGAACCGCTTCGACGCCCCCGCGTTCTACGAAAAGCTCGTTCGCGAGCTCGGCTCACGGGGCCTTTGAAGCTCTGATCCTCCGGCGCTTCGCCCTCAAGCGAGGGCATCGCCCGGCCGAAAGACGGCTGGAAACGTTGCCTTGGCAACGCCGCGCTGGCTAATCATTCTCAGGAACCGAGCGCCCGCCCGGACGAGCGGACTTCTGCGACTCCGTCGCGCCACTCAACGAGTGGATTCGAACAGGAAGAGATCGAGATGAAATTTCTGCCCCGAATCATGATAATCGCCCTTCTTCTCGCGCCCGCGCCGGCCCGAGCAGCCCAGGGCGATTGCGGACAGCCCAATTCGAGCGGAACTACGCCGGTGGCGAGCGACGCTCTTGGGATCCTGCAGGCGGCCGTGGGGCTCGTCGAATGTGCGCCTGCGACCTGCGATGTCGACGCGAACTGCAACGTCACCGCCTCCGATGCCCTTAGGACACTGCAAAGCGTGGTCGGCCTGCCGATCCAGCTGGACTGCAACGGCAACTGCGAAACGCCAGCCACGTGGATGGAAGTGATGGGTATTTTTCAGAGCAACGGGTGTACCGGTTCGTTCTGTCACGGCGGTCAAGGGATGGCCGGCGGCATCGGAGGCCTCGATGACTTCGACGCAGGTTACGACTCATTGGTGACAAACGGGGCCGTCAATTGCCCTACCTCGTCTTTCACACGCCAGGTCGTGCCGGGTGATCCCGACGCGAGCTTTCTGGTCAATAAAATTTCCGGGTCGCCCGATTGCGGATCGAACATGCCGATCGGCCGCAGTCCCGTGAATCAGAACGACATCGAGCGAATCCGCAACTGGATACTGGGCGGCGCACCGAAGAACTGACCGCGCCCCCGCACGCACAAAGCCCTGGCCCGTAAACTAGCCCGCCGTAGGCGGTAGCGATAGGATAACGCCGTGGACGCGGGCACAGCAGGTCTCGCCGAGGCGGCCGGTCGGACCCTCGCTGATCGCCCCTTTGACGGCGTGCTCAGCTACTGGCTGCTCCAGACCGTGGCGATGCTCATCACGGTCGCGCTGATTCCCCGCCTGAGAGTTACCGGCATTTTCGGCGCGACGCTTACCGTCGTCGCGCTCGCGCTCGTAAATGCCACGATCTGGGACGGAGCGCTTTTCTTCAGCGTCCCGGATGCCGCCACCACTCACGCATTGGTTCTTCTGGTGGCCAACGGCCTTATTTTCTGGCTGCTGGTCAAGCTCCTGCCTGGTATCGAGACAGAGGGCATTCTCGCCTCGATCGCAGCCCCGGTCGTATTCACGTTCGTCAGCCTGGTCGTCGATCGTTACGGGCGGGCGGTCGACTGGATCGCGGTCATCCAGTGGGCCATCGGCGCGCTCGAGACACTGCGAGACGTCTTAATGGACGCCCGCGCACCAGACTCCGCCACAGACAGTCTGCCCTGACGAACCTGCCGGGTCGGACCGTCAGAGCATTTTCGCGACCGGAAACCATCCCCGCCCCCCCCAGCTGAGCTACGAGAATTCCGCAGCCCCCTCCATTGGGATTTCCATCGGCGCGTCGCGTTGTGGAATTTAACGCCGAAATGCCCACCCCAACGGGTATTTTTTGAGATTTCACTGCACCTGCGGGAAATTGCCCATTCAGGTCCGCAACGCGCTCGGTGATGGGAAAATACTTATTTTCTCGTGTCAACTCATCCAGTTTTTCGGATTCAGCCACATCACGACTGGAGAAACCCCGAAGTGGGACGTCTCACCCTCCTTGCGTAAAGGCGCGCCCACACGCATAGCTGGTGTTCGGTTTTGTACCGACCTACTGGGGGAGATGCCCACATGCACCAGACTTTCAAGACCCGTAACCCCGTCCGCACGATCAGTCCCTGGAGACTTGGCCGCAGCGCCACAGCAATCCTTGGGTTCCTTGGGTTGCTCGCGGCACAACTGCAAGGCAGTCCTGCAGACGCGGTCGGCGTCGCGAGCTACGGCCCACTGAACGAACACGGCTTCCCTTTCTACTACATGGACCGGAACGGCCTGGCGCTCGAATCCTGCGATGACCCTGCAGATCCGCTGTGCCCGCTGGATGCGCTGGAAGAAGGCTGCACAGAGCCGAACGTCGCCATCGGTTGTTACTGGCACGAGACCATCTACTTCCTGGCCCTGACAGGAACGCCGATCGCCCGACCGAACGCAATCGATGCAGAACCGGGCACCGCGATCTTCAAAGCCACGAATCAATCCGTCTTCACAACCCCGGACGACCCGATCCAGGACGGGGACCAGACGGTCTTCAGCCGCATCCGCTTCCGCGTCGATTGCAACCCCGTTCCGGCCTGCGCGGGCACCTGGCGACTGGTCTACCCGTATGGCGAAGAGTTCGTCGAAGTTACGGAACCCCTCGGTCGCGACGGACAGGGAACCCGCTGCATCAATATAACCTGGGACTGCCTGCACGGCACCGGCCCGAACGGGCCGATCCCGGGCTGCGGCTTCGGATTCGGAAATCACTTCACCACTCCGCTCGATGACAGCGCGTCGGTCTCGCACTACGTGCGCTGGACGCCACAAGAGTCCGCACCTGCGGGCTACATCGGCGACGCGATCACACCGCACGCGGTGGAGGGTGCACCGTATCAAGCTGTGGTGGATGGTGTGACCGTCCCAGCCAACTTTTACCGCGTCGAAGCCCCTGTGGGCTGTGACATCGGCGGCCCCGGCATCAACTTCATCCACGAGGAAGAGATGATGATCGCGGGCAAGGTCGCCACGATTTGCGGCGACGGATTTGTTGACGCGGCGGCCGACGAAGATTGCGACGACGGCAGTCAGTGCACGGATGGAACCGACTGCACGACCGATCCGCTGATCTGCGCCGGTATCGGCGACGGCACATGCGCGCCTCGCGGCGGAGACTGCTGTTCAGCAACCTGCGAGTACGAAGCCTCGGGTTCGGCCTGCGACGACCGAGATGTCTGCACGACGAACTCCACCTGCGACGCCGCGGGATTCTGCCAGATCGCCTCGTTCAACGACGGCACCGCCTGCGATGACGGCAACGCGTGCACAACCGCCGATACCTGCGACGCGACGGGACTCTGCGTTGGAGGCGCCCCGCTCGACTGCGACGACCTCAACGTCTGCACCACCGACAGCTGCGCGCCCGCGACCGGCTGCCAGTACGAGAACAACTCCGAGCCCTGCAACGACGGCATCTTCTGCAACGGCGCCGACACGTGCTCGGGAGGAAGCTGTTCGGTCAACGCCGGCGACCCCTGCGCGGCGGCTGGCGTTCAGTGTCAGATCACCTGCGACGAGGTCAACGATATCTGTGAAGACCCGGCCGGCACTCCGTGTGACGACGGCCTGTTCTGCAACGGATCGGATACCTGCAACGGCGGCACGTGCTCAGTACACGCCGGCGACCCCTGCGTGGCAGCAGGAGTGCAGTGCCAGATCACCTGCGATGAGACGTCCGATATCTGCCTCGACCCGGCGGGTACGAGCTGTGACGACAGCGATGCATGCACGACGAACGACGCCTGTGACGGTGTTGACGGCATCTGCGTCGGCGGTGCTGCGCCCGATTGCAACGACCTCAACCTCTGCACTGCTGACAGCTGCGACAGCGTTCTCGGCTGCGTCAACGACAATGTAGCCGTTCCGTGCGACGACGGTGATGCATGCACGGTCGATGACACCTGCAGCGCAGGTTCGTGCGCGCCGGGCTCGCCGCGCAACTGCGACGACAACAACCCCTGCACGGTCGACACCTGCGACAGCCTGGTCGGCTGTCTCCACACGCCAACAGCCGGCTCCTGCGATGACGGGGATTCCTGTACGCTGATCGACGTCTGCAACGACCAGACCGGCGAGTGCATCGGCACCGAGCTGATGGTGTGCGAGGACAACGACGACTGTACGGACAACATCTGCGATGCGACGCAGGGCTGCCTGTACCTGAACAATACGGCGAGCTGCGAAGACGGCGATCCGACCACTACCGGCGATACATGCTCGGCCGGAATCTGCGAGGCGGGCTTCATCGGATGTCCGAGCCAGCCCGTGAGCGATTGTCGCGGCCCGGCGATCAACGCGAAATCGCGCCTTGTACTCACCCCCGGCTCGAAACCGAACAACCGCAAGATGCGCCTGAAGTACGGCGGAGGACGAGAGACGCTGCTGAGCGAATTCGGTTCGCCGACGCAGACCGACGGCACCGACTACCTTGTCTGCATTTACGACGACTTGGCGGGTTCGGCCGACCTGGTGCTCGAAGCCGCGGTCGCTCCCGGCTCGGCATGGACGGGGAAACCGTTCGGATACGTTTACAAGAACCAAGCATCGGCGAGTGGCATCCGAAGCATGAAGCTCAAATACGGCATCGACGGCAAAGCGGGCATCGTCGTCGGTGGCAAAGGTGCAAACCTGGCTTCATTCTCGCTGCCACTCGCCGACCCTGTTCGCGCCCAGATCGTGAACGATCTCGGCGGATGCTGGGAGGCCAGCTTCGCTGGAGCCTCGGTCAACCGGTCCAGTCGGTACCTGGCTCTCGGCGGGATGACGCCCTGACAGGGTCAAGCCTCTCTTAAAGCGGCACCCTGCCCCGCAAGGGGAAGTTGTGCCGGCGGGCAGAAAGGCCTCGCAGCGCGACCTCGGTGGCGCTGCGGGGCCTTTTCTATTTCGGACGGGTGACGCGGATGTGGAAGCGGCGGCGCGCCGGTAGTACACAGGCCCGTCGTGGGTGAGCGGAATCTGATCTTTCATACCGGGAATCGACTCGAGGTCCTCGGAGCAAAGCTCGCCGAGACGCTCCACGAGCACCCGCTTCCCGCCTGCGAAGAAGAAATTATCGTTGTCCAGAGCCAGGGAATGGCTCGCTGGCTCGCGCTGTTCCTCGCGGCCCGACACGGAATCTGCGCGGGAACGTCCACGCCGTTCCCGCAGACCTTCATTCATTCACTGGCGGCGAGACTCGAAGATGAGGAGCAGCCGGCCGCGCATCGCGAGTCGGCTTTCGGTCGAGACGCGCTGACCTGGCGAATCTTCTCCGATATGGCCGGGTGGCAGAACGAGCCCGTGTTCGCACCCGCAGCCGGTTACCTCGCCGCAGACACCGAGGGGCGCAAGCGCTACCAGCTCGCGCGAAGGCTGGCCGACCTGTTCGACAACTACCAGCTGTTCCGGCCGGACATGCTGGGGTCCTGGGAGCAGAGTCCGGACGCGGCCGTCGCAGGATTGGAAGGGCACGTCCACGTTGGCTGGCAGGCGCACTTGTGGTCGCGGCTGGTCAGTCAGACGGACGAGCCGAGTCTGGCAACGCGACTGACATCGCTGCTCGACAGGCTCGAGAACGGCGACACCACGGAGCTGGCTCCGCTGCTGCCGGCGCGCGTCAGTATCTTCGGGGTGAGCACGCTGCCGCCGGTGTTCCTGCAACTGCTCTCAGCGCTGTCCCGAAGTATTCCGGTAACGCTCTACTACGTCAGCCCGACAGCCGAGTACTGGGCAGATGTTCGACCGGCGCGCGAGGTCGAACGAATACGCGATCGAATCGAAGCCGCGGGCGCCGACGCCGAAGACGCGCATGCCGAGGAGGGCAATCCGCTGCTCGCGTCGATGGGCCGACTCGGCCGGGACTTCTTCGCGATGCTTCAGAATGCCGATCACGACGGCACAGCCTGGCAGCCGCTCGACTTCGAGTCTCCGACCGGAAGCACCGCCCTGCACACCGTGCAGCGGGACATCATCGAGCTTGATCCCGGTGACAGCCGCGTCCGACTCGCAGAGGATGACGATTCGATTGTCATCGATTGCTGCCACTCCCCGATGCGCGAGATGGAAGTCCTTCGCGACCGGATTCTCGATGCCTTTGCGCGCGACCCCGAGCTGCGCCCCGACGATGTTCTCGTTCTGGTAACCGACATCGGCCGCTACGCGCCCTACATAGAAGCGGTCTTCGGTTCACGAGAACCCGATCTTCCCCGGATCCCGTTCAGCATCGCCGACAGGTCGCCGGTTGAGGACGCCGCACCGATCAAGGCGGTCATCAAGCTCATGGAGCTGGCAAGCGGCCGCTTCGAGGCCGGGGCCGTTATCGATCTGCTGGAGATGAATATCGTCCGCAGGCGATTTGCGATTCGCGCCGACGAGCTGGGACGGCTGCGTGAATGGGTCGATACCAGCGGGATTCGCTGGGGGATCAACGCCGCCTGGCGGGGCAGCGAACTCGGCATCGAACCGATGGAAGCGAACTCGTGGCAATTCGGTATCGACAGAATGCTGATGGGCTACGCCGTCGGAGACTGCCCCGCGCTGGTCGCCGGAATCGCGCCCTCACCTGCCGCAGCCTTGCAGAACGCCGAACTGCTCGGCCGCTTCACCACCTTCACCGAGACGCTGTTCGCCGAGCACCAGACACTGCGAAAGCCGGCTACGGCGTCGATATGGGCAGCGACCATCCGCCGCACCTGCGACCTGTTTCTTCACACCGAACCCGAGGACGAGACCGCGCTGGCCGATCTGCGCCGGGCCATCGACGACCTCGCGAGCCACGCCGAGGCAAGCGGGCTGGATGAAGAGATCTCGGCCGCGATCGTTCGCGGGTGGCTCACGGATTCGCTTTCGCAGTCCAGTCGCGGCAGCGGCTTCATCAATGGACGCATCACCTTCTGTGAGCTCAAACCGATGCGGACGATCCCTTTCCGGTTGGTGTGCGTGAGTGGTCTGGATGACGAGGCATTTCCGCGCCGTGACCGACCGGCAGGCTATGACCTGATCGCGGCCGCGCCTCGCGCCGGAGATCGATCGCTTCGCGATGACGACCGGTACCTGTTCCTGGAGACGCTCCTGGCGGCAGGAGAGCGCCTGGTCCTGACCTACGCGGGCCGATCGCTGACCGATACAAACGAGCGGGCACCGTCGGTTGTCGTCAGTGAGTTACACGATTATCTCGACCGCCGCTTTGCCAGCGAAGACGACGTCCGCCCGAGCGCCATGGTGACCGTCAACCAGCGCATGCACCCGTACGACTCCCATTACTTCCGGGAGGATTCGGGGCGGCTGTTCAGCTACTCGAGCGAGAACCGCGAGGTCGCAGCGGCGGCCGGCGAGCCGAGCCTGCGCGCGCCCTCCCCGGCCGAAGTCCGCTTCGAACTCCGCGAACATGTCGACCTGACCCCGTACGAGCTCGCGGAGTTCTGGTTGAACCCAAGCAAGATCTACGTGACGTCGGTCCTCGGGCTGCGCCTGCGCGAGTTCGACGACGAGACCACAGACGTCGAGCCGATCACCCTCGACAACCTGCAGCAGTACGCGCTCAAGCAAGCTATGCTGGATCGCCGGGTCCGCGGACAGTCAGCGACCGATGTAGCCACCAGTGTTGCGAATGAGCTGGAATGGATGCGAGCCTGCGGCGAGCTTCCGCTCGGCGGCTTCGGATCAGCCACCCATGAATCACTCAAGCGTGATGTCGATCTACTGGCGGCCCGAGTCGGCCGCATCGACCGGACCGAGACCATTTCCGTCGCAATCAAAGGCAACGGCTGGAGCATCACCGGTACGATCGAAGACGAAATCAACACGGCGGGAGAACGGGTGCGCTACCGCTGCGCAAAACTCAAGCCGGCCGATCAGGTGCGGGCGTGGATTTACCACGTCGTCGCATGCGTGGCCGCAGCGCAGGCCGGAGCCACTCCCCCGCCACGAACGTTGATCGCTTTGAAGAACAAGACGTCGTGCGAAGACATCCCATTCGCTCCGCTCGGCGCTGAGCAGGCCGGAGAGTTCCTCGAGCAGCTCGCCCAGGGATATCGCCGCGGGATGGCTCGCCCGCTCCCGCTGTTTCCGGGATGCGCGAAAGCCTACGTGGAGGCGACACAAAACAAGAACGCGACCGCAGAGAAGATCGAGGATGCGGTCCGTAAAGCCTGGGAAGGCAGTCTCTTCTCGAGAGGAGACCGTGCCGACCCCCACATCGAATACTGCTTCCGCGACACGGATGCGCTCAAAACCTTCGCTGAGGACTTCCGGGAGCTTGCAGAGTTCCTCTGGTCTCCGATTCTCGAGCAGCGCGGCGCCTCGACGAAGAGGAGCAAGAAGTGAGCTCCGGCAGACTTTTCGAGGTCGCGACCGATCCGATCACCGAGGGAGTGAGCCTCGTCGAGGCCAGCGCAGGCACCGGCAAGACCTATTCGCTCGTAGGACTCGTTCTGCGCGCATTGCTCGAAGGCCATGTGGAGAACATCGAGCAGATGCTCGTCGTGACCTTCACCAAGGCTGCCACCGCTGAACTCACCACCCGGATCCGAACGGCGATCTCGACGGTCGTCGCTGCCCACGACGCCGGAGAGGTGCCGGAGGACGAGCTGCTTGCGACCCTCCTCGAACGCCACGGCGACGAGGGTGTACGGCGCCTGCGGTCGGCGTTGCGGGACTTTGACCGAATCTCGGTCAGTACGATTCATTCCTTCTGCAATCGCGTTCTTACCGAGACCGCGTTCGAGAGCGGGATGGACTACAACGTACAGTTCGTCGACGACGAGAACGTTTTGTACGAACAGGCAGCCAACGATTTCTGGCGGAGCCGGCTTTACAGCCTCGACGAGGCAGTCACTGCGTGGCTCGTCGAAGACGGAGTCACCCCGAAATCCCTGATCAGCGATTACCGCCTCTGGCGGCGCCACCGCGATACGCGCTTGCTGCCGGCCGCTGCGGAACTGACCGATGTTGTCGCTGCGATATCGGCGGCTGTCGACCGGATCGGCGCGGCGTGGGACCGGGAGCGCGTCGGAGCATTTCTCGATTCGCTCAGCTTCAAGCAGACAGAGGACAGCGGAAAGCCCTGCATGCTTCAGCCGGCATCCATCGAAATCGCGACGAATGCGATGGACGCACTCTCTGCCGGTTCGCGTGCACTTTCGACCGCCGCGCGCTGGTTCACCACGCGGGCGATTGAGGAGGGGCAGGCAAAAAAGACGCGCCTCGACCCACCGTACGAGGATCCCTTCATTGCTGCCTGTGACGCCCTCAATGAGATCGCACGGTCCCTCGCCCACGCGGTGCGCGCTGCCTTCATCGGTGATGTCCACTCCCGCCTCGAGCGTTTGAAGCAGGAGTCGGCCACGCTGACACAGGACGATCTGATCCGACGACTGCGCGAGGCACTCGCCGAACCCGCCCGTGAGGAGGCCATTCGGCGTGCAGTGTCCGCACGCTACCGGATCGCGTTCATCGACGAGTTTCAAGACACCGACCAGGATCAGTACACGATCTTCCGCCGACTCTTCGGCGGCAAACCGGTATGGCTGATCGGAGACCCGAAACAGGCGATCTACTCGTTCCGCGGAGCCGACGTGCATGCCTACCTGGCCGCTCGTGATGATGCGGTGGCGACGTACACGCTCAGGCACAATCGCCGCAGCGCGGCCTCTCTCATCGACGCCGTGAATCGGGTGTTCGAACAACGCGACGATGTCTTCGTCGACCGGAGCATCGGATTCGAGACGGCCGAACCCGGTGAGGACCCGGTCGAACCGCTGATCACCGAGGGCACGGGAGGCGGCCCCCCCCCGCTTTGCTGGATGTGGCTCGGTGAGCCAAACCGGGAAAACGGCGTTCGCACCGCAGTGAACGCCACGGTCGATCGTATCGTCGAATTGCTCGACGGAGACATACGGATCGCGCGCAAGTCGGCAGACGGACCGACGTCCGCGCGAATCGAGCCGCACGATATCGCTGTTCTTGTCGGGCGTCACAACGACGGACAGGCTGTTCGCGAAGCTCTGGCAGCGGCAGGCATCCCCGCCGTGCAGCGCGCGACGGGCAGCATCTTCGAGAGCGACGAGATGATCGAACTCGCTCGTCTCGCCACGGCGATTGCCAATCCGGCAGACACCGCACGGGTGAAGGCGGGGCTGAGCACCAGGCTGTGGGGCCTTGGCCCGCAGGAGTTGAAAGATCTCGACGAGGATGAGGTGCGCTGGCAGTCCGGAATGGAGACCCTGTACGAGTTGCGTGAACTCTGGGAACGCCGGGGCTTCATGCAGATGATCGGTGAGCTCGAGGCTCGCCGCGAAGTGCGCAAGCGGCTTTCGGCGCATGAGGACAGCGACAGACGGTTGACCAACTTCCGGCATGCCGTGGAACTCCTTCATCAGGCCGAACTCGAGCATCACCTGGCCCCGGACGGATTGCTCCGCTGGTTGCGTCAGGAGCGTCCGGGCGACGACCGCGGGAGCAGCTCGGAGGAGGCCCAGCTGCGAATCGAGAGAGAGGCGAACTCGGTAGAGATTGTCACCGTGCACTCGAGCAAAGGGCTCCAGTACGAGATCGTCTTCTGTCCGTTCGCGTGGTCCGGGAAGGGAGTCAATGCCAAGGAACCACTGCTGCGACATATCGATCACACCCGGGTCGAGATGCACTGCAGGGCGGATGAGGAGCCCGGGTTCGTGAGCGCTGCCACGGACGAGAGGATGGCCGAACAGGTTCGGCTGCTGTACGTCGCGCTGACGCGGGCACGCCGCGCCTGCTATATCGGCGTCGGCGCCATCGGCAGAGACAAAAATTACAACCCGCTCGCGTGGACACTCGGCGGCCCATCGCCGTATGACGAGGAGCAGAAAGCGTTTGATCTCGAATCGGCGATAAACAACCTCGTCGCGAAAAACCCGCAGCTCATGGAGCTGTTTGACGCCACCGGCCTCGACCCGGAATCGATCCGCCGATCGGACAGGCGGGAGGATGAAACGCCGACACTTCACGCCCGAGTGTTCCCGGACGCCGCCAGGCAGCAACTGGCGCCATGGCGCATCGCCAGCTTCAGCGGCCTGACCCACGGGGCCGGCTCTAAACGGTCTTCGCGCGGCTCGAACGCGGAGCGCTTCGCAGCGGACGCGGAGACGCCGGACCACCTCGATCCCGCGCGTGATGCAACAGCGACGCTGCACTCGGCGACTCCACAGTCAGGTACGGGACCGGGCCGAAGCGAGTCGATCTTCGGTTTCGCCCGCGGTGCGCGCGCCGGTACATGCCTCCACGAGATCCTTGAAAACGTCGATCTCGCCGAAGTCAGCGCGACACCCGGCTCGGACACCGACACAACCGTGCGTCGGATACTGGAGCGACACGGACTCGACACCGGCGCCCGTCACCCCGGCGCCTCCGACGACATCGGGTACGACCCGGCAGCCGCGGTTCACTCGATGATCGAGCGTGTCGCTCGAGCGCCGGTCCCCGTGGATCAGTTCAAGCTGGCCGACGCCGATCACCGCATGGACGAGTGGCAGTTCTTCATCCCGATGGAACGCTTGAACCCTGCCGAACTCGCTGAGGTTTTCCGCAAGCACGGAGGAGCGGGCATCGCCGGCCGCTACGCCGAGGCGCTGGCGACTCTGGAAGAGAACACCCTGCGCGGGTACCTCGTGGGATTCGTCGACGCGGTGATCTGTCACGCGGACCGCTGGTGGATCATCGACTGGAAGTCGAACTATCTCGGCGACACAGCGGAAGACTACGAGCCCTCGCGTCTCGACCCGGTGATGATCGATGCGCACTACGTGCTTCAGTACCACCTCTACGTGCTCGGGCTGCACCGCTTCCTCGCTCTGCGACAAAAAGACTACGACTACGATCGTCATTTTGGCGGAGCGCTCTACGTTTTCCTGCGCGGCATCGGATACAGCGACGAGGCGGGCTGGTTTCGAGACCGCCCCTCGCGTGCGCTCGTCGAGGCCATGGACAGCCTGTTCAAAGGAGCAGGGGCAGTTGACGACGCGGGGGCGCGAGCGTGAGCGACGCGAAAGGTGGAGCCCGCACAGGCAACTCGCACCTGTCGCTCGCCGCAGGGCCGGGATTCAGTGACATCGATCTCCGCTTCGCGCGCATGATCGCGACACTTGCCGGCGAGGAGCCTGGCGGGGTGCTCGAGCGAACAGCCGCGCTCCTCAGCCGGGCGCGAGGCGGCGGCCACGCGTGCCTGCACCTCGAAGATTGGGCAGGGCAGAGAGTTGACGGTGTCCACGGAACGGACGGCACGGCAACGATGCCCGAGCCGGCGGCGTGGATGCAGGCCCTGAGCGACAGCGATATCTGCGGGGACGGAACCGACGTGACGCCCCTCGTACTCGAGGGCGAGCGGATCTACCTGTACCGCTACTGGCTCGCTGAACGCCGGGTCGCGGCGGCTCTGGCCGAGCGAGCCCGACGCGCCGTCACGCTCGACACGTCGAAGCTCAGGCCGCTGTTCGGGACGCTGTTCCGCTAGGCCGTGGGCGGCTCAGGCGCCGATGCGGCTTGCAGCGAAATCGACCGGCAGGCGGCAGCCGCCGTCGCCGCACTGACCGGTAAACTCGCCGTGATCAGCGGCGGGCCCGGTACCGGGAAGACAACCACCGTCGCACGAATACTCATGCTGCTGTCCGAACAGGCAGGCAGCGCCGGGGACGCGAACGGCGAAAACCCGACCTCTCCGCTGCGCATGGCTGTCGCTGCTCCGACCGGAAAGGCCGCTGCACGCATCGGCGAATCGCTCAGCGGCGAACTCGAGCGGCTCGCGTCGACCATCGGCCCGGTGTCTTCGATACCGGAGCGTGCCCAGACTCTGCATCGCCTGCTCGGCGCGCGTGGTAACGGAACGTTCCGTCACGACGCGCAGCGACCGCTCCCGTACGATGTGATCATCGTCGACGAAGCATCGATGGTAGATCTGCTCCTCATGGATGCGCTGCTCGCCGCAGCGCGGCCCGACGCGACGCTCGTGCTGCTCGGCGATGAAGACCAGCTCGCCAGCGTCGAGGCCGGGCTGGTATTCGCGGATCTGTGCCGGACTGCACGAGAACCGGTTGCCGGGAGCGATGAACCGGCGCGTGGTGAAGCCTCTCCACTGTCCCCCGGTCTGACCCGCGCGTGTATCGCGCTCGGCGAAGCCGGCGGCGGCAGTGCCACGAAGTCGACGGCTTGCGGCGATGACACCTCCGGACAGCGCCCTTTCTCCGATGCGGCCGTGGTCCTCCATCGCAATTACCGCTTCGGCGAGGACTCCCCGATCGGGCGACTCGCGACAGCGGTAAGGGCGGGGAATGCCGATACGGCACTCGAGTTGCTCGACGGGTCGTCGTTTGCCGACGAACGTGGAGTCGTGCTCCGCGATTATCCGGACGACGCCGACTCACTCACGGCAATTCTCGACACGATGCGCGCGGAGATCGTCAGCGCCGCGACTCCCGACGACGCCATCGCTCAACTCGGGAGGACCCGATTGTTGTGCGCCGGCCGTCGTGGCCCGTGGGGAGTGGAGAATCTCAATCGCATCGCGGAAGACGCTGCGTCGCGGAGCCGGACTCGTCGACCGCTCGGCTCCAGCCCCGGCTGGTATCAGGGCCGCCCGGTGATGGTGACGGCCAACGACTACTCGGTCGGTCTGTACAACGGCGACGTCGGACTTTGCTGGCCCGAATCGGAGGACGGACACGCCCGGATCTGGTTCCCGGGGCCCGACGGCATCGCGCGGCCGGTGGCGCCGGCCCGACTGCCGGCTCACGAGCCGGCGTGGGCGATGACCGTCCACAAGAGCCAGGGCTCCGAGTTCGAGTCGGTCTTCCTCATTCTACCGCCGGAAGATTCGCCGCTGTGCACGCGAGAGCTCATCTACACCGGTCTGACGCGCGCGCGAGCTTCCCTCGTCATCATTGCCGAGCCGGAACTTCTTCGGGTTGCGATCGAGCGGCGCTCGAGCCGCAAGTCCGGCCTGTTCGATGCCCTGGCCGGAAATCTCGAAGCCGCAGACTGATCTCTTATTTGCGGGTCGCGTAAGCGCCGCGCGCCGGCACCGTGACTCGCAGTCTGGTCGCCCGGCCTCCGGTCGCGTATATTGACCGCATGGCGAGACCCACCGCGTGCACCGCTCTGAATCTGCCGAAACCTGCGGCCCTGCCTTTGCGTTTCCGCTTCGCGCGCGTTGCATGGCGTGCTCAGGTGACGTTGATGGCGCTGGTCGCCGTCAGCGCCGTCAGCGCTGTGCCCCCTGTCCCCTGCGCCGGCGCTCAGTCTGCGGGTAAATCCGTTATTGCCGAAGCCGGCGAGCAGTCGTTTCGCGAGCTGTGTGCATCATGCCACGGCTTCGACGCTCGCGGCGACGGCCCTCAGGCCTCAGCCCTGGCGACACCGCCACCGGATCTGACACGAATCGCCGAGCGAAACGGCGGTCGTTTCTCGATGCCTGAGATTGCGGCAAGGATCGACGGGCGTCAGATGCCCGGTGCCCACGGGTCGAGTGAGATGCCGGCCTGGGGAGAGATCCTGTCCGGACAGGTTGAGGACCCCGAGATGGCGGAGAGAATCGTTCGCGGACAGGTTCTCGAGATTCTGGTTTATCTCGAGTCGATTCAGCGCTGAGCGAATTCAACCGCCCGAAGCAGCCGACTGTTCATCAGCCGGCTTCCGGTGCTGCTCCTTTCCGATTTCCGGCGCCGTGTCGTCGGGCGCCGGCCGCGGCTCGAGGCGAGCGCGTCCATTGCCGTCGTAATTGACGACGGGCCGATCTCTGTCGTCAACGACTGCGACGATTCCCCCGGTGACCGCGGACTCCCACATGTGCAGCCATTTCTCGGCGACCTGCGTGCGGAGATAAGCCTCCGCATCCCACCAACCGGGCCCGACACGTACGACGAGCATCCTCGGCAGTGCCGCCGAACGTTCGACCTCTGCCACGTAAAAGTGCGCGGACATGTCGGTCGCGCGAACGCGAGCCATTACTTGTTCCGGAGTCAGCCTGTGAGAGCAGGAGGGCTGCGGCGTAAAGACGTCGTGGGTAAGAGCGAGAGTCAGTGCGAGGGCCAGACGCGCCCCGAATCCGGCCCGCTGCGAGAACAGGTCGGGCCGGATCCGGGCGCAGTTCATCGAATCAGCTGCGCGAGGATTCAGCAGGTCCTCCGAGTGAAGACGTCGCTTCGCCGGAGGGCGCGCCCTTCGGTGAAGCTTCCGCCTGGGCCTGAGGCGAGGAATCCGCTGCATCATCGCTTTGATCGGTCTTTCCGGCATCTTCGCAATCGCGCGATTCGGCATCATTCGCCGTGTCCGCCTTCGCCGTGTCCGCCTTCGCGTCGTCGGCCTTGGCGTCGTCCGCGTTCTCCTCGTCCGCTTTCTTGCCGGCCGTGTCGCTCAGGCCGTCGAGAGCTTCGGCGGGGATCGTGATCTTGTGGATCGGCAGATGCCCCTCGATCGCGTGGTGCTTGTACTCGGGGATGAGGTCCATATCGAGCTCCTCAACACCGGCGAAGCGCGGCGCGCGCGGAATCGGGCTGGCTTCGACCGGAAGTCCGGGCGGGTCGAATCCGTCCCCGGCAAGGTCAACCCAGATCGGATTGCTGAACGCCACCGACTCGAGCCCCGGGACAATCGTGCCGGCGACCTCCGCAGGCGTCGGCAACGGCGAGAGCTTCTGCCCTGCTTCGACGATGATCCAGCTGTCCTCGGAGAGCGTGATCGGGATCGAGCCCGCAAACCGGATCACCTTCTTGCTTCCCGAGGTCGGCTTCGGCGTCTTACCGACCGCCGGAGTCGTGGTCTGGTCATACGAAGCATGGAGGAACCCGTTCTTGTAGATTCGGACCTCCTCGACCGGAATCCAGGCCGCTGACTGCACCTCGATATTCACAGTTACGTCCGAAGTCGTCGGGACGATGGTGTCGCCGACACCGGCGCTGGCCGACGCTGTATCCGTCACCGACACCGTCATGTACGGACCGGTCGTTCCGATCATCTTACCGGCCTTGACGTTCGTGTTCAGCGCGCTGGTATCCAGCGAAGCCGGATCATCGCCGACGCCGAG
>CAXQPB010000128.1:0-7358 GCA_964225545.1 Candidatus Nitrosopumilus sp. | reverse complement strand
ATCGGAGGCACTCCAGCGCCGCATGGCTGGGGTCGGTCGGCTCGGTCGGAGACCGGGCCTCCGGGCTGTTGCTGCCGCCTTCCGCAGCCGCTTCCTCCAGAATCTCGTCAAAGCGGGCCAGGACGTGAACGCCGTAGACGCTGCCGACGCAGATCAGCGTCGGGCCGAGCACGAGCGTGATCAGGGTGAGCGGTCTGCCGAGCCATGCGAGACCACCGAAGACCCACAGTGTGGCGAGGAGACTCGAGCCCACCGGCAACACGGCGTTGCGGAGCGAGCCGGTCACGATTCGTGCCACGGTCGCGCCGACGAGGACTGCAAGAGGAATCAGGCGGCTGAGGTCACCGACCATCATGCCGTGTGTCAGCGACTTGACGTGCTGACGACCGGCCACGTTGAAGCCTCGACGAGCGCCGTCCACCCCCGATGCGGTCTGTCCGGAGTCCGCCTCTGCCGATGTTTCGCGCTGGACAATCCCGATGATCCGGCGATCGAGCCCGGCGCGGATGAAATCGCCGTCCGTCATCGAGCGAAATGCGACGTTGAGCCCCACGGTCGTAGACTCGCTGCTGACCAGTGTGCGGGGGTAGATCGGGTCGGAAAGCGTTCGCTCGCGGAGCGCCTCAAGCTCCGCGGTGTCGGTGGGGATCTCGTCGATCAGGCTGTCGACTTCGACCATGTCCGACTCGGGGATGTAACGAAACGACGTGGTCTCGACGATACTCTCCACCGACCTGACACCGGGTAGACGCCGCACCTGATCGCTGATGGCGCGAAGGCGTGTGAGCGAGCCGAACGAGAAGGCGTCGCGGGTCTGCAGCGCGATGACGTACATGTCGTCGTTGCCGAAATCGTCCACGGCTTCGTCGTACACGGCCACCGACGGATCTCCGTCGGCGATCATGGGCTCCTCGGAAGGGTCAAGGCTCATGCGCGGGCCGGGGAGACGACGCGACCATTGCTGGAAGTTCGCGAAGCGCAGGAAGCCGGATCCGTCGGACGTGGCGGACGCGCCGGACGCGCCCGACCCGCCCGACCGGCCCGGCCCGTGACGCACGACCGTGTTCCCATCGCCGCCGGCGCGATCTGTGCTCCTCAAAGCTGCGGGGAGGCTTTCGTATTCCGCGATCGATGGCGCTGTCCGTGAATTCGCCGCAGGGCTGTACCCGCCACCGGCCGCGGAGCCCGGAGCGAAGTCGATCAGCGCACAGGCGGCCAGAACCGACGCGCCTGCGGTCAGGGCGAGAACCAGGCGCGCCTGTCGCACGATAATTTCCGGGCGCAACACGGCCACGAGAGCCGCAGCGCCGACCGCTGTCAGGGCGCCGACGATCACTTCCACGCAGGGGAGGCTAACGGCGGAAGTCTGCGACGCAACCCAAACCGCAGCGTGACCGGCCTCGCGGCGACTTCCCTCTTGACGCTGGTCTCTTCAGGCAGCCGGTTGTAGTCCTGCGCGCGACGGAAACTCGGGCGGGGCGATCCGGTCCGCTTCGAACGCCTGAGTGCTTTTGGACGGTGCGACCCCACTTCCGTAAACGCCCTGTCGGTCATGCCCTTCGCATGGCGATGCTGTTCCTGATGGCGCTGCCGCCGCCTGCCCATGGCGTCGACTTGCGCGTCCGATGGGAATACCCCGAAGCGACCTCGTTCACCGTCCATGTGCGACAGCCGGGGGCAATCGGACAGCCGTCCTTCGATCACGTCATGCCCGCTCTCGAGCCGGATGTCGACGGGCTCTTCGAGGCTGAAGTACCGGTTCCGGATCCGTTCGCCGGGGTGGTAGTCAGCGTCTCCGTGCAGGCCGCGGACGGGATCTGGAGTGAACGATCGAATGAAGTGACGGTGAGCGCAGGCCGTATCTGCGGCGCCCGCGGCTGTGATGACGGGATCGATTGCACGTTGGATCTCTGCGACGGATCCGGTGCCTGTCACCATATCGCGGACCACGGCCTGTGCCCCGATGGCGAAAGCTGCTCTCGGGATGTCTGTGATCCTGTGCAGGGCTGCCGGTGGGAGCCGGCAGCAGGCGAGTGCAATGACGGGCGCGCCTGCACGGCAGGAGACCTGTGCTTTGCCGGAGAGTGTGCGGGCAGCGTCGACTGTCCGCGCGGAGCCGTCTGTGACGGCGTCACCGGGGATTGTCGTGCGGACACCGGCACGACTGCGACCTCGACCACGCTCGCGCCGCGGCCTGATTGCGGTGACGGGTTCGTGCAGAGTGGAGAAGACTGTGACGGCGGAGCGGCACCGTGGAGCCCGGGAGGCGCCTGCCGCGACGACTGTACGCGGGTCCGATGCGGCGACCCCGATGATTCCGGCGCCATTACCGCGGTGGATGCATTACTGGCTCTGCTGGGTGCCCTGGGCGCGGCTCGGTGCGATGGGGCTGTCTGCAACGTCGACGCATCGGGCGCCCGGCCGAGCACCGTCGATGCACTCCGTATTCTCCAGCGGGCGGCCGGGGTCGACATCGAGCTGCTTTGCGACCCTCCCGGCAGGGCCGGGAGGCCGGCTCCCTCGCCCTGAGCCCCGGAAATCGCCTCGCCGTTCTCGGGACGCTGTTCGTCGTACGTTGCGCTCCGCCGCCGAGCGTCTAGAATCGGCTGCCCAAGGCAGACGGAACCGCCGCTCGGGCGCGCGAGCACGGGCGCGTGCTTTTCCGTCGCGAACTCAGGAACCTGACAAGAAGGAGAGAGGGCCCCGATGGAGTCCGACGTCACAGCGATCAATAAACGGGTCGAGGAAGCCTCGCCCCACGTCTACAGGCTGCGCGAAGAGGTCGGCAAGGTCGTCGTCGGTCAGCGATACATCATCGACCGGCTGCTGATCGGGCTGCTGACCGGCGGGCATGTCCTGCTTGAAGGCGTCCCCGGCCTCGCCAAGACCCTGTCGGTAAAAACGCTCTCCCAGGCGATTGATGCGTCTTTCCGGCGCATCCAGTTCACGCCGGACCTGTTGCCGGCCGATCTGATCGGCACGCAGATCTACAGCCCGGCCGATGGGACTTTCTCGACGAAGAAAGGCCCTGTCTTCGCCAATGTGATTCTCGCCGATGAGATCAACCGGGCGCCCGCCAAAGTGCAGAGCGCGCTGCTCGAGTCGATGCAGGAGCGCCAGGTCACGATCGGCGACGATACCTTCGAGCTGCCCGACCCCTTCCTCGTGCTGGCGACCCAGAACCCGCTCGAGCAGGAGGGCACGTACCCGCTGCCCGAGGCTCAGGTCGACCGGTTCATGCTCAAGCTGTCTGTCTCCTACCCCTCGCGAGAGGAGGAGCGCATCATCCTCGACCGGATGGCGACAACCGGCGAGCCGCCAACCGTGAGTCCGGTCCTCAGCCCGGCCGATATCGTCGAATTGAGAGCGCTGGTCGACTCGGTGTACATCGACGACAAGATCAAGGACTACATCATCAATCTGGTGGCCGCGACGAGAGAGCCCGCCGAATTCGATCTCGACCTCGGCCCGCTGATCCAGTACGGCGCGTCTCCACGCGCGACGTTGTCACTGACGCTGGCCGCGAAGGCCCATGCGTTCGTGTCCGGTCGCGGTTACGTGACTCCACAGGACGTGAAGTCGATCGGCGCGGATGTTCTGCGCCACCGCGTGATCGTCTCGTACGAGGCCGAGGCCGAGGAGGTCACCGCGGACGGTCTTGTTCAGCGCATCTTCGACGGCGTGCCTGTGCCCTGACGCCGGACAGGCAGGCTGCGGAGAATCGTCGTGCTCACACGAGAGCAACTCAAGGCTGTTCGCAAGATCGAGATCCGAACCAGCCACCTGGTCAGCGATATGTTCGCGGGCCAGTACCACAGCGCCTTCAAGGGGCGCGGGATGGAGTTCGCCGAGGTGCGCCCGTATCTGCCCGGCGATGACGTCCGGACGATCGACTGGAACGTCACGGCTCGCACCGGCGCGCCCCATGTGAAGCGCTTCGTCGAGGAGCGCGAGCTGACGGTGATGCTGCTCGTGGATGCGAGCGCGTCGACGATGTTCGGCTCCGTTTCGCACTTCAAACGAGAGCTGGAGGCGGAGATCGGAGCGCTGCTGGCGTACTCGGCCATTCGCAATAACGACAAGGTCGGGTTGATCATCTTTACCGATCGCATCGAGTTGGCGATCCCTCCCCGCAAGGGCAATCGCCACGTTCTTCGTGTCATCAGCGAAATCATGAACCACGAACCCGAGGGGCGTGGGACCGATCTGGCGGCGGCGCTGGATTATCTGGATCGGGTGACTCATCGACGCTGCGTCACCTTCGTACTGTCGGATTTTCTCTGCACCGGCGTAGAGCGATCGCTGGCAGCTTCGTCCCGCCGACATGATCTGGTGGCGGCTGTCTTCGACGATCCGCGTGATGTCGAGCTGCCGAATGTCGGTCTGGTGGCGGTGGAAGACCCCGAGAGCGGGTCAACGGTCGTTGTCGACACCGGTGATCGCCGCGTGCGTGAGGAGCACAGGCGCCGCCAGCAAGAGGCTCATGTCCAACGCGACCGGATGCTGCGCAGCGCGGGGGTGGATGCAGTTCACCTGCGGACGGACGAGCCGTACGCGCAGGCTTTGCTCCGGTTCTTCCGCCGCCGGGGGAGCCGCCGGTGAACAGCGCATGGCGCGGGGCCGGATGTGGGCGGCGATTCAATCGCAGGACGCAGATGCGTTACTCGTGCCCCCGCGATGCGGTGCTGGTCTGCCTGCTGGTTTCGGGGAGCGTGTCGGCGGGATTCGGGCAGGCCCGTGCGCAGACACAGCCTTCGGTCGCCGAAGAGCCCAATGCCGAATCCGTACGAATCACCACGGAAGTCGCACCGCGGGACGTGACGATCGGGAGCCCGTTCCGCTACCGGATTCGTGTCGAGGCTGACCCCGGTACCCAGGTCGTACCGCGTCTTCGAACGGGACAGATCGGGGACTTCGTGATCACCGACTACGGTCACAGCGGCGATGCCTCCGACAGCACCGGCCGGACGGGCGAGCCGGAACCGAACGGCGGTGAGGGGGCCGCAGGCGGCGCAGTGGAGGTCTGGTACGAGCTGCTCGCGTATGAGAGCGGATCGCAGTTCATCCCGGCTCCGGTGGTCGGATATCGCACCGCCGAGGGTGAGGCCAGTGAAGTGGAGGGGCCGCGTGCGCTCATCAACGTCGACTCACTGCTGCCTCCGCCGGGAAGCGAGGTCGAACTCCGCGACATCAAATCACCGGTGCAGCCTCCGCCGGACCGCAGGGCTCTTTTCCTCGCGTTGATCGCCCTGTTGCTGATCGTGTTGGTCGCTGCCGGCGTCTACCTCGTGCAGCGCCGTCGGCGCAGCCGCGCGTCGACGGTGACGAGACCGGCCCATGAGGTCGCCCTCGAGGCGCTGAGCCGCCTGCGCGGCGCGCGGCTGATCGCGGCCGGACGTCATGGCGATTATTACGTCCGGCTCTCGGGGATCGTCCGCGAGTATGTCGAGGGACGTTTCGCGGTGCGCGCACCGGAAATGACCACCGAAGAGTTTCTTGCCGCAGTCGGTCGAGGCGAGAGGCTCGAGCGTGAGCACCGCGGAGCGCTGAGCGGGTTCCTCGCCGAGGCGGACCTGGTCAAGTTCGCTCGCCACGTGCCGAGTGAGGGCGATGCCGACCGCGCCTACGCGGCTGCGCTCGGCTTCGTCGAATCGACCGTGCCCCCGGACACTCTCGCGGCGGGCGCGAAAGTCCCGCCGGAATCAGACGGGGCGCAAAGCACGCAAGGCGCACAGCCGGAGGCAGGTGGAGGCGGCGATGCGACTGCATGATCCATGGCTGCTGGTGCTACTGCTGCTGGTGCCGGTCGTCGCATGGCTGGCCGGCGGCAGAACGCTGGCGACCGTTCGCTACCCGGCGACCGAGACCCTGCGCGTTGCACGAGCGGCCGGGCGCGCGCGACTGCGTTGGATCTCCCCCCTGATCGTAGCGGTTGCCTTCGCGCTTCTTGTCGTCGCGCTCGCGCGGCCGCAGCTCGGCAAGGCCAACACCCGCGTCGTTACCAGCGGTATCGATATCATGCTGGTTGTCGATGTATCCGGCAGTATGTTGGCCGAGGACTTCAACATCGACCAGAGGCGCGTCAATCGGCTGACAGCGGTACGCCGAGCGGTAGGTAAGTTCCTCGATGGCCGGGAGGGCGACCGTGCCGGTCTGGTACTCTTTGCATCCAAGCCCTATCTCCAGTCGCCTCTGACACTCGACCATGGCTGGCTGCAACAGAACCTCGCTCGCGCGCGTGTCGGTATGATCGAAGACGGTACGGCGATCGGGTCCGCGCTTGCGGCCGCAGTCGGACATCTCGACGCATCGGACGCCGAGAGCAAAGTCGTTGTGCTGCTTACCGACGGAGTCAACAACACCGGCCGGGTCTCGCCCTTGCAGGCCGCCGAGGCGGCGGCTGCGCTCGGATTCAAGGTCTACACCATCGGTGCCGGGACCAAGGGGCTTGCCCCGTATCCCGCGGTCGATGTCTTCGGGAACCGGGTGTTTCAGCCGGTGCCGGTGGAGATCGACGAAGATACGCTGCGTGAAGTCTCGCGAGTCACTGGAGGGCTCTATTTTCGCGCGACCGACACGGACAGTCTTGACGCCATTTATGCGGAGATCGATCGACTCGAAAAGAGTGAGTACGAGGGACTGCGCTTCATGGAGTATCGCGAGCTCTATCTGTGGCTGCTTGTTCCGGCGCTGCTCCTTCTCGCGCTCGAGGCCGTACTGTCCGAGACGTGGTTGAGGGTGTTGCCGTGAGCTTGCTGTGGCGCGAGATCAGCTGGCTGTGGTGGCTGGTGCCGGTAGCGATGTTGGGCGGGTTCCTGCTCGCTGCCGGGAGTCGGCGCCGGCAGGCACTGGCCGGATTTGCCGACAGCGCGCTCATCGACCGGCTGGTCAGCGGGGCCGCGACGCGGCGCCGGACGGTGGTGGCCGGGGTGCGTCTGGTCTTGCTTGTCGCGCTCGTCGCGTCGGCAGCCGGTCCGCGCTGGGGCTTTCGCTGGGAGGAGGTCCACAGAGAAGGCATCGATATTCTGATCGCGCTTGATACCTCGCGCAGTATGCTCGCGACCGATGTGCGGCCCAATCGGCTGGAGAGGGCCAAGCTCGCGGTCATGGACCTCGTCGATCGACTGGATGGCGACCGGATCGGTCTGGTGGCTTTCGCCGGTTCCGCATTCCTCGAATGCCCTCTGACGCTCGACTACGCGGCGTTCGAAAGAACATTGCGCGTGACCGATGTGGGGATCATCCCGGTCGGCGGGACCGCGCTGGGTCGCGCCATCGATACCTCTCTGGAGGCTTTCGAGGCGCGGCAGGGCAAGCATGAGGCGCTTATCCTCATCACGGACGGCGAAGATCACGAG
>CAXQPB010000127.1:0-25305 GCA_964225545.1 Candidatus Nitrosopumilus sp. | reverse complement strand
GCGGTTCTGTCGCTGAGCGGGCCCGTAACCGGGATATCGCCGACTCCGCTCAACCTGTCCGCAAACCCGGCTTCGGTCGGCTTCGGGCTCGCCGGTACGATCGCGGGCTTCGGACAGTCGAGCGGGTCCGCAGGCGACTACGGAATCAAACGATGGGGGCGCATCAAAACGACAAGCTGCTCGGGCTCGCCGGGAAATACCGCACTGGTCTGCTGGGATTTCACGAACCCGCTTGGTCCACCTACCGAGGACTCGAATACATGCAACGGTGATTCCGGAGGGCCGTTGTTCATGGATCTGGGGAGCGGCGAAACAGTCGCAGGTATTACCTCCGGCGGCAACAACGCGACCTGCCAGCCTTTGGACTCGAGCTACGACGCGAACGTCTACACGTACAGGAGCTTCATTCAGACCAACCTCGGGGCCGATTCCACTTCCGCGTGCGGGACAATCCCGCCGGTCGGCGATCCGGATGTGGAAGTGGTGGCGAACAACGGCACTCTTTCCGGCAGCAACGGCTCGGATTCGTTCACCGTCAACGTGCCCAGCGGCGCGCAGGAACTTCGCTTCGTTCTCAATGGCGAAGACAATGAATCTCTGCGGGTCGATTTTTACGCCAAAGCAGGGACAGGCGTTTCGACGGGAAACTTTGACTGTAAAGCCGACGGAACCGCGGTGGTGGGCGATTGTATCGTGACCGCCCCCACATCCGGCACGTGGTCCGTGCTGGTAAACCGCACGGCCGGCTCCGGCGAGTACCAGCTCACCACGACAATATTCGGTGGCGATCCACCGGTCTGCGGCAACAACATCATCGAATCCGGCGAGGACTGTGACGGCACCGACGCCGGCTCATGCCCTACCGGGACCTGCGACGTCGGTTGCAGCTGTCCTGCGCCGGTTTGTGGAAACGACATCATCGAATCCGGCGAAGACTGTGACGGCACCGACGACTCTACTTGTCCCGGTAGCTGCGAGAGCTGCGTGTGCGCGTCGAGCTGTTTCACCAACGACCTGTTCACCAGATCCGTAAAGTCCAATCTCAAAACATTCAGCTACAACGGCGAAATCGATGAATTCGTAAACCTACCGGCTTGGGACTTCCTCGATCCACGAGAGGGCTTCCGGCTGACCGTGGCAGACGGGGGCAACGAGGTCGACGTTGTTATTCCCGCAGACGATCCGGGGTGGTTCAAGTCGAAGCCCGCCGTAGGAAAGTTCTCGTGGACAGGAGATCGCGACGGGATTCGGAAGATCAAGGCGCGAGAAAAGTGGAGTCGGTATCAATGGAAGATCAAGGTACGCGGGAAGCTGGTTCCGGGTGCCGAGGCCATCGACGTTTTCAACACACTGAACATTCGGCTCGAGATGGCCGGTGTCTGCAGTACCGAATCCTGGTAACCGCGCGGATCCATGTTCGTAGCCAGCGGTTATGACGCCGACGCTGTTTTTCTTCGGGGATGGGGAGAAGATTCCGACCGCGCCTTGACGAGTCCCGTCCGCGTGTCGGCTCGGCATGACGTCCGGGAATCATGATGACTCGAGTCGCCGTAACGCTTCTTGTCGTGATTCACTTTGTCGCGTCGGTCTGGCACGACGGCGCCCACAAGGATCTGGGAATCGGCCTTCCGCCGATCAAAGATGCGTTCATTTACACGGTGATCGTCGCAGCGCCGTTGCTGGCGGGGGTGCTCGTGTGGACGCGTCACGTTCGCATCGGGCTGTGGTTGTTCACGATCGCGATGCTGGGATCCTTCGTGTTCGGTGTCTACCACCACTACATCCTGGTCTCCCCCGACAACGTGATGCACTTGCCGAAGGGACCTCTCGATTCGCATGAGCACTTCATAGACAGTGCGACCGCGATCGCGGTGCTTGAGGCTGCCGCGGTCGCGTTCGGTATCGCGTGCCTGCTGCCCGCCGCGCCGGGCGACACCCCGGGAGTCGCATAGAGATTCATCCGAGGAGCCGTGGGCCAGGCTCAGACCAGATTCTCGGCGCCCCAGTAGGCTTTCATCGAGACGACCTTGCCAGAGTCGTCAAACTCGAAGACGTCGATCACCTCGATCTTCATCGCCCCGACAGTCACCTGGAACGGAAACGCCACACTTTTGCCTGCGCAGCGGGGCTTGCCGAGCAGATGGAGACTCGCACCGGATTCGAAGCCGCTTCGGTAGAACTCGCAGACCGCCTCCAGGCCCCGGTGCGGGTCGGTGCCGACCGGATCCTCGACGATGGCCGTTTCCGCAAAGATATCGCGGATCAGATCGAGGCTCTTCTTCTCGAAGGCCTCCACATAGCGCTCGACGGTCGCGACTTTGTGGGCGGTATCAGTCATGTCCATCGTTCTCTCCTGCAGGTGCTCCGGCCTAGAGAAGCTCAGTCAGGTCGCGGATGACTGAGAGCTGCCGGTCGGCCGTCCGTGCGTCAAAACCGACCAGCATCGTGAAGTCGACCTCCAGGGCCTGCCACTGGGCAATCTGATCACGCATGTGCTCTTTCGGGCCGAGCAACGCCAGCTGGTCAATCAGCTCATCGGGAATGGCGGCGGCGGCCTCCTGTTTCTTGCCCGCAAGATAGAGATCCTGGATCTTCGCGGTCGCATCCTCGAAGCCGTAGCGATCGATCGCGTTCTTGTGGAAGTTCTGGTCCTTGGCTCCCATCCCGCCGATATAAAGCGCCAGGTAGGGCCGCACCTCATCGCGACACGCAGCGACGTCCTTGCCCGGCACGATCGGCTGCATGACATAGATGCTGAAATCTTTGATCGACTTGCCGCCGCCGGCCTTCGCGAAGCCGGACTCGAGCTTGGGACGGTAGACCTTGTCGAAATGCAGCGGAGAGAGCAGCATCGCGAGCCAGCCCTCGGCGATCTCCGCGGTCTGCTCGATGTTCTTCGGGCCCTCGGCACCGACGACGATCGGAATATCCGGTCGTCCGTGGATGATACTCTTGAGCGGTTTGCCCAGACCGATCGAACCCGGCCCGCTGTACGGCATCTGATAGTGCTTGCCGTCGTGCGCGACCGGCGCCTCGCGCTTGAAGATGTCGTGCATGATACCGACATACTCTCGCATCCGGCCCAGCGGCTGCTTGTAGGGCATGCCGTACCAGCCCTCGACCACCTGCGGCCCGGAGACGCCGAGGCCGAGAATCATACGGCCGCCGCTGAGCTGATCGAGCGTCATCGCGGCCATCGCGGTCGCGGCGGGCGTACGGGCTGAAAGCTGCATGATCCCCGTCGCCAGCTTGATCCTGCTGGTTGCCGCGCCGATCCATGCCAGCGGCGTGAGCGCGTCCGAACCGTAGGCTTCGGCGGTCCAGACCGAATCGCAGCCCATCGCCTCCGCTTCCCGGATCTGCTCGATCGGCAGCTCGATCTGTCTTCCCGAATATCCGACGTTTACGCCCAGCTTCAGCATGAAGAACCTCCGTTTGTTCCGTCGCGGACCATATCAGCGGCCCCTCGTGAAACCAGTCCGCAATGAAGCGGGTGGCTGGAACAGAGCGCGACGGCGATTGCAGCCATGCCCCGCGGATGGGGCCGGTTGGAGGCGCAGCGAGTCCCGTGCGGCACCTGCCACACGTGCCAAACGTGCCAAACGTGCAACGAGTACCATCAGGTTGCACGACTTCGGCATTGGCCGTACGAAACGCTCCTTTCCATGCATTCCTGAGTTTCCCGGAGGTGACTGATGACCACGCCGACAGACAACACGGCCGCCAGAATCGCGATATGTGAGACGCTCTACCGCTACTCGCTGATGGTTGACGGCCGCAGGTGGGACATGATCGACGAAGTGTTCACCGAAGACGCCGTGATCGACTACACGAGCGTGGGTTGGGGCGCCACACGTGGCGCGCACCGCGAGATGCTCGAGTGGCTCGACTCGATGCTCGAACCGTGGCCGATGAACCTGCATCTGATCAGCAATGAGGTCATCACCATCGACGGCCAAAGCGCGAAGAGTACATGCTGCTTCAACGCTCCGATGGGGTGCAGGAACGAGGACGGAAAGACCACGTTCATCACCAACGCCGGCTATTACCACGACGAGCTCGTCCTCGGCGATCAGGGCTGGCGAATCCGCGAACGTGTCTGCGACATGACGATCCAGATCTTTCACTGATCGGAGCGCGTTGGCCGGGCTGAACAGAACGACAGTGCCTGGCTTCGCCGGCCTGGCCGAGCTGGAGATCGCCGGCTCTGGGATCCCGGCGGCGCGTCGTGTATTGCTGGGCCCTGCTCGAACGACCACCGACGGAGTCATTCCCATGTCATTGACCTTCGACAGCGCGCGACTGCCCAATCCCTCACTCACCGAGGAACACGAACAGTGGCGCAGCCAGCTTCGCGCTTTCGTATCGACCGAGATCGAGCCCTTCGTCGAAGAATGGGAAGAAGCATGCGAGATCCCCGAGTCGCTGTACGGCAAGGCCGCCGAGATCGGCCTGCTGCAGCTCGGCTATCCGGAAAAATACGGCGGTGTCTCCGAGGGCACCGACGTGTTTCACTCCAACATCGCGGCCGAGGAGATGGCGCGCATCGGCGCCGGCGGAATCAACGCGAGCCTGCTCGTGCACAACATCGGACTTCCACCCGTTGTGAACTTCGCGCAGGACGAGATCCGCGAGCAGGTCGCGCCTGCAGTGCTGTCCGGCGAGAAACACATCTCGCTGGCGATCACCGAACCGTCGGGCGGCTCCGATGTCGCCCGCCTGCAGACCACCGCAGTCAAAGAAGGCGACGCCTATCGGGTCAACGGCTCGAAGACCTTCATCACCGGCGGCATGCGCGCGGACTGGTTCACTACAGCGGTGCGCACCGGCGGCGACGGCGCGGGCGGGATCTCGGTTCTGCTGATCCCGGCAGACCTGCCGGGCGTGAGCCGCACCGCCCTTGATCGCAAGCAGGGCTGGTGGAGTTCGGATACCGCGACGATTTACTTCGATGACGTCGTGGTGCCGGCCTCACATCTGATCGGTGAGGAGGACCGCGGCTTCCTGGTGATCATGCACAACTTCAACAGCGAACGGCTGGGAATGGCCGCGAGTATGGAAGCGCTGTCGCGGGTCTGCCTGGAGGAAGCGGTGGAGTGGGCGCGAGAGCGCAATACCTTCGGCAAGCGGCTGGCAGACCACCAGGTGATCCGTCACAAAATCTCGCAGATGAAGCAGCGGATCAACGCCACCCAGCTCTACCTGAACTACTGCACGCAGCAGATGATCAGCGGCTGTCCGGACGGCGGCGACATCGCGCTGCTCAAAGTACAGGCCAGCGAGACGATGGAGTTCTGCGCACGCGAGGCGAGCCAGATCCTCGGCGGCGCCAGTTACCTGCGCGGAAACCGGGTGGAGCGGATTTATCGGGAGGTGCGCGTCAACGCGATCGGCGGCGGCTCCGAGGAGATCATGCGCGACCTCGCCGCCCGCCAGTACGGCCTCTGAGTTCGGCGCCAGCCGGAAGACCGACGTCGAGCAGCGGCCCCGACGTTGCCGGACATGGCATGCCATGCCATGCGATGGAATGGCCCCGAGCTTCTTGCAGCCGGGATGTGTACTGGCGACAATTCGGAGTCATGCACAACCGAGTAAAAATCCGGTCCTCCAATCCGGTCGCGCTCCTCACCCTGACGGCGGGCATCGGGCTGAGCGGCCTCGTCATCAATGATAGCGGCAACGGCATCGCCCTCGCCTCCCAGGCGACGCTCAGCGGTCGCGTGACAGAGACCATGGACAGCGGGGGCTACACCTACGTGCGCGTCCTCACGGGCGAGGGTGAGGTCTGGGCAGCCGCTCCGCAGACCTCGATCCGCACAGGGGACAGCGTGACCTTTCCCTCAGCGATGCCGATGAACGGCTTTCACAGCAAAACTCTCAACCGCACCTTCGAGAAGATTTACTTCGTACCCGCGATTCGTGTCGATGAGCGGGTCGAGGCCGATGCATCGACCGGGCCGTCAGCAGGCTCCTCGCCGAAGGCGTCGGGACGACCCCAGTCGCCGGAGGAAAAGGTCGGCAGAACGCCGTCGTCCTCCGTCGACCTCTCGGGCATCGTCAAACCCGACGGGGGAGTCACCGTGGGCGAGATCTATGCCCGCAGCGCCGCTCTCGCCGGCGGTGAGGTTCTCTTCCGCGCCCGCGTCGTCAAGCGGAACAACGCGATCATGGGCCGCAACTGGCTCCACGTTCGGGACGGGACCGCCGGGCCGGGCGGAGAGAACGACCTGACCATCACGACCTCCGGGACCGCGGACGTCGGCGACACCGTGCTGGTACGCGGCAGGCTCAGCGTCGATAAGGATTTCGGGTACGGCTACCGCTACGACCTGATCGTCGAGGATGCGCAGGTCACGGTCGAATCCGCAGGCGCCAAAGCGACCTGATCAGCCGCGCGCAGGCGAAGGGAAACTCAGACGGGATCGGCGCCGCTTCAGCCGCCGATGAAGAGCAGCGAGCGCGCTGCCATCGACGATACCGGCGCCCAGTAGACGCCGAAGACGACGGTGAAGATCACCAAGGCTCCGACCAACACCGAGTTGTGCATGTCGAGCACCATCACCGGGTCGCCCTCCTGCGGATCCTCGAGGAACATCTCTCGAATGATGCGGGCGTAGTAGTACAGCCCGATCGCCGTATTCACTCCGGCAACCGCCGCGAGCGCGTACATGTGCTCGTGGATCACGGCTGCGAACAGATAGAACTTTCCGACGAAACCGGCGGTCGGCGGCAGTCCCGCCAGCGAGAACAGGAAGATCGCCATCGCGCAGGCGGGAAGCGCTCCGCCGCGCCACGCCAGCCCGCGGAACGCCTGGATGTCTTCGCGCCCGGTGCGATTGAGGACCATCAATACAACAGCGAAGGCGCCGAGGTTCATGATGTAGTAGGCGAGAATATAGAAGAGCATCGCCTGCAAGCCCTGGTTCGAGAGCACCACGAAGCCCATGAGCATGTAGCCGGCGTGGGCCACCGACGAGTAGGCGAGCAGCCGTTTGACGTTGTCCTGGCGGATGGCGGCGAGGTTGCCGAGGGTCATTGTGACCCCAGCCACGATCACCATCAGCCCCTGCCAGTCGACGTTCTCGAGCGGAACCCAGGTCCCGTCTCCGCCCATCGTCGAGACGCCCGGGTAGAAGAAGCGGACCAGCATCGCGATGCCGGCAGCCTTCGAGCCGACCGCGAGGAACGCCGTCACCGGCAACGGCGCGCCTTCGTAGACGTCCGGTGCCCACATATGGAACGGCACCATCGAGATTTTGTAGCCGAAGCCGGCGAGGATCAGGACGAGCGCCACGAAGATGACCGGCGCGTTGCCCTCGGCGGCGGCCAGCCGCTCACCGATCACGGCGTAATCGAGCGACCCCGTGAGGCCGAAGATCAGGCTCATGCCGTAGACCATCGCCCCGGAGGCCACGCCGCCGTAGATCAGGTACTTCAGCGCCGCCTCACTCGACCGGCGGCTCTGCTTGAGGAAACCGGAGAGGATGTACGAGGTCTGGCTGACGAACTCGAGAGCCAGATAAGCCATCAAAAGGTTCGAAGCCGAGGCCATGTAGAACATGCCCAGCGTACAGGCGAGCAGGATCACGTAGTACTCGCCGGGGTTCTGGTCCTCGAGCTCTTTTGAGCCGAGCGACATCCAGACCGCGCCGACACCGGCCAGACCGAGGACGATCTTGAAGAAGATCGCGAAGGAATCGAGGGCGACCATCCGGTTGAACAGCCAGCCCTGCGGCCCGCCCGCCTGCATCGCGCCGGCCGCGCATGCCCCGGCGACGGCGAGCAGCGCCCAGTACCCGTGCATGTCCTTGCGGCGGACGAGGACCTCCAGCATCAGAACGACGAGAACCGCGACCGCGAGGATCCCCTCGGGAAGCGAGTACGCGAGGCTTTCTACGTTGCCGAGATCCACCCTCAGCTCCTATGGAAGGACGGTGGCCTGCGCGACGGCGTTGGCCGTGGCAACCGTGTCGTTGATCGCGAGCAGCGTCGGGTTGATCAGATCCAGTACGTAGTGCGGCTGTACTCCGAGAATCAGCACGATAATCGCCAGCGGGATCAGCGTAACGACCTCACGCGTGGTCACATCCGGCATGTCCGCGTACTTCTCGTTGACCGGCCCGAGCCATACGCGCTGGAGCAGCCAGAGCATGTAGCCGGCGGTCAGCACCACCGACGTAGCCGCGATGATCGTGAGCACGTGGTCGTACTGCCAGGCCCCGAGGAAGACCAGCGCCTCCGAGATGAAGGCCGACAGTCCGGGCAGGCCGAGCGCGGCGAAGAACGCGATCGACATGATCCCGGTGTAGGTCGGCATCACGCTGGCGAGGCCGCCGAAGCCGTCGATGCGGCGATGGTGGGCGCGGTCGTAGACCACGCCGACGAGCAGGAAGAGCATCGCCGTGATGGTTCCGTGGTTGAACATCTGGAGAACCGCGCCGTTGATGCCCTGCGGCGTCAGCGTCGCCATACCGAGCATCACGTAGCCCATGTGCGAGATACTCGAATAGGCAACCAGCTTCTTCATGTCCTCCTGGGCCATCGCGCATAAGGCCCCGTACACGATGTTCCAGGTGCCGAGCACCGCCAGCGCCCAGAAGGCACACTCCTGCGTACCGATCGGCAACATCGGGTAGTTGATCCGCAGGATTCCGTACGTGCCCATTTTCAGGAGCACGCCGGCCAGAATCACCGAGATCGCCGTCGGCGCCTCGACGTGGGCGTCGGGCAGCCAGGTATGGAACGGGAACGCGGGGATCTTGATGGCGAATCCGATGAACAGCGCGATCCACACGATGAACTGGAAGCCTCGGGTGTAGGTCCCGGCGTTGGCCATCAGGACGCGCATGTCGAAGGTGTGCGGGTCGTTGTAGAAGTACAGCGCCAGCATCGAGATCAGCATCAGAACGCCGCCGAGCTGGGTGTAGAGGAAGAACTTGATCGCGGCGTACTCACGCCGTGGACCGCCCCAGATTCCGATCAGGAAGTACATCGGCAGCAGCATGACTTCCCAGAAGATGAAGAAGAGGAAGAAGTCGAGGGCGCAGAAGACGCCCATCATCGCCGCATCCAGCAGCAGGAAGAGCATGTGATAGCCCTTCACACCCTTCTCGATATTCCACGAGGACAGCAGACAGATCGGGCAGAGCAGCGCCGTCAGCAGCACCATGGTGACCGACAGACCGTCGATCCCGAGGATGTACTGGATGTTGAACGCCGGCATCCACGCGCTCTCGACGACATACTGGAACTCTGTGGTGGTGCGGTCGAAGTTCGAGTACAGCCAGATCGCCATCAGCAGCGGTGGGATCGTCGCGGCGAGCGACACCTGACGGATCAGGTTGTGCCGATCCCGCGGGATCGCCATCACGACGAACATCCCGGCGACCGGGATGAAGGTCATGTACGTGAGAATGTTTTCCATCCGTCGATTCCCCTCGAACTACCAGGTACTCGCGAACAGCACGGCGGTGACCACCACGACGATGCCGTACAGGTACGCGTTGATGCTGCCGGTCTGGAAACGTCGCATGACGCCCCCGAACCAGCCGGTGAAGTTGGCAATGAAATTGACCAGTCCGTCGACGACGTAGTGGTCGATCCGGCCGTTGATGTAGGAGACAACTAGCGTGATCGACGCCAGACCGTTGACGATCCCGTCGACGATGGTGCGGTCGAACCAGGACAGCATTCGCGCCAGGCCGATCGTGCCATTGAGGAAGGTCCCGTAGTAAATCTCGTCGATGTAGTACTTGTTGTAGATCAGCTTGTAGAGCGCGCCGCCGCCGGCCCGGCTGAACCAGTCGGGGTTGATCAGCCGGCGGTTGTACATGAGGTACGCGAGGAAGATGCCCGTCGTCGCGATCCCTACCGACATTGCCATGTACGTGTACTCGAGCATCAGGTCGTGATGCCCGTGCACGCCGCCGTGACCGTGTCCGCCGAGCACCGGTTCGAGGAAGTGCTCGAACGGGTTGCTGCCGCCCAGCGCCGGCGGGATGCCGATGTAGCCCGACAGAATCGAGCCGGCCGCGAGAATGATCAGCGGCCAGGTCATCCAGCCCGAAGACTCGTGAAGATGCTCGCGGGTGTGCTCGTCGGCCCGGCACTCGCCGAAGAACGTCATGAACACCAGCCGGAACATGTAGAACGCCGTCATGCCGGCACCGGCGAAGCCTGCCGCCCACAGCGCGGGGTGATGGAGGTAGGCTTTCCAGAGGATCTCGTCCTTGGAGAAGAACCCGGCAGTTCCGGGGACGCCCGCGATCGCGATCGTCGCGATGAGGAACGTCCAGAAGGTCCGCGGCATGTATTTGCGCAGCCCGCCCATGTTCCGCATGTCCTGCTCGTGGTGCATCGCGTGAATGACGCTCCCGGAGCCGAGGAACAGGCAGGCCTTGAAGAACGCGTGGGTCATCAGATGGAAGACACCGGCCGCGTAGGCTCCGACTCCCATCGCCATGAACATGTACCCGAGCTGGCTGACCGTCGAGTAGGCGAGGACCTTCTTGATATCGTTCTGCGCCAGCCCGATCGTCGCCGCGAACAGTGCGGTCGCCGCGCCGATATAGGCGACCACCTCGAGCGTGATCGGCGCCATCGTGAACAGGAAGTTCATGCGCGCGATCATGTAGACTCCGGCCGTCACCATCGTCGCCGCGTGGATCAGCGCGGAGACCGGCGTCGGGCCCGCCATCGCGTCCGGCAGCCACACATACAGCGGGATCTGCGCGGACTTGCCGGTCGCGCCGACGAAGAAGAACAGGGTGACCAGGGTCGCGACAGACAGCCCCCAGAGTGTCTCGCCCTCCAGCGCCCCGGCGGCGGTCGCCAGCTCGCGGAAGACAATGGTCGACTGTCCGTGCCCGTCGAGTGTCCAGAACAGGAGGAACAGCCCGAGCAGGAAGCCGAAGTCGCCGATGCGGTTGACGATGAAGGCCTTGTTGCCGGCCTTGGCGTTCGCTTCCTCGCTGAACCAGAAGCCGATCAGCGCCCACGAACAGAGTCCCACGCCCTCCCAACCGACAAACATGATCAGCAGGTTGTCGCCGAGGACCAGGGTGAGCATCGCGAACATGAACAGGTTGAGGAGCGCGAAGAAGCGCCAGGCGGCAGGCTCCTCGTCCATGTAGCCGTAGGAGTAGATGTGGATGAGGCTGCCGATTCCCGTGATGACGATGGTCATCACCGCGGTCAGCGGATCGAACTGGAGCGCGATATCGGCGTTGAGGCTGCCGATGTGAATCCACGGCGCGACATAATCGACGAGGGTCCGTTCCTCAACCGGCAGGCCGGTGAGCTGGAAGAAGCTGGCCATCACGAGCACGAAGCTCAGCAACGGCATGAGCGTCGCGAGCGCCGCGACTCCGAATCTTCCGAAGGAGGCCTGGATGCGCCGGCCGCCGAGGAAATTAATCGTCGCGCCGATCAGCGGCAGCAGCGGGATCCATCGCAGCAGGTGCGTCCCGTGGACAACGGCTTCGTGTGCGGTATGGGCGTCGTGGACGGCAGTCATTCGATCACCAGTGCAACTGCTGCATGTCGGACACATCGATGGAGTGGAAGCGGCGATAGATCGCCAGAACGATCGCGAGCCCGATGGCCGCCTCGGCGGCGGCGAGCATGATCACGAAGATCGAGAAGACCTGACCGTCGTATCCACCGGCGGAGTAGCGCGAGAATGCGATGTAATTGACGTTCGCGGCATTGAGGATCAGCTCGACCCCCATGAGAACGCCGATCGCGTTTCGGCGTGTGAGCACGCAGAACATCCCCGCGCAGAACAGGGCGAGTCCTACGAAGAGAAAGTGATGCAATCCGACCTCGGCCAACATCTTCGTCGTCCCCCGCAGCGCTCGCTCAAGCGTCCCCGCCCGCGCCGCGCTCTTCGCTGAGTTCCTTCCGCGAGAGCACCACGGCTCCGACGAGAACGGACAGCAGAACGATCGACGCGAGCTCGAACGGCAGGATGTAGGTGGTCAGCAATGCGTTGCCGACCTCGTAGGTGGATGAATCGGCAAGCTCCATCGGCGCCTCGCGCCAGGACGCCGCGCGGAACGCTCCCCACAGAACGGCGAAGGTCCCGGCGACGATCACGAGCGCGGGGATGCGGCCGACCGAACGGTTGGAGACCTCGACTTCCTGAATCTGTGCCGTGAGCATGACCGCGAAAAGCGTCAGGACCAGCACACCGCCGACGTAGATCAGAACCTGTACCCCGGCCACGAAGTCCGCGTTCAGCATGACGTACAGCCCCGCCACGCCGAGGAACGACACCATCAGCGAGAGCGCCGAGTAGATGATGTTCCGCGAGAAGGCGACACCGCCGGCGCCGACAATCGCGATCGCTGCCAGCAGATAGAAAACGACAGGCCAGAGGCTCATGCCTTCCATCAGGATTTGGCTCCCGACTTCTTCGGATCGACCGGCTGGGCGAACTCGTCGATGTAGCGCATGCCGCGTTCGAGAATCGGCACGATCTCGGGGTCGTCCTCGCCGGACTTCTTCGGCTTGTAAGCCGCCACCGGCACCTTGACGAACCGGCGTACCATACTTTCGAGCGAGTAGTCCGAGCCCTCGAATTCACGCGTATGGTGAATCGAGCCGGTCGGACACGGCTCGGAGCACAGCCCGCAGTACATGCACTTGGCCATGTCGATATCGAAGCGATTGAGAATCATCGCCTTCGTCGACGGATCTTTCTTCGCCTCGATGACGATGCAATCGATCGGGCAGGCGCGTTCGCAGGCGAGGCAACCGGTGCAGATCTCCAGATCGACTTCGAGGAGACCTCGATAACGATACGGGAGCGTGTCCTGGACCGGCAGAGGAATGCGGTCGGGGTACTGCACCGTGTACGGCTTGCGGAAGAAATGCGAGAAGGTGATCGACATTCCCTCGAAAGCTGTCGCAAGCGATGAATAGACGTTTCGGATGTATCCCGTCATCGAAACTTGACCGCGCCCCCGCTCAGCCCTGCGCCACCGAACCGGTGGGCTGGAAACCGACACCTTTGGACCTGCGCAGGTGGTACCGCACGCGCAGGAAGAACCGCACGATGAGAAGACCGACCAGGCCGGTCATCGCCATCCGCATCGTCATGTTGCCCTCGGGAAACGCCACCATCACCGAGGCGGTACCGATCACCGAGACCAGGCCGATCGGGACCATGTACTTCCAGCAAAGAGACATCAGCTGGTCGACGCGCACACGCGGCAGCGTCGCGCGAATCCACATGGCGACGAACACGAAAAAGTAAGCCTTAAGGAAGAACGTCCCGAACTGCGCCACCGCCAGCAGGAAAGTGCTGCGCGTGAAATCCGGTACCTGCCAGCCGCCGAGATAGAGCGTCGCGACCAGCGCACCGATCAGATAGAGGTTGCCCCACTCCGCGAGGAAGAAGAGCAGCGATCGCATCCCGCTGTACTCGGTCGCGAAGCCGGCGACCAGCTCGGACTCCGCCTCCGGGAGGTCGAACGGGGTGCGGTTTCCCTCAGCGAGCGTCGAGACGAAAAACAGCAGGAACGCGGCGAGCGCGAACGGGCTGTGGAACATGTGCCAGTTCCACGGCTCCCAGCCCTGAGACTCGATGATCCCCTGCATCGACAGCGTGCCGGAAAGCAGCACCGCCGGGAAGATCGCGAGCCCCGCCGGGATCTCATAGCTGACGATCTGGGTCGCGGACCGGATGCCGCCCAGCATCGACCACTTGTTGTTCGACGACCAGCCGGCCATCAGAATTCCCACCACGACGAGCGAGGTGACCGCGGTGATGTAGAGGATGCCGATGTTGAGGTCGGCGATGATCAGGCTGCCGGCGAACGGCACGGCGACGAATGCGGCGACGAAGCCGGTCACGACGACATACGGCGCGAGGCGGAACAGGCGGGCATCGACGGCGTCGGGGACGACGTCTTCTTTCAGGAGGTTCTTCAGGCCGTCGGCGAGCCACTGCAGGAAGCCGGCAGGGCCGACACGGTTCGGACCGATGCGCGACTGGATGCGAGCCCAGACGCGCCGCTCTAGCCAGCTTGTCACGCCCGCGATCGGAAGAATGAAACCGAAGACGACCGCCGCGCCGAAAACCAGCATCCCCGCCAGATAGGCGAGGTGCTGCTCCATCCCCGTCGTGGTGCCGATCAGTCCGTCGATGAACTCCTGCATGGCCTACCTGTCGACCTCCGGCGCCACGATATCGAGGCTCGCGATGATCGCGACGAGGTCGGCGATCATCATTCCTTCACTGATCTCTTCGATGATCGACATGGCCGCGAACGACCCGGTGTGAATATGGACCCGGTAGGGGAACTCACTTCCGTCCGCCGCGACATACCAGTTCATGTCGCCGCGCGCGCTCTCGACGCGGACATGGACGTCGCCCGCCTTAGGCTTGAAGTTGCGCGGGACCTTCGCGATGACCGGGCCTTCCGGGATCTGGTCGAGAGCCTGGCGCAGGATCCAGCAGGACTGGAGACACTCGCGCATCCGCACGATGTAGCGGTCCCAGCAATCGCCGACCGTGCCCTGCTCGCCCATGCCGACCGGCACGTCGAATTCGAAATCCCCGTAGACGCTGTAAGGACGGTCCTTGCGCAGATCGTAGGAGACCCCGCTGCCACGCAGGTTGGGCCCGACGAGGTTGTAACTGATCGCCATCTCCGCCGAGATCGGCGCGACGTTCGCGAGCCGTTCGACGTAAATCTTGTTGTACGACAGCAGATCGTTGAGTTCGTGGATGACCGGCTCGAAGTGATCGAGGAAGTCGATGACCTTATCGCGGTAACCGGGCGGAAGATCCCACGCCACGCCGCCGATACGCATGTAGTTGAAGGTCAGTCGCGCGCCGCACAGTTCTTCGAGAAGATCGTTGATCATCTCGCGTTCACGAAGCGCGTGCGTGAACGGGGTGATGGCGCCGATGTCCATTCCCATCGCGCCGACCGCCAGGAGGTGACTGCAGATGCGGCCGAGCTCGGCTGCGATGACCCGGCAGTACTCACCCCGGCGGGGCACCTCGATACCGCCGAGCGCCTCGGAGGCCATCGCCCAGCCCTGGTTCGCGGTCATGGCGGCGACGTAGTCGACGCGGTCGGTGTAGGGCATGAAGCCATGCCAGCCAACCTTCTCGGCGATCTTCTCGATGGAACGATGCAGGTAGCCGATGTCCGGGATGGCCGTGCGCATGATCTCGCCGTCGGCCTTGACGATGAAGCGCAGAACCCCGTGTGTGCTCGGGTGCTGCGGCCCCATGTTGAGCGTCATTTCTTCGGTGGCGATTCCGCCTCGGCCCTCGATTTCGACTTCGACGCTCATCGCTCTTACCTAGCTCCGTCCCGGGATGTCGAGCATGCTCTCGCGAATCGTCGAGATGCCGTGATACTCGGGAGCCTCCACGTAGTCCTTGCGCAACGGGTGCCCGATCCAATCGTCCGGCAGGAGGATCCGTCGCAGGTCGCTGTGGCCGGGGAAATCGACGCCGAGAAGATCGTAGATCTCCCGCTCCAGCCAGTTTGCTGCCTTCCAGGTCGCTTCGACCGTATTGACCACCGGCTTTTCACGGTCGGCGTTGACCTTGAGTGTCACCTCGTGGCGATGCTCGTAGGAGAGCAGGTTGTAAACGACCTGAATATGGTTGCGCTCGGGAAGATCGAGACCGGTCTGGTTCGACAGACAGTCGAAGCGCAGCGCAGGGTCACTCTTCATGAACGCCGCGACCTCGTCGATGCGATCCGCATCGACCTCGATCCAGGAATCGCCGGCACCTTCGGCGACAGGTCCGACGGCAGCTCCGAAGCGTTCCTCGAGTTTTCTCTGGATTTCCTGTTCGGTCATCGTTCTGGCCGGCCTTCAGGCAATGACCTTCGGCTGCTCCGAACGTACCAGCCACTTCTCCTGCATCATCTTCTCCTGGAGAAGAAGCAGGCCTTCGGTAAGGGCCTCCGGGCGCGGCGGACATCCCGGAACGTAGACGTCGACCGGCAACACCTTGTCGACGCCGTCACAGACCGAGTAACCGAGCTGGAAGAGGCCGCCGCAGTTCGAGCAGCTCCCCATCGAGAGCACGTACTTCGGATCGGGCATCTGCTCGTAGAGCACCTTGGTGCGCAGAGCCATCTTGAGCGTCAGGGTTCCCGCGACGATCATCAGATCGCTCACTCGCGGTGTCGCGCGCGGTGCCATGCCGAATCGATCGAGATCCGAGCGCGGGCCGCCGGTCTGCATCATCTCGATGGCGCAGCACGCCAGACCGAAGAGCATGTACCAGAGTGAGGATTTTCGGGTCCAGTTGAGCAGAGCATCGATCCTCGTGGTGAGGACCATCTCCGGCACGGAGTTAATGAGCGACATGAGCTCGGCCTCCCGTCTCGGCGCGCGAGCGGATCGCGCTTTCGGTTCCGGTTCGCTCGGCTCCCGGTTTCGGAGCCGTCACGACGCCCTTGATCCACTGGAGGTCGCCCTTGCGCCACACATAGACGAGGCCGGCAACGAGGATCAGAACGAATATGAGTATCTCGACGAGGGCGAACAGCCCGCGACCTTCGGCGACCCACTGCCGAAACACCGCGACCACCGGGTAGATGAACGCGACCTCCACGTCGAAGATCACGAAGACCAGCGCGACGAGATAAAAACGAATGTTGAAATTGATCCAGGAATCGCCGCTGACTTCTTCACCACATTCATACGTAGTGAGTTTGGCGCGCTCAGGGTTGTAAGGACGCAGCAGCGCCCCCAGTCCCATCATCAGCGCGCACAGTCCGATCCCCAGCCCCGTAAAAATGAGGACGTTGGCGTAGTCAAAATGCACGTAAGCCCCCGAAATTGGTAGCGCTGGGTAACACCCGATTTTCAGGAAGTCAAACCAGAATTAGAGATCGATCAGCGTTGTAGCGCGAGAGCTTAAGTCTGTCTTCTACCGGGCAGTGGCAGGACATTGAGTTTGCCGGTCAGGTCGTTGATATCGACATAAACATCGGTATCGAAAACTTCCCTTATTGATGTGTAAGTAATGACGTCCTCGGGAGCACCGAGCGCTGCCAGACGTCCCTCGCGGAGCATCGCGACACGGCCGAAGTAGAGGCTTGCCAGGTTCAGGTCGTGGAGCACGGACACCACGGTCAAGCCGCGCGTGCGGTTCAGGTCGGCCATCAGATCGTACAGCGACGTCTGCTGGCGGATATCGAGGTGGGCCGCCGGCTCATCGAGCAGCAGGACCTCGGGTTCATGGGCCAGCGCCCGGGCGACGACGACGCGCTGACGCTCGCCGCTCGAGAGCGTATCGAACCGGCGGCCGGCGAGGTGGGCAAGGCCCGTGGCGTCGAGCGCGGACTCGGCAGCAGCCAGATCTTCCGCGTTTTCGAGATGAAATCCCTCGAGGTGGGGTGCACGCCCCATCAGGACAACCTCGAGGACCGAGTAGGGAAAACCGAGCTCGGCCTGCTGCCCGACGACCGCCAGCCGCCGCGCCAGAGCCCGCCGGCTGCCACGTGCGGGATCCTGCTCGAGGACCCTCAGACGCCCGCTGTCCGGTCTCAGCAGCCCGGACATCAGCCGCAGCAGGGTGGTCTTGCCGGAGCCGTTCGGGCCCAGAATCGCCAGCATCTCGCCGGGGGCGACGCGGACATCGACAGGGCCGACCCGGACGTCGGAGCCCGGGTAGCCGAAGGTCACCGCTTCGAGCTCGATCGCCGCCTTCATCAGACGTCCCCCGAGGCGCTGCGACGCCGAAGCAGGTAAATGAAGAACGGCCCGCCGGCCATGGCCGTGATCGCGCCGACCGGAAGCTCCGCCGGCGCAACCATGAAACGGGCGAGCGCGTCGCAGGCGACCAGGAACGTCGCGCCACCGAAGAACGCGGCGGGCAGCAGAAGCCGGTTGTCGCTGCCCAGCAGCCGGCGCAGCACGTGAGGGACGATCAGGCCCACGAACGTGATCACGCCGGTGAGCGAGACCACCGCGCCGACAAGCAGCGCGGACGCCGCGAACACCCGCGTACGACTCGCCTTCAGGTCCACTCCGAGATGCTCCGCGGGCTCGTCACCGAGAGCGATCAGATCGAGTGTACGGCTCTCGCGCGCGAGCACCGCGCAGCCGGCCACAACGAGAACGAAGACCATCGCGAGCACCGGGTAGGGATGGATACTGATCCCGCCCATCAACCAGAAGACGATCGAGTTCGAGCGGGTCATATCGACGACCGCATGAACGAGCAGGATCAGCGACGCCGCGAAGGTGTTGAAGATCACGCCGACGAGGATCTGCGTGTAGGGGTCGAGTCGGCCTCTGACCAGTGAGAGTCGGTAGACCACTGCGCTCGATACAGCCGCACCGGCGAACGCGACCAGCGGGACGAAGTAGGCACCACCGCGCCCGGATGGCAGGAAGGCAAGCCCGAGAACTGCGGCAAGCGCCGCTCCGCCGGAGACCCCGATGATATCCGGGCTCGCCAGCGGATTGCGCAGTGTCGGCTGGAGCGCAGCACCTGCAGTGGCGAGCGCAGCGCCGACGATCGCGGCAAGTAGAACACGCGGGGTGCGGACGTGCGCGAGGATCGTCCAGTCAACGCCTTCGCGGGCGAGCACCGCGGACGGATCCAGCGAAACCGTTCCGACGACCAGACCGAGGGCGATCGCGCCGACGGCCATGAGCGCCGACAGCACAATCCCCGCCCTGAAGCGCGACGGGGTGAGCCGGGACGCTGTCAGGGACGCGTATCCCACACGTTCCAGGCGTTCGGGTGAATCCAGCCTGCGATCCGTCGTGCGGCCTCGCCGATGCGCGGGCCCGGCCTGAGCAGCAGATTGGAGTCGTGGCCGTGGATACGTCCCGTGCGTACCGCCGGAATCTGCGAGTACCTCGACCAGTGACGCGCCAGCGCCGCCTCCTCGGGCGTCGCGCGACTGTCCGTCGATGCGTCGATGATCACCTGCGGCTCGGCGTCTATCAGATACTCGAGCGTGGTGCGCGGCCATTTGCCGCCGAGCTTGTCGGCGATGTTCTTCCCGCCGCCGATCTTCACCAGCTCCCCGAGATAACTCTCCGGGCCGGCGAGCACGAGCGGGTCGTGGCCGACAACGACCGCGACCGCCGGTCGGTCGAGAGTTTTCACCGAGCTGCGTATGGCCTCGAGGCTGCCGTCGATCGACGCGATCATCGCTTTGGCTTCGAGCGAACGGTCGATGACCGCCGCGGTCTGCGCGAGCGCACGCATGGCATCATCGACGGAATTCGACCCCTCCGGGACGACCGCGACTTTGATCCCGGCGCGCTCGAGAGCCTGTACAGGAGAGCGGTTGCCCGGTGACGGCGAGGTGATGACGGTATCGGGTTTGAGCGCGATCACGGTCTCGACGCTCGGTGCCAGGAACGTCCCGACGCGCGGCAGACTGCTGACCTCAGTCGGGTAGTCACAGTACGTCGAGACTCCCACGACCCGGCTTCCTGCCCCGAGCGCGAACAGCGTCTCGGTCACCGACGGCGTCATCGATACGATTCGTTTCGGTCGCGGCGGCACTGCCACGCCGGGCGCAGTGGCCTCAGCGGCGACGGACGGCCCGGAGCCGAAAACGCCGGCCACGAGGCACGCGACCAGAAATCCACCGGCCGCCAGACGTACACGCATTTTTTTGATTATTTTCAAGGATTTACCCGCCGCGAAAAAAATGGATGCGCGACACATCGAGGTCGAATGAAATCTGTTTTCGCGCGTCAGTACCAGTAAGCCCCTCACGAAGAGGAAGTTTTCCTCCTTTTCTTCCTCTTCGGCCCTCACCGGGCAGCGAGCCCCCCCCAATTCGCTGCCCGGTTTTTTTTGCCCGGACAGCAGTCGGAGACCGCTGAGACGGCCCGCTTTCGGTGCCGTGCCCTTCAGTCACGATCGCCGACGCCCCACCCGACATGCAGCGCGGCGGTCGCGTAACAGGGTCGGCAGGTCACTCGCGGATCAACCGCTTCCCAGGACGATCGATGCGGCTGCATTGCGAGCGGCGTCGAGGACGGCTCCCGGCATCAGGCCCAGCGCGATCACCGCGGCGACAGCGATCAGGGTGCCGATCGCGAGGTGTCCTCCGCTTGCCGCGACGTTCTCGCGCGGAGCGTCGAGATACATCACCCGTACCACGCCGAGATAGTAGGCCGCCGAGATGACGCTGTTGAGAACCGCCACCACAACGAGGATCTCGTGGCCCGCTTCCAGGGCTGCGGAGAAAAGGTAGAGCTTGCCCATGAAGCCGGCCAGCGGCGGGATCCCGGTCAGCGACAACATGCAGATCGTCATCGCAAGGGCGAGCATCGGGTTGGACTGGCCAAGCCCGGCGTAGTCACTGATCCGCTCCGCCCCGCTGCCCTGCCGCGAGATCAGCATCATGATGCCGAAGGCGGCGAGGTTCATCGCACCGTAGGTAGCGAGGTAGAACAGAACCGCCGCTGCGCCCTGCTCGGAGCCGCAGGTGACGCCGATCAGCAGATAGCCGGTGTGTGCCACCGACGAATAGGCCAGCATCCGCTTCAGGCTCGTCTGCTTGAGAGCGACGATATTGCCCACTGTCATCGTCGCCGCCGAGGTCAGCCACAGGGCCAGCGTGAGATCCCCCGACACCGGCGCCAGAGCCACCGTCACCGTGCGGATCATCGCGGCGAAGGCGCCGAGCTTCACAACCGTCGACATGAAGGCCGTGACCGAGGTCGGCGCTCCCTCGTAGACGTCCGGCGTCCAGAGGTGGAACGGTACGGCACCGACTTTGAAACCGAAACCGACCAGCAGCAGGGCCACTCCGAGAAGCAGCAGCGTCGACTGCTCGGCCGGGAGGTCCGAGGCAGCAGCGGCGGCCACGTCGGGCAGCAGCGTCGACCCTGCAACCGCGTAGAGCAGCGCCATCCCGTAGAGCATGAAGCCGGAGGCAAAGGCGCCGAGCAGGAAATACTTCAGCGCGGCCTCGTTCGAGCGCATCTCACGCTTCCACAGGCCCGCCAGAACGTAGACCGCCATCGACATGGTCTCGAGCCCGAGAAACATGACGATCAGGTCGGTGGCCGCCGCCATCACGATCAGCCCGACGACGGCGAACAGGACCAGCGGGTAGTGCTCGCCGCCCTGCACTCCCGTCTTGGGGATGTAATCGATCGCCATGAGGACCGATACCATCGTCAACGCGCAGAGCAGTTGGGTCACATACGAGGTCAGCCCGTCCTGGGCGACCACGGAGGCGAAGATCGGATCGGTGCCGGAGCCCGCGGGCTCCGCGATCCATGCGACGGTGCCGAGGCCGACAATCGTCAGCCAGCCGATGCCGACGTGACGACGATCGACCGAGAACATCTCCGCAATCAGTACGAACAGCGCCCAACCGGTGGCCAGCAGCAGCGGCGCCACATTCTGGATTGCTCCGAGCTGCGGCATCATCGGTTGTCTCCCGTCGACACAGTCTCCGCGTGCGCGACTTTCAGCTCGGGAACCCGCGCTGACGGACGTTCGACAACCGCCGTCGCCGTCGCGCGCTCAACCGTCGCCGCGACCGAGGTCTCGATACGCTCGAGGAACGGCTTGGGGTAAACACCCATGATCACGATCAGCAGGAGCAACGGGCCGATGACACACATCTCCCGTGGCGTCATATCGGTCAGCTTCTCGTTCTCCGGGTTCTCGAGCGGCCCGAACATCACCCGCTGGTACATCCACAGCATGTAAACTGCGCCGAGGACCACACCGCTGACGGCAAACGCCGTGAGTCCGGGGTGCGTCTGGAAGGTGCCGACAATGATCATGAACTCGCCGATGAAGCCGTTCAGTCCCGGGAGGCCGATCGAGGCGAGCGTGACGATCAGAAAACAAGACGCGTACATCGGAACCTGACGCCAGAGCCCGCCGAAGTCGGCGATCATCCGGGTGTGGCGCCGCTCGTAAATCATGCCGACCAGCAGGAACAGCGCGCCCGTCGAGAGTCCGTGCCCGATCATCTGATAGACCGCGCCGCTGACGCCGATCACGTTCATGCTGGCGATCCCGAGCATCACGAAGCCGAGGTGGGAGACCGAGGAATAGGCGACCAGCTTTTTCATGTCCGGCTGGACCATCGCCACCAGCGCACCGTAAATGATGCCGATCACTGCGAGCGTCCCGATCCACGGCATGAAGACCGGGAGAACGTCGGGGAACAGCGGCATCACGAAACGAACGAAGCCGTAGGTGCCCATCTTCAGCAGCACACCGGCGAGGATCACCGAACCGCCCGTCGGCGCCTCGACGTGGGCATCCGGCAGCCAGGTGTGCAACGGCCACATCGGGACCTTGATGGCGAAGGCCAGAATCATCGCCAGGCAGACCCAGAACTGAGCCGAATTCGAGAGCACCAGTCCGTACAGGTCGGTCAGCGCGAAGCTGGGGGAACCGCCGAGATCGGGCTGCGCGCCGTAGCTCAGCCCCATGTAAATGATTCCGGCGAGCATCGGCAGGCTGCCGACCATCGTGAACAGGAAGAACTTGATCGCGGCGTACACGCGGCGATCTCCGCCCCAGATCCCGATGATCAGGAACATCGGAATGAGCATGAGCTCCCAGAACACGTAGAAGAGAATCAGGTCGAGCGCGACGAGCGTTCCGAGCATGGTCGTCTCGAGCAGAAGCATCGAGATCAGGTACGCCTTCAGCCTCGTATGGATCTGATCGGGCGCCGCGAGCAGAACGAGCGGGGTGAGCAGCGTGGTCAGCATGACCAGCAGCAGGGAGATCCCGTCGAGCCCGAGGTAGTACGAGATTCCCAGCTGGGAGATCCAGGTTGTCCGCTCGACGAGCTGGAAGCCGGCGATCGCCGGGTCGTAGGCGGACCAGACCGCCACGGAAAGTCCGAACGGCACCAGGGAGGCGAGCAGCGCGAGCCGGCGCAGTAAAACGGTCGCGCCGGGCGGCACCACCGCCAGCAGGATCGCAGCCGCCGCAGGGCTCAGGATCATTGTGGTGAGCAAGCCGTACATCGTCGTGGTCAAGCCCTCGTTGCCGCAGACGTCATCATCAAGTCAGACGCTCAGCGCGCCCCTCCGGCGACGACGACAGCGATCATCGTCACGACTCCGATCAGAAGCGTCAGCGCGTAGTGCTGCACGTTGCCCGTGGACCAGCGACGCCAGCTGTCCCCGAACATACGGGCCGCGGATGCGAAGCCGTTGGCGATCGCATCAATAATTCCAACGTCGACTCCCTTCCAAAGGGCGCGTGAGCCGTCAACGACGCGGTCGGCGATGCCGTGCTGGTAGGTGCTGTCGACGTAGTAGGCGTTGCCGAGGAGCGCGTGGAGATCCGGGCGCGACTCCTCGAAGCGTTCATCGGGGGTGACTCCGGCGGAGTAGCGTCTCCAGGCGAACAGGATCCCGCCGAGCGCAGCGCCGATGGACAGCGCCATCAGGCCGAGCTCGGTGCCGTGGCTGAGGTGCAGCTCGTGGTGGCCGACAACCGGTGCGAGGAACTCGCCGAACTGATTGTGTCCTCCGAGGACGTGCGGCACGCCCATGTAGCCGCCGACTGCAGCCAGGATCGCGAGCACGACCAGCGGCAGGGTCATCGAAGCCGGGCTCTCGTGTGCCTTCTCGAGCACTTCCGGGGCGCCGCGATACTCACCGTAGAACGTCAGCACGACGAGCCGGGTCATATAGAACGCCGTCATGGCAGCTCCGAGAAGTCCGATCGCCCAGAGCACGTGATGCCCGCTGTCGAATGTCGCCGCGAGGATCTCGTCTTTCGAGAAGAAACCCGAAAGCCCCGGTACGCCGGCAATCGCGAGCGTGCCGACAACAAACGTCGCCCACGTGACCGGCATCTTCGACCGCAACGCGCCCATCTTGCGGATGTCCTGCTCCTCGTGCAGGCCGTGAATCACGCTGCCCGCGCCGAGAAACAGCAGCGCTTTGAAGAACGCGTGCGTGACGACGTGGAAGATCCCGGCTCCGAACGCGCCCACCCCGCAGGCGAGGAACATGTAGCCGAGCTGGGAGACCGTCGAGTAGGCGAGCACCTTCTTGATGTCGTTCTGGACCAGGCCGACCGTCGCCGCGAAGAACGCGGTCAGGGCGCCGACGACGGCGATGACATTCAGCGCCACCGGTGCCTCGACATACAGGCCGGAGAGCCGCGCGATCAGGTAGACTCCGGCGGTGACCATCGTTGCGGCGTGGATCAGCGCCGACACCGGCGTCGGGCCTGCCATCGCGTCCGGCAGCCATACGAAGAGCGGAATCTGCGCGGACTTTCCGGTCGCGCCAATGAACAGCAGCAGGGCCGCCGTCAGGACGATCCCCGAGTCGAGCTTCGTCGCGGCCGTATTGAGGTCTGAGAACACCAGGCTCGCCCGGCCGAGATCGGCCATCGCCCAGAACAGGACGCACATGCCGAGGATGAACGCGGCGTCACCGATGCGATTGACGACGAACGCCTTTTTGCCGGCCGAGGCTTTGGCGGGGTCGGTGTACCAGAAGCCGATGAGCAGGTAGCTGCACAGCCCGACCCCTTCCCAGCCGACGAACATCAGCGGCAGGCTGTCCGCGAGGATCAGCACGAGCATCGCCGAGGTGAAGAGGTTGAGATAGGCGAAGTAGCGCGCGTGGTCCGGGTCGTGGGACATGTAGCCGGTCGAGTAGACGTGAATCAGGAAGCCGACCCCGGTGATGACCAGGCACATCGTCCCTGAAAGCGCGTCCAGGTTGAAGCTGGCAGACACGTCCAGCTCAGCGAGATGGATCCATGAGTAGATATGGTCGTGCAGGACGGTCCCGGCTGCGCCGCCGGCGACCTGAAGAAACGCCGTCACCGTTAGCGCAAAGGCACCGAGCACCGCTGCGCAGGCCACGGCGCCAACGACGGGCCGCGGCAGTCGGCGCCCGAAGAGCATGAGAAACAGGGACCCGGCGAGCGGAGCCGCCGGGATCCAGCGCAGGAAGTCGACCGTTTCGACGGCCGCCCTGGCGACCTCGTGGGCGTGCGGCGCAGCCATCTCGTCAATACCTCAGCAGGCCGATCTCGTCGGCACGGACGGTCTCTCGGTTCCTGAACATCGCGAGGATGACGGCCAGACCGATCGCGGCCTCTGCGGCAGCCACGGTCATCACGAGGAGAACGACGACATGGCCGTTCATGTTGCCCAGATAGTTGGCCACGGCAATGAAGGCCAGATTGGCGGCGTTGAGCATGATCTCGACCGACATGAACATCACGATCACGTTGCGTCGCGTGATCACGCCTACTGCGCCGATCGCGAAGAGCATGGCGCTGAGAACCATGAAATGCGCCGGGGTTGTCACGATCTCGCCTCCGTTTCGTCC